>MGBV01000290.1:6372-10388 GCA_001788415.1 Candidatus Rokubacteria bacterium GWC2_70_16 | reverse complement strand
CTCCTCGAGCCCGTCGCGCACGTCCAGCGCCATGACGCACTTGCCCTCGGGATCGATCCCGCGCCGCCCCGCCCGGCCCGCCATCTGGGTGAGCTCGTTGTGGGTGAGGCTGCGGAAGCCGCGGTCGGTGCGCTTGGCCAGCGACTGCAGCACCACGCTCTTGGCCGGCATGTGGATCCCGAGCGACATGGTCTCGGTGGCGAACACCACCCGGCAGAGCCCGCGCTCGAACAGCACCTCGATGAGCCGTTTCACGCCCGGCAGGATGCCCGCGTGGTGGAGCCCGACGCCCATGCCGAGGGCCTGGAAGATGGTCTGGTTGAGCGGCGACTCGCCCATGGCGGGGGTCTCCTCCACGGCCTGGCGGATCGCCCCGTCCACCTCGCGCTGCTGGGGGCGGGTGAGGAGCGGCTTGCCCTCGGCCAGCACCGTCTCCATGGCGCGCTCGCAGCCGGCGCGGCTGAAGATGAAGTAGATGGCCGGCAGCCAGCCGCGCCCCTCGAGCTCGTCGAGCATCACCGTGGGATCCACGACCCGGCGCGTGTACCAGCGCCCGCGGTCCGTGGCGCCGCCCTCCCGCTCCTCCCCGAGGAGCCGCACCTTGCCGGCGCGCACGACCTCGTAAGCGTGGATCTCGCCCGAGAGGTCGGCGACCAGGTACTGGAGCGGCACCACCCGGTGCGGATGCGTGATGGCCACGATGGGGCGGTGGACGAGGCCGATCCAGTCGGCGATCTCCGCGATGTTCGCCACCGTCGCGGACAGCGCCACCAGCCTGGCATCCTTCGGGACGTTGACGATGATCTCCTCCCACACCGTCCCCCGCCCCTCGTCGCCCATGTAGTGGCACTCGTCCAGCACCACCGTCTCGAGCCCCGACAGCCCGCCCGTGTAGAACATGTTGCGCAGGATCTCGGTGGTCATGACGAGCACCGGCGCGCCCGGGTTCACCTTGACGTCGCCGGTCAGGATGCCGACGCGGTCGGGGCCCCACTGGCGGCCGAAGTCGGCGAACTTCTGGTTGGACAGCGCCTTGAGCGGGGTGGTGTAGGCCAGCCGCCGGCCGCGGGAGAGCGCCGCGTGGATGGCGAACTCCGCCACCAGCGTCTTGCCCGAGCCGGTCGGGGCCGAGACGATCACCGACTGGCCCGCCTGGATCGCCCGGATGGCCTCGAGCTGGAAGTCGTCGAGGCGGAACGGGTAGCGGGCGGTGAACGAGTCGAGCAGCGGGTCGGTGGAAATGCGCGCGCCTCCGGGGCCGGGCGCCCGCGCCTCCGCGCTTGCGGCGTCCCGCGCCCTTGCCCGCAACTTACCACGCCCGCGGAGGCGGGGGCCATGTCCCGTTGCCGGCGCCGGCCCCTCGGCCCATCCCGCCCGTGCAGCGCTTGCGTGTCCCCCGACATCCTCGGGCAATGGCTCGGAGGCGCGATTTCCACGCTCCCGGCGGGATGGCTACAATTCCTGGTGAGCGGCCCCGGCCGTGGCGCCGCAAGGCGTTGATTTCTCGGCTCCCCGCCCTGGCGCACCACTTGCTTTCTCCCAAACGGTGAGGACACCCCACATGGAGACGACGGCTTCGGTGGAAACCATCAGCGGCAAGCGTGTGCTCGTCATCGACGACGAGCCGTGGATCGCCGAGATCCTGACCGCCATGCTCACCGACGATGGCCACGAGGTGGACACGGCCGACCAGGGGCTCCTGGCCCTCGGCATGGTGCAGCTGCGCGCCTACGATCTCATCCTCTGCGATATCCGGATGCCCGGGCTCGATGGCCCGGGCTTCTACGCCGAGCTCGAGCGATCGCGCCCGGATCTGCTGGGGCGCATTCTCTTCGTCACGGGGAATTTCGCCAGCCCGGAGGTCGAGGCTTTCCTCGACCGGACCGGCGCTCCCGCTCTCCCGAAGCCCTTCCGCCAGGAAGACCTTCACCTGCGCACCCAGGAGCTACTCCGCCGGGAGCCGGGGCCGGCCAGCGCCGGGAGCTAGCTGGCAGGGGGTGATGCCCTCGCGGGGATGGGAGGCAGGCCGCGGAGCGCGGTCACGGGGAGACCGAGCGCCGGCGCGGGCTTCCCGGCGACTACGGGAGGGCGCGGAACAGGCGCGTCGCCTCGGCGCGGAAGAAGGCCTTGACCTCGTCCCATGTCGGCCCCCCCAGCACCTCGGGCATGGCCTCGGCCTCCGCATCCTCGAAGTAGGTCAGGCTCCTCAGCAAGTGATACGGGTCCACCGTGACGCCCCGGTACTTCTCGCGGAAGCACGCCAAGGCCTCCTCGAGGGGAGCGAGGGTTCGGGCATACACGTACAGGTCCACGAAGTCCTTGCGCGAGCCGCGGCCGGCCAGCGCCGACAGCTTCATGGCGGCGATGTCCTGGGGATCGGCCAGCGGAAGCCCCCAGGGTGATTCCACGGGGGGACGAAGCAGGGGGTAGTCGTAGTGGAAGAAGCTCGTGGGGACGCCGCCCAGCATGACGCTCAGCGTCCCAGACGCTTCCTGGAGGACGGTCGGCTCTCCGGCCGCGCGGAGCTGCGAGAGGAGATCCTGGGGCAGGAACTGCGCCGCGCTGAAGAAGTCGAAGTCCCGGGACCGGCGGTGGCCGAGGTGGAGGGCCAGGGCCGTGCCCCCGGCGAGGTAGAAGCTCCGGACCTCGGCGATCCGGCTCAGTAGTTCCAGAAGCGCCTGCTGTGGTCCAGTGAGGATTTCTCGAAACACGCCTCGTCCTCGAGCCCGAGCAGCAGGGTCCAGAAAGCCAGCGTCTTGCGCGAGAGGGTGCGCGTCCCTCGAGTCCTGAGGAAGACGGCCACCCGGTCAGGCCCGTACGTCCCGAGCGCCCAGCGTGCCCCGGCCAGGGTCCCGTACTCGAGGACCCGCTCGAGGATGAAGGGAGCGTGAGCCTCGGGATCGAGGTCCTCGGGCTGGCAGTCCCAGAAGAGGGGATGAAGGGTCGCAGGCAGGCTCACGCTCAGGGCATGATAGCACGCGGGCGTCATCTCCCAGTCCTCTGCTTCGCCGGCGGGCTCCGCGTCCGCCTGCGCCCCTGGGTCAGCCGCCCCCGAGTGGGTGGCGGGCCCGGGCGTCGGGGAGAGGACGGCCCCCTCGGGCCCGGTCGGCGCCTCCCGGGTCCTGAACGGGATGGCCGTGAAAGGCGGGGGATCTGAATCGGGCGCCTTGACGCGGGCGCGCGAGGCTCTTACTCTTACCGGTAAGACTCCTGCGCCCGAGGGAGGGCACGATGCGGATCACGAGCAAGGGACAGGTGACGATCCCGCTGGCCATTCGACGTAAGGCCGGGCTCCTGCCGGCAACCGAGGTGGAGTTCCTCCTGAGGGGGAGCACGGTCATCCTTCGCAGAGCCCGGACCGCCGGACGGCGGGGCGGGCGCCTCCTGGATGGCATGCGAGGGAGGGCCACCACCCGGCTGACCACCGACCAGATCATGGCCCTGACGCGCGCCCGGTAGACGCATCCTCGATGCGGGAGATCCTCGTCGACAGCAATGTCATCCTCGACGTGGTGACGGAGGACACGACGTGGTTCGAGTGGTCCTCGGGGCAACTCGCGCGCCTGGCCGAAGACCATGTGCTCGTCATCAATCCCATCGTGTACTCCGAGGTGTCGGTCGGCTTCGAGCGTATCGAGGACGTCGACGCTGCCCTTCCGGCCGACTTCTTCCGGCGGGAGGCCCTGCCCTGGGAGGCAGCCTTCCTGGCGGCCAAGTGCTTCCTGAGATATCGGCGGGCGGGCGGCCGGAAGCGCTCTCCCCTGCCGGACTTCTACGTGGGAGCCCACGCGGCGGTACGCGGACTGCCACTTCTCACACGCGATGCGCGGCGCTACCGCAGCTACTTCCCGAGACTGACGCTGGTCGCGCCCTGAGAGGCCCGGAGCCCACATCATCAGGTCTTCTCGTGCGCGCTCTTGCGCGCCCGGGGCATCGGGGCTAGGCTGGCGCGGGATGCGGAGGCCTCCATGAGACTCACCGGCAAGGTCGCGCTGATCACCAACTGCAGCCACTTC
>MGBV01000290.1:5556-6340 GCA_001788415.1 Candidatus Rokubacteria bacterium GWC2_70_16 | reverse complement strand
GGAGGGCGCCACGCTGGCCCTCCACGACCGCGAGCCGAAGGCCGCCGCGCCACTGGTCGCTCTCGCCGAGCGCCTCGGGCGCACGGCGCTGGCCCTCACGGGGGACCTCGCCGAGTCGGCCGAGGCCGAGCGCGCCGTGGACGCCGTGGTGGCGCGCTTCGGCAGGCTCGACGTGCTCGTGAACAACAATGCCTGCCCGCCCGCGGGCAGCGCCACCGAGGCGGTCACGGACGCGGCGTGGCGGGAGCTGATGCAGCGGCTCCTGGACGAGCCGTTCTACTGCCTGCGCGCGGCGCTCCGGGTCATGCGGCCGGCCCGGCGCGGGAAGATCATCAACATGTCCTCGGCCGCCGCCTTGCCGGGGCTCGCCCGCTATGCGGCCTACACAGCGGCGCGGGCCGGGGTCAACGGGCTCACCCGGGCGGTGGGGCGAGAGGTGGCGCGCGATGGCATCCAGGTCAATGCCATCGCGCAGAACTACGTGGAGAACCCCACCTACTTCCCGCCGGAACTCGTGTCGGACCCGAAGGCCCTCGAGCGCATGGTGAAGAACATCCCGGCAGGGCGAATCGCGCGCAGCGAGGAGTCGGCGCGGCTCGCGGTCTACCTCGCCTCCGAGGACGCCGACTTCTTCGTGGGGCAGGTCATCCCCTTCGCCGGCGGCTGGGTGACGTGAGGCCTACCGCCGGAGCTTGCCGCCCATGAGGAAGCGGGCCTCGTCGAAGGACTGATGGGCCTGCTCGGGCAGCCCGGACTGGGAGTAGAGGTTGCCCAGGAGCAGGTG
>MGBV01000290.1:0-5457 GCA_001788415.1 Candidatus Rokubacteria bacterium GWC2_70_16 | reverse complement strand
CACCAGGGTGTTCGACGGCGCCGCCGTCCCCACCTCCTGCTCCAGCGCGGCCAGGCTCGCCCGCACCTCGCGCGTGCGCTCGGGGCTCAGCACCTCGAACCACGCCTCCTGCGGCGGCTGGCTCTCGGTGCTCACCCTGAACGTGTAGCGGACCCCCGGGAGGAGCGGAGGGGCATCCGCCGGGTAGTCCAGCCGCGCCCCCGTGACCCCCGCGCGCTCGTGGACGACACCCGAGGGGCCGGCGATCTGGATCGTGTAGCGTGACAGGCGGCTGCCCCACCACTCGAAGCGGAGCGCATCGGCCAGCACCGGGCCGTTCCGCGGCGCCAGCACCGCCGGGGGCTTGAGCCAGGAGCGGGTGCCGAGCACGGTCTGCGGCATCTCCTTGGCCCGGGAGGACAGGAAGCCGAAGCTGGCGCTCAGGAGCGCCTGCGCCTTCTGCACCTTCCCCTCGCCGGCCTGGGCGCCCGGCACGACCATGGGCCCGGCGGTGCCATCGACGCGGATCGTGCCGCGGCCGCCGGTGAGGAGGATCACCGCCGACCCGCCGCCGCTGGCGCGCACCGTGTCTCCCCCCAGGAGGCTCATGAGCGGGCCGGCGGGACGCCAGTCGCCGCCACCGGCCGGCTTGACCTCCACCGCGCCCTTGCCGAGCTTGATCTCGGTGATCATCCCGGCCACCTCTCCCGTCTGCGCGAAGGCCGCGCGCGGGGGGGCGACCCCGGCGATCAGGAGCGCGAGGCCAAGCGATGCGACGAGGCGCCGTCTTCTGTCCCTGTCGAGGCGCATCAGCCGTCCCTCCTCCCCAGGAGCTCGTGGACCTGCACGGGCTCCGCCTTGCCCTTGACCATGACCGTCCCGCGATCCCTCGCGACCACGCCCTCCCCCACGGCGGCCAGCGTGGCGCCGCTCACGAGCACCGTCGTGCCGAGCTCGCGGTTGAGCCCCTCGATGCGTGACACCGTGTTGACCGTGTCTCCCAGTACCGCGTACTTCTTCTTCCGCGGCGCCCCCACGTTGCCGGCGAAGACCGGCCCCGTGTGCACCGCGGCCCCCATCGCGAGCGGCGCCCGGCCCTCCGCCTGCCAGCGCCCGTTGAGCGCGGCGAGCGCCGCCTGCATCCCGAGCGCCGCCTCGACGGCGTGCCAGGCGTGCTCCGGGTCGGGGAGCGGCGCCCCGAACACCGCCAGGATACCGTCGCCGATGAAATCCTGCACCATGCCGCGCTGCCCGAGGATCACGTCCACCATGGCCGTGAAGTACTCGTTCATCACCGCCGAGACCTGCGCGGGCGGCAGCCGCTCCGCCATGCTCGTGAAGCCGCGGAGATCGGACATGAGCACCGACACCGTGCGGGTCTCGCCGCCCAGCCCCGCCCCCTCGCGCAGCACGCGATCCATCACCTCGGGGCTCACGAACTGGCCGAAGGCCTGCCTCAGCCTGCGCCGCGCCAGGAGCCGCGCGCCCTGCAGGTACGCGAGCATCCCCACGAGCGGCGCCACGAAGTCGAGCCAGTAGCCGCCGCGCGTGTAGGCCTCGTAGGAGAGCGCCGCGAAGAGGGCGATGAGCCCGCCCGCGGCCAGCGCGACCCACGCCGGACGCAGCCACACCGAGAGCAGCGACACCACCAGGCACGCCCCGCTCAGCACCGCGAGGTTGAGGAAGACGGGAGGCGGCAGCAGCGCCCGCCGCCCCAGCAGCGTGTGGACCATGTTGGCGTGGACCTCCACGCCGGCCATCATCCCCACGGGCGTCGGGTGGAAGTCCCGGCTCGCCTGGAAGGTCGCCCCCACCAGCACGATCTTCCCGCGGAAGGGGTTCTCCGGCGGAGGCCTGACCCCGCTCCGCGAGAGCGCCACCAGCGGGCCGCTCGGGAAGGAGGTGAAGGCCCCCGCGGCGCCGGCGTAGTCGATGCGCCACTGGGCCGAGGCGAGGCGCCCGAGGGGCAGAGGCTCGGCGCGGCCGACTCTCCCCTTGGCGTCGCGCGCCGGCAGGGCCAGCGGCGAGCCCGTCGCGAGCGCCCGGGCCAGATCCGCCGGCGCATGGCCGGCGTATCCCGCGGCCACGGCCAGCGCGAAGGACGGCAGGAGCCCGCCGCCGGCCGCGGGCAGGACGGGCGCCATCCGGCGGATCACGCCGTCCTGCCCCACCGGCGCATTGGCGAAGCCCATGAGCCCGGCGAGGCGCGACGAGAAGAGCGGCGCCAGGTCATAGCGCGCGCCCGCCTCGCCGTCCCGCAGCGTGGCCACGGAGGCGAAGACGAGCCGACCCTGGCCTCTCCCCTGCCAGCGCTCGCAGAGCGCCAGCAGCGCGTCGTCCTCCTCGGGCGCCGTGGGTGCCCGGAACTGCACGTCGAAGGCCACGACCCGGGCGCCGCTCTGGAGCAGGAGCTCACCGAGGTCGGCGAGATACCGGCGCGAGAGCGGCTGGCGCTCGCCCAGCTCGCGGAACGCGTCCTCGTCCACGAGGGCCACAGCGATGTCGGGGGAGGGCTCGCGGTCGCGGAAGAAGAGGAAGGCGTCCACGGCCCGCGTCTCCCAGCCCGCCAGCACGCCCACATGCGACAGCGCGGTGACGCCCACGCTGACCAGGACCCCGAGGGCGAGGGCGCGGACCACGCGGCGAAACGAGGGGCGCTGACCCTGAAGCCGCACGCGGCCAGTATAGGGCATTGAGCCGAGGGGCCCCGGCAAAGTACCATGGCTGTGACCATGACTGCCCTCGCCGCCAGCAGGCCCGCCGAGCCCATCCGCGCCCCGCGCGGCAGCGCGCTGTCCTGCAAGGGCTGGCCCCAGGAGGCGGCGCTCCGCATGCTCATGAACAACCTCGACCCGGACGTGGCCGAGCGCTGGGAGGACCTCGTCGTCTACGGCGGCTCGGGCAAGGCCGCGCGCTCGTGGGAGGCGTATCACCGCATCGTCGCCTCGCTCCGGAGCCTGGAGGGCGACGAGACCTTGCTGGTCCAGTCAGGCAAGCCCGTCGGCATCTTCCGCACCCACCCGGATGCCCCGCGCGTCCTCATCGCCAATGCCATGCTCGTCCCCGAGTGGGGTGACTGGGAGCATTTCCGCCGCTACGAGGCGATGGGGCTCACCATGTACGGCCAGATGACGGCGGGCTCGTGGATCTACATCGGCACGCAGGGAATCCTGCAGGGTACCTACGAGACCTTCGCCGCCTGCGCGCGGACGCACTTCGGCGGCACGCTCCGCGGCCGCCTCGTGCTCTCCGCCGGGCTCGGCGGCATGGGCGGCGCCCAGCCGCTGGCCGTCACCATGAACGAGGGCGTGGGGATCTTCGTCGAGGTGGACGGCGAGCGCATCGAGCGCCGGCTGCGATTACGCTACGTGGATCGCGCCACGGCCTCGCTGGACGAGGCGCTCCGCTGGGCGGAGGAGGCGCGGAAGCGCGGCGAGGCGCTGTCCATCGCGCTGCAGGCCAATGCCGCCGAGGCCCACGCGGAGCTGGCCCGGCGGGGCCTACGCCCCGACGTGGTGACGGACCAGACCTCGGCCCACGACATGGTGAACGGCTACATCCCCGCGGGGCTATCGGTGGGCGAGGCCGCCGCTCTCCGCCAGCGCGACCCGAAGGAGTACCTGCGCCGGGCCTACGAGTCCATCTCGCTCCAGATGCGCGCCATGCTGGACTTCCAGCGCAGCGGCGCCATCCTCTTCGACTACGGCAACAACTTCCGCCGCGAGGCCGAGAATGCCGGCGTCAGCGACTTCTCCTATCCGGGCTTCGTCCCGGCCTTCATCCGCCCGCTCTTCTGCCAGGGCCAGGGCCCGTTTCGCTGGGTCGCGCTGTCGGGTGACCCCGAGGACATCTTCGCCACCGACCGGGCGCTGATGGAGGCGTTCGCGGACAACGAGGATCTCGTGCGCTGGCTCCGCCTGGCGCAGGAGCGCGTCCACTTCCAGGGGCTGCCCGCGCGCATCTGCTGGCTCGGCTACGGCGACCGCGCCCGCGCGGGACGCATCTTCAACGAGCTCGTGGCCTCGGGGGGCGTGAAGGCGCCCATCGTCATCGGGCGGGATCATCTCGACTCGGGCTCGGTCGCCTCTCCGAACCGCGAGACCGAGTCCATGCGGGACGGGTCCGATGCCATCGCCGACTGGCCCATCCTGAATGCGCTCGTCAACACGGCCGCCGGGGCGACCTGGGTCTCGGTCCACCACGGCGGCGGCGTCGGGATCGGCTACTCGATCCACGCCGGCATGGTCGTGGTGGCCGACGGCACGGCAGACGCGGCGCGCAGGCTCCAGCGCGTGCTCACCAGCGATCCCGGCACCGGCATCATGCGCCACGCCGACGCCGGGTACGAGGACGCCATCGCCGCCGCCCGCCGCCACGCCATCAAGCTTCCCGGGATCACCGCGTGACTCCGCCGCCGGCCCCTCCCGCCGACCTGCTGGTCCGCAACATCGGCCAGCTCGTGAGCTGCGAGCCGGGTCTCGGCAAGGGACCGCTGGGCATCATCGGGCGCGCCGCGCTGGCGTCGGCCGAGGGGCGGATCTGCTGGGTGGGCCCGGATGCGCGGCTGGATGGCGAGGTCGTGCGGTGCGCCGAGGCCCGCGTCGTGGACGCCGGAGGCCGCGTGGCCTTGCCCGGCTTCGTGGACTCTCACACCCATCTCGTCTTCGCCGGCTCGCGCGAGCACGAGTACGCCATGCGGGCGCGGGGGGCCACCTACCAGGAGATCGCCGCGGCAGGCGGTGGCATCCTCTCCACCGTGCGCGCCACGCGCGGGGCGAGCGTGGACGAGCTGGTGGATCTCGCCCGCGCGCGTCTCGACCTCATGCTCCGCCACGGCACCACCACCTGCGAGGCCAAGTCGGGCTACGCGCTCACCACGGCCGACGAGGTGAAGATGCTGGAGGCCATCGCCCGGCTCGACGCGGAGCATCCCGTGACGGTGATGCCCACGTTCTGCGGCGCCCACGAGGTGCCGCCGGAGTTCAGGGGGCGCACCGAGGCGTACGTGGACCTCGTCGTGGAGGAGATGCTCCCGGAGGTGGCCCGCCGCGGGCTGGCCCGCCACGTGGACGTGTTCTGCGAGGAGGGCGTCTTCTCGGTGGCGCAGAGCCGCCGGATCCTCGAGGCGGGCGCCCGGCTCGGCCTCCGCGCGAAGTTCCACGCCGACGAGTTCGTCACCCTGGGGGGCGCCGAGCTGGCCGCCGAGGTGGGGGCGCTCTCGGCCGACCACCTCCTCAAGGCCCGCATCGAGGGGATCGCCCGCATGAAGGCGGCCGGCGTCACGGCGACCTTGCTGCCGGGCACGGCCTTCTTCCTCGGGCTCCCCTATGCGCCCGCGCGAGCCTTCCTCGAGACGGGCGTGCGCGTGGCCCTGGCCAGCGACTTCAACCCGGGCTCGTCCATGGGCCCGAACCTCCAGCTCGTCATGACCATGGCCGTGAGCCAGATGAAGATGACCATGGAGGAGGCCCTCCTCGG
>MGBV01000289.1 GCA_001788415.1 Candidatus Rokubacteria bacterium GWC2_70_16 | reverse complement strand
TTCTCCTTCACCCGGTCGGTGTAGCCACGGAAGTACTCGGCGCCAAAGGGCGAGTCCTGGTAGAGCCAGGCCACGCGGAGTGCCCGGTCGCGGGCCAGGACCGGCTTGACCTCCTGGACCAGGAAGTCCACGGTGCCGGCGCCGTACATGAGCCCGGTGGCCTGGTAATGGAAGACCATGGACTTGGTCGGGTCCGGCCCCATGTCCGTCGTGCGTGTGAACTGCGGCGTCGAGGGAGTGGGGATGTAGGGCATCCCGTGCTCCCGGATCAGCGGCAGCGCGGCCATGCCGAAGGCGCTTCCCAGCCCGCCGAACACCAAGCTCACCTTGTCCTCGACGATCAGCCTGGTCACGCCGGACACCGCGCCCTCCCGGGAGGTCTGGTCGTCGCCGATCCGCAGCTCGAGCTTGAGGCGCGCATTGAGAGCCTTGACGGGAACGCCGCCGGCGGCGTTGACCTCGTCCACGGCGAGCGCCGCCGCCCGCCGCTGATCCTCACCGGTGGCCGCGGCCGGGCCCGTCATCGAGGTCAGGAGCCCGAGCCGCACGGTCTGGGCCTGGCCGGGGGCAGGCATCGAGGCCAGGACGCCCGCGAGCAGAGCCACGAGCGACAGGACTGCCGCGTCAGTCATCCTCCGAAACAGTCGCATGCGCTTCCTCCTCCTGGCTGCGCCGGACTGGGCGCGCCGATCCCTGGAACGGATTCGAGCCCGCGGGTCCATGCGATTGACCTAGTGCCCTCCGCGCCGAGCATGCCCGACCATAGCGCGGCCGGCCCGAGGGCGCAAGCCGCCGAAGCTGCGTCGTATTCGGCCACGTCCGGGGACCTCAGGTCACCCGTCTGGCGTCGACGATTTCCAGCCGCATGTCCAGCAGCGGGGCATCCACGATCTGCCGTCCGATGCGGGTGGTGACGGTGGCCGTGTCCTCGGCGGCGACCCCGCCGCCCGCGCGCGTCGAGCGCGACCGCACGCTGACGCCGCCCGAGCCCTGCACGCCCTGCTGGCTCGCGCGGTCCTGCTGGCGGAACTCGATCACGACCTTGACCTGCCGGGGCGCGGCGGTCCCGCTCCCGGAGAACCCCGCGAGGAAAGCGATCCAGGCGAGGAGGATCGCAACTGGCCGCACCCCCTCCCTCGCCGGCTCGCGCCGCCGCGGCCTGTCCGGCCCCCTACCCGGGAATCTGCGCATCCTCGGGCAGCCGGTCCCACGCGGGTGTCCAGTCGGGCACCGTGAGTCCAGCGGCCTCCGCGAGCCCCTTCACCTCGCGCGCGAAGGCCCCGCGCACCTCGTCGTTGTCGCGGAGCTTCAGGCCGTGCTTCCGGTACAGCGCGTTCCGCGCCGACCCGGGCCGCCCGAAGATGTTCATGGTCCGCACGTACCACTTGTCCAGCGCTCCCTGCGCCTCGCCCCGGGTGGCGGGGTCGGCGCCGAGCCGCTGCACCCACAGCTCGCCGTGGCGGATGTGCATCTTCTCTTCCTTGAAGATGCCCTCGATAGCCCGGGCCCACGGTCCGTAGGAGCACTGCCGCACGTCCTCGAGCTGATGCCCTGCCCCGCGGTCCATGCAGAAGTTGAAGAAGACGAAGTCGGACCAGCGGTCGATGGGATAGTAGAAGATGTTCACCCGCTCGTCGTCGGCCACCCGTTGGGTGCCGATATCCGCCTCCGCGTCGTCGAGCCTCAGCGTGAAGTCGTGCCTGGCGACGTGGGCCGCCACCTTCACGCCCAGGTCCTCGAGCAGTCCGTACATCACGTGGGCGTGACGGACCTCGTCCTTGACGATCTGCGCGACCACGTGCTTCTCCTCGATGGTCGGCGCCTTCATGATCCACGGCACGTAGCCGAAGGCGCCGGCCAGCTCCGAGTCCGCCTGCATGGTCATGAGGTGGATCAGGTGGTGCCGGTACTCCTCCGTCATCTCCTCGGGGGACTCGATGCGCTCCCCCGCCCGGATCCTCCGCAGCAGCCGCTCCTCCCTCTCCGGCTCGCTCATGCGCGTCTCCTCGTCTCCGGGTCCCGGATCATTGCACAGCGACGCTCTTGACGAGCCACGACTGGCGCTCGAGGAAGCGCGTGATGCTCTCCAGGAGGCGTGGATCCGACGAGGGCTCGAGGCGGATCCGATCGGGCAGGATGTAGCACACCTCGGGATAGGTCACGAGGAGCCGCAGGAGGGTGCGCGCGCGCGCGTCCGCGGCCAGGAGCCCGCTGCGTCCCTGGCCGCCGGCGGCGGCGTCCCACTCCGGCCGGAGCTCCAGCCGCAGCTCGCGGCCGTTCATGCGAGGAGGCGGGCGTACTCGGCCGCCATGGCCGCCACCTGGGCCGAGGCGGAGAAGGAGCGCTCGGCCACGACCCGCGCCGCCGCCCCCATCGCCCGGCGTCGCTCGGGGTCGAGCAAGAGCGCGATCGCGGCGTCCGCGAGGTCGCTGGCGTCGGGCTTGGTGAGGATGCCCGTCTCACCGTCGACGACCACTTCCTCGACGCCGGAGGCGCGTACCGCCACTGCCGGGAGCCCGCAGGCGTGCGCCTCGGCGAGGACCAGCCCCTGGGTCTCCGTCTCGGAGGCGAAGAGGAACAGGTCTGCGGCCTGGTAGTAGGGCGGAAGGGCTGCGCGCGCCGCGCCCCCGTGGAAGTGGATCCGGTCGCGCGCGGGGCTCGCCTCGGCCGCCCGGCGAAGCGCCTCGGCATGACTGCCCTGCCCCACGAGCGACAGCCGCGCGTCCGACAGCGCCTCGGCGATGGACCCGAACGCCGCGATGACCCGCTCCACGCTCTTCTCCCGGTCGAGCCGCCCCACGTAGAGACAGAGCGGCGCCCCGGAGGGAAGCCCGAGGCGCCGGCGGGCCGCCGTCCGGTCCCCCGGCGCGAACTGGTCCACGGGCACGCCGGTGGGCACCACGGCCAAGCGCGTGCCGACGCCGCGCTCGCGGAGCATCTCGGCGATCCCGGCCGACGGCGCCACCACCACGTCCGCCGAGTCCGCGAAGCGGCAGGAGAGCCGGACCGCCAGCGCCCGCACAAACCGCTGCGGCAGCGGCACGTAGTGCGCGTACTTCTCGTAGCGCGTGTGGTAGGTGAAGACCAGCGGAAGGCGCTGCTGCCGGGCCAGCCGCCGGGCCGTGACGCCCAGGAGGAAGGGGTGCTGGGCGTGGATGACGTCCAGGTCGAGCCCGCGCGCCACCCGCGCCAGCCGCGGCGAGAACGGCAGCGGCAGGGCGAAGCCGGGATAGGTGGGCGCGGGGATCGACGGGTAGCGGAAGACCAGCGGCGGGTCCTCCATCGTCTCGGCCGGCGCCGGCGCGAACACCCAGGTCCTGTGCCCGAGGCGCTCGAGCCCCTCGCGGAGCGTCTCGACGGCGGTGGTGACGCCGCCCCGGAACGGCAGGTAGTTGTTGGTGAACAGTGCGACCCGCATCCGCTACTCGGCGGGGCCGCCCGGCTCCTTCCCGCGCTCCAGGAAGTCCCCCGGCTTGATCGAGTCGAGCCACTCCTTCACCCGCTCCTGGTCGTCGCCTTTCGCGGGAGCCGTCTCGCCCTCCCGGACGACCTCGACGGTTTGCGCCCTGAGGACGACCTCCTCCTCCACGAAGATGGGCGCGGCCACCCGGAGCGCGAGCGCGATGGCGTCCGACGGGCGGGAGTCCACGGTGATCTCGGTGGCGCCGAGCTGCAGGTGGATGACGGCGAAGAAGGTGTTCTCCCGCAGGTCGTTGACCACCACCTTCACGACGCGCGCGTGCAGCGACTCCAGGATGCTCTTGATGAGGTCGTGGGTCATGGGCCGCGGCGTCGGGATCTTCTCCAGCTCCAGCGCGATGGCGTTGGCCTCAGCGAGTCCCACCCAGATGGGCAGCGAGCGCTTCTCCTCCTCGTCGCGGAGAATGAGGATGGGCAGGTTGGAGAGCGGGTCCAGGGCCAGCCCCTTCACCTTCATCTCGAGCCACATGGCGCGCTTCCCTCCTACGCCCGCTGGGCCGCCGCGGCCTGGAGCGCGGCCTCGCGGCCGGCCAGCGCTCCGCGCAGGCTGTGAGGCAGGGCCTGGGTGATGAGGACTGGAACCACCTCGCCGAAGAGGTCCTGGCCCTCGGGATCGAAGTTCACGACGCGGTTGCAGCGGGTGCGGCCGGTCGCCTCGAGGGGGCTCTTGCGGGACGCGCCCTCCACCAGGACGGCCAGCACGCGGCCCACGAGGTCCCGGCTCTTCGCGGCTGCCACGCGGCCGGCCACCTCCAGGAGGCGCCTGTTGCGTCCGGCCTTGATCTCGTCAGGCACCTGCTCCGGCATCGCCGCGGCGGGCGTGCCGGGGCGCCGCGAGTAACGGAACGCAAAGACGTTGTCGTAGCCCACCCGCTCGACCACGCTCACCGTGGCCTCGAAATCCTCCTCGGTCTCCCCGGGAAAGCCGACGATCAGGTCGGTGGAGAGCGCGATCTCCGGCACCGCCTCCCTGAGCTGGGCGATCAGGTCGAGGTAGCGCGCCCGCGTGTAGCCGCGGTTCATGCGGGCGAGGATCCGGTCCGAGCCCGACTGCAGCGGCAGGTGCAGGTACTCCACCACCTTCGGGAGCTCCCGGATGGCGCCGATCAGCCGGCTCGTGAGGTTGTACGGGTTCGACGTGGTGAACCGGACCCGCTCGAGGCCGTCGATCTCGTTCACCCGCTCGAGGAGGGCGGCGAGGTCCGTGGGGGGCGTGAGGTCGCGGCCGTAGGCGTTCACGGTCTGCCCGAGGAGCGTCACCTCGCGGCAGCCCCGCCCCGCGAGCTCGGCAATTCCCGCCAGCACGGCTCCGGGCGCGTGGCTGCGCTCCCGCCCCCGCGTGGTCGGCACGACGCAGAAGGTGCAGTGCTTCTCGCAGCCCTCCATGACCGTCACGAAGGCCTTGAGGCGGCGGCGCTCATCGGGGCGGGGCGCGATCCCCACCAGCGGCCCCTCGCCCGTGTCGAGGAGCGGCCGCCGCTCCGCCCGGGCGCGCGCCACGAGGTCGCCGACCCGGGCGATGGCCGGCGAGCCGAAGACCAGGTCCACGAACGGGGCGCGCGCCTGGATCCGCCCCTGCTGGAGCTGCGCCATGCAGCCCATCACCCCGATGACGAGATCCGGATTGGCCCGCTTGAGCCTTCGGAGCGACCCGAGCTGGGAGAAGACCTTCTCCTCGGCGCGCTCGCGGATCGAGCACGTGTTCAGCAGGATCACGTCGGCCCCCTCGGGGGACTCGGTGAGCTCGTAGCGCGCGCGCCCGAGCAGCCCGGCCACCCGCTCGGAGTCGTACTCGTTCATCTGGCAGCCGTAGGTGATGACATGAAGTTTGGGCATAAATTCCTGGGGCTTACGTTAACACCCGGCCCCGGAGGTGTCAAACCGCGGGGCGTTCAGGCCGGTTCCGCGAAGACGCCGATGCGGCGGAATCTCTCGTAGCGCTCCCGCACCAGCTCGTCCGCAGTCCTCGACTTGAGTTGCCCGAGCTCCGCAGACAGGGCCCCGCGCAGCTGCGCGGCCGCCTCCTCCCAGTCGCGGTGGGCGCCGCCCGGGGGCTCGGGGACGATCCCGTCGATGACGCCGAGACGCAGGAGGTCAGGCGCCGTCGTTCGCATGAGCCGCGCCGCCTCGGGCGCCTTCGAGGCATCGCCCCAGAGGATGGCGGCGCAGCCCTCGGGGGAGATGACCGAGTAGATCGCGTACTCGAGCATCAGGACGCGATTGGCCACCCCGATGGCCAGCGCCCCGCCGCTGCCCCCCTCCCCCGTCACCACGGAGATGACGGGCGTCCGCAGGCCCGCCATCTCGCGCAGGTTCCGCGCGATCGCCTCGGCCTGTCCGCGCTCCTCGGCCCCGAGCCCCGGATAGGCCCCGGGCGTGTCGATGAAGGTGATCACCGGCTTGCCGAACTTCTCGGCCAGCCGCATGAGGCGCAACGCCTTGCGGTAGCCCTCGGGATGCGGCATCCCGAAATTGCGGGCGATGTTCTCCCGCGTGTCGCGCCCCTTCTGGTGCCCGAGGACGACCACGGGCTCTCCCTCGAAGCCCGCGAGCCCCCCGACGATCGCCATGTCGTTGCCGAACACGCGGTCGCCGTGCAGCTCGAGGAAGTCCGTGAAGAGGAGGCGGAAGAAGTCCAGGGCGTGCGGCCGCTTCGGGTGCCGGGCAAGCTGCGCGCGCTGCCAGGCCGTGAGGCTCCCGTAGATCTTCTGCTGCAGCCGCTTGAGCCGGTCTTCCAGCCTGGCGATCTCGCTCCGGGACGCCGCCTCGCTCCCCCCGGAGGCGCGGAGCTCCGCGATGCGGCTCTCCAGCTCCAGGACCGGCTTCTCGAACTCAAGCTCGTCCGGCATACTCGACGGTGACGCTGTCCGGCCCCAGGAGGCCCTCGAGCTTCTCCATCAGCTCGGGGCCGGGCTCGATGGGGCATCCCGCCGCCTTCACGACGACCTCGTGCTCCGGCAGGAGCACGTGCAGGAAGAGCGGCGTCCCGCCCGGGTGCTCCCGGCAGACCTGCCGCACCGCCGCGAGCAACGGCTCCACGGCGGATGCCTCGGGGCGCAGCCGGAGCCGGCACGCATGCGCGTGCCGCTCCCCCCCGTTCTCCAGCTCGCCCCCGTTCTCCAGCTCGCCCCCGTCGGCCGGCGCCGTCCCAAGTCCAGCGCGCCCCCGCGCGCCCGCGCCGGCCGCGCGGAGCGCGGTCTCGAGCGGCGCGATCTCCTCCACGAGGACGACCCGGCCCTTCTCCGTCTCGTCGATGCGCCCCTTGACGATCACCGGGCCCGGGGCGCGCAACGCCGCGCCGCAGGTCTTGAGTGCCTCCGGGAACACGGTGAGCGACACGCCGCCGTCCGCCACGTCGAGCGTCGCGAAGGCCATGCGGTTGCCGCTCTTCGTCGCGCGCTCCCTGAGCGCGCTGATCTGGCCCAGGAGCGCGACGCGCGAAGCCACCGGCCGCGAGGCCACCTCCGCCGCCCCCGTCGTGCCCAGGTTCCGGGCCGTCTCGCGGTACCGCTCCAGCGGGTGTCCCGAGAGGTAGAAGCCCAGCACCTCTTTCTCGTAGGCGAGGCGCTGCTCGGTGGGCCACTCGGGCGCCGCCGCCTCGCGCTCGGCCGCGGCCGGCAGGGCCGGGTCGGCGGCCCCCGGGACGTCGAAGAGCGAGGCCTGTCCCTCCTCGCGGTCCCGCTGCTTCCGCTGCCCCGCCTCCATGGCCTGGTCCAGCGAGGTGAGCAAGGCGGCCCGGGTGGCACCCAGCGTGTCGAAGGCCCCGGCCTTGATGAGACTCTCGATGACGCGCCGGTTGATGAGCCTGAGGTCCGCGCGGCCGCAGAAGTCCCCCAGCGAGGTGAAGGGCCCGTGCTGGCCGCGGTTCCTGACGATGGACTCGATGGCCGAGGCCCCGACGTTCTTGACGGCAGCCAGCCCGAAGCGGATCGCAGCCTCCGACACCGTGAATCGCGCCTCCGAGGCATTCACGTCGGGTGGCGCCACCTCGAGCCCCATGGCCCGGCACTCGTCCATGTGCTGGACGATCTTCTCCGTCCTGTCCATCTCGGAGGTGAGCAGCGCGGCCATGAACTGCACGGGGTAGTTCGCCTTGAGGTACGCGGTCTGGTAGGCCACGAACGCGTAGCAGGCGGCATGGCTGCGGTTGAACCCGTAGCCGGCGAACTTCTCGATCAGCTCCCAGATCCGCTCCGCCTTCCGCGCGTCCATCTTCTTGGCCCGGCAGCCGGTAACGAACTGCTCGCGCTGCCGGGCCATGAGCTCGCGGTCCTTCTTCCCCATGGCCTTCCGGAGCGTGTCGGCCTGCCCCAGCGTGAAGCCGGCCAGCTCGGCGGCGAGCCGCATCACCTGTTCCTGGTAGACCATGATCCCGTAGGTCGCCTTGAGGTGCTCCTCCATGGCCGGGTGCTCGTAGGTGATGGGCGCGCGGCCGTGCTTCCGGTTCACGAAGTCCGGGATCAGGTCCATGGGCCCCGGCCGGTACAGCGCCACCATGGCGATCAGGTCCTCGATGTGCCCGGGACGGAGCTTCTGCAGCGCGTCCCGCATGCCCGGCGACTCCAGCTGGAAGACGCCCAGCGTGCGCGCCTCGCTGAGAAGCTGATACGTCCGGGCGTCGTCCAGGGGAAAGGCGTCCGGGTCCAGCGTGACGCCGCGCGACTCCTTCACGAGCCGGACGGCGTCGGTGATCACCGTCAGGGTCTTGAGGCCCAGGAAGTCCATCTTGAGGAGCCCGAGCTTCTCGATGGGCCCCATCGCGAAGCCCGTGATGAGCTCCGGCCGCTTCGGGTCCTTGTAGAGCGGCACCCGCTCCATGAGCGGCTCGTCCGAGATCACCACCGCCGAGGCGTGCACCGAGGCGTGCCGCGTGCACCCCTCGAGCGCCTTGGCCACGCCCCACAGCTCCCCCACCCGCGGGTCGCGCCTGACCAGCTGCGCCAGCTCCGGGGCCTTCTCCAGCGAGTCGTCCAGCGTGATGTTGAGCGGGAAGCCCGGGACGAGCTTCGCGAGGCGGTCGGCCTCGCCGTAGGAGAAGCCCAGCACCCGCCCCACGTCGCGGATCACCGCCTTGGCGCCCATGGTGCCGAAGGTGATGATGTGCGCCACGCGGTCGGCCCCGTAGCGCTCCACCACGTACCGGATCACCTCGTCGCGCCGGTCGTCCGCGAAGTCGATGTCCATGTCCGGCATCGAGATGCGCTCGGGATTCAGGAAGCGCTCGAAGAGGAGATCGTAGCGGATGGGGTCCACATTGGTGATCCCGAGGCAGTAGGCCACCAGCGACCCGGCCGAGGAGCCGCGCCCGGGCCCCACGGCGATCCCCTGGCGGCGGGCGTAGGCGATGAAGTCCCACACCACCAGGAAGTAGCCCGAGAACCCCATGCGCGAGATCACGCCCAGCTCGTAGCGCAGCCGCTCCGCCACGGCGTCGGGGGCCGGCGAGCCGTAGCGGGTCCGCATCCCCTCGCTGGCCAGGTGCTCGAGGTAGGAGTCGAGCGTGTGCCCCTCGGGCACCCCGTACTTGGGCAGGTGGAACTTGCCGAAGCCGAGCTCCAGGGTGCAGCGCTCGGCCACCGCCAGGGTATTGGCGCAGGCCTCCGGCAGGTCGTGGAAGACCCGCCGCATCTCCTCCGCCGACTTGAGGTAGAACTGCTCGGTGGAAAAGCGCCACCGGTTCGGGTCGGCCAGCGTGGTGCCGGTCTGGATGCAGAGGAGCGCCTCGTGGGCGCGGGAGTGGGTCGCCTCGAGGTAATGCGAGTCGTTGGTCCCGCACACCGGAGCCCCGAGCGCCCGGGCGATGCGGAGCGTGCCCTCGGTCACCCTCTGCTGCTCCTCGAGGCCGTGGGACTGCAGCTCCATGAAGTAGTGGTCCCGCCCGAAGACGTCCTGGTACCACCCGGCCACCTGGCGGGCCTTGGCCTCCTCGCCACCGGACAGGAGCCGGCTCACCTCGGAGTTCAGGCACCCCGAGAGCACCAGCAGCCCGTCGGCGTGCTGGGCGAGGAGCTCGCGGTCCACGCGCGGCTTGTAGTAGAAGCCCTCGAGGTAGGCCTTCGAGACGAGCTTGATCAGGTTCCGGTAGCCGGTCTCGTTGCGGACCAGGACCGTGCAGTGGCTCGCGCCCTCGTAGCCGCCGTCCTGGCTCGATTTCTCGAACCGGCTGCCGGGCGCCACGTAGAGCTCCGAGCCCACGATGGGCTTGATCCCGGCCTTCTGGCAGGCCGTGTAGAAGTCGATGGCGCCGAAGAGGTTGCCGTGATCGGTCAGCGCGAGGGCCGGGAAGCCCAGCGCCCCGGCCTTCTCGACGAGCCTCTCGAGCTGGGCCGCCCCGTCGAGGAGGCTGTACTCGGAGTGGACGTGGAGGTGAACGAAGTCGGCGGCGCCCATGCCGGTCAGGCGCTCCGCGGGGCTGTCATGCGGGGATCTCCATATCCGCTCGCCTCGTCGCGAGGCGCGCCTCGGCTCGCACGCCTCGCTCCGCTCGGGGGATCTCCATATCCGCTCGCCTCGTCGCGAGGCGCGCCTCGGCTCGCACTGCTATTCCCACTCGATGGTGCTGGGGGGCTTCGACGAGATGTCGAACACCACGCGGTTGATCCCCTTCACCTCGTTGATGATCCGGCTCGAGATCTTCGCGAGGAGGTCGTAGGGCAGGTGCGCCCAGTCTGCCGTCATGGCGTCCTGGCTCATCACCGCCCGCAGCGCGATCACCTGCGCATAGGTCCGGAAGTCGCCCATCACCCCCACGGTGCGGACCGGCAACAGCACCGCGAAGGCCTGCCACAGCTCGCGCTCGAGGCCGGCTGCCCGCACCTCCTCCTGCACGACGGCGTCGGCCTCCCGCAGGAGATGCAGCCGCTCCTCGGTCACCTCGCCGAGCACGCGGATGGCCAGCCCGGGGCCAGGAAAGGGCTGCCGCCAGATGATCTCCGCCGGCAAGCCCAGCAGGCCCCCCACCTCCCTCACCTCATCCTTGAACAGCTCGCGGAGCGGCTCCACGAGCTTGAACTGCATCCGGGTCGGGAGCCCGCCCACGTTGTGGTGGGTCTTGATGGTCGCCGACGGCCCCTTGAAGGACACCGACTCGATCACATCCGGGTAGAGCGTTCCCTGGGCCAGCCACGGGATCCGCCCGAGCTTCCGCGCCTCCTCCTCGAAGACCGCGATGAACTCGGCCCCGATGCGCTTCCGCTTGGTCTCGGGGTCCGTGACCCCTCTGAGCTGCTCCAGAAACCGGGCACTTGCATCCACATGGATGAGCTTGATCTTGAAGGCATCGCGGAATGTCTCGACGACGCTCTCGGCCTCTCCCTTCCTGAGCAGCCCGTTGTCGACGAAGAGACAGGTCAACTGCTCCCCAATGGCCCTGTGCACCAGCACCGCCACCACCGAGGAGTCCACGCCGCCCGACAGCGCGCACAGCACCTGATCCTGTCCCACCGTCCGGTGGACGGTCTCGATGGCCGAGTCCACGAAGGAGGTCATGGACCAGTCGCGAGCGACGCCGCAGGCGCGGAGGAAATTCCCCAGCACCGTCTTGCCCTGCGGGGTGTGGGCCACCTCCGGGTGGAACTGCACGGCGAAGAGCCGGCGCTTCTGATCGGACATGGCGGCCACGGGGCAGTTGACGGTGGAGGCCAGCCGCGTGAACCCCTTCGGGGGCCGCATGACCGTGTCCCCGTGACTCATCCACACCGTGATGCGGTTGTCGCGCTCCGGGACGACCCCGTCGAGGAGCCCCCCCGTGCCCTCGAGCGCCAGTTCGGCGCCGCCGTACTCCCGGCGCTGGGCCGGAACCACGTGTCCCCCCAGGAGATACGCCATGGCCTGCATGCCGTAGCAGATGCCCAGCATCGGGATGCCCGCCTCGAAGAGCCTCCGGTCGGGCAGCGGCGCCCCCTCCTCGTACACGCTCGACGGGCCGCCGGAGAGCACGATCCCCTTGTAGCCCCCGGCCAGCACCTCCTCGACGGGATGGGTGCAGGCGATGATCTCCGAGTAGACGCCCATCTCACGGATCCGGCGGGCGATCAGCTGAGTGTACTGGGCGCCGAAGTCGAGGATGGCGATCTTGTCCATTTATC
>MGBV01000288.1 GCA_001788415.1 Candidatus Rokubacteria bacterium GWC2_70_16 | reverse complement strand
CACTCACGGCCACGTCAGGATCTGCGGCGCTCCCGGGGCGAGGTGAACCCGGCGTTCGTCAAGGGTGCGCTGCTCGGCAAGGCGGCCGCCTGGCCGCCGGCGTCACGCTGCTCGCCCGGGACCAGGGCGAGGTCGAGGGCGTCGCCGCCCTGCGCAAGGCGGGGCTCAAGCGAGGGTTGGGGGAGCGGGCCTTTGTCATCGCTGTGAAACATGTTAGCCTTTGCCCATGAAGACCCTCACGATCCGTGACTTGCGGCAGCGGTGGCCGAGAGCGGAAGCCATGCTCGCGCACGAGGCCGAGATCATCATTACCCGCGACGGAAAGGCCGTGGCCAAGCTGGTGCGCCTGCGGGAGCCGTCATCGCGTCGCAAGCGCTTCGATCCGCGCGCCCACGCCCGCTGGCAGGACAAGGTGAACCGAGGCGGGCTGGTCCGGCTCGTCGATGAGTTCTTGACGCCGGATCGGGCTGCCCGCTGACCGACCGCCGGTGTTCTACCTGGACAGCAGTTCGATGCTCAAACTGCTCTGGCGCGAGCCCGAGAGCGAAGCCACGCGGAACCTCGTCGCGAGCGAGGACGTCGTCGTCGTCTCCGCTCTCGTGGAACTCGAGGTGGAGGTCCAGCTCAAGGCCGCCTGGCTGGCCGGCCGGTACCGGGAGGCCCAGTGGCGCCGATTCCGCGCCAAGCTGGCGGAGTTTCGCCGTCTGGAGCCGTTCCGTTTCCGCACGCTCCCAGGCTCCTTGTTCGAGACGGGATTGCGGCAGCACACGAGTGCCGGCCGGACGCATTGCCGCACGCTCGACCGTCTTCACCTCGCGGCGATGGCCGAGCTCAGCTTGGATCGACTGATGACACACGATACCCTTCAGGCGCAGGCTGCTCGGGTCTTGGGATTCGAGGTCTTGACGCCCGGCAGGTGACGAAGTGCGGGGCCGCCGTGTCGGCGGGCAGGGCTCGCCGAGGGCTTGGGCGAGGAGGCGATCGCGGCCCCTGCATGTCAGCCGCGGGGAGGCCCGGTGTCGTCGAGGACGGGCTTCCTGTTGGCCGTATGGTTCCTACGAGCCCTCACGCCCTTCGTCAAGCGCATGGCTCTGGACAGCCGTCACGGTCGGTCCTTCACTGGGCGCCCCAGCCCGAGCCGTACCCGTGGCAACCAGAGGGCGATCGAGAGCCGGAGGCGCGGCGCTCTCCCTCTCCCGCCGGGTGCCGCCGGTCGACCGGGGGTCGCCGGGAGGGCCCGCCGCGCAGCTCGCGCGGCACCGAGGGCGCAGAGAGGGCCCCTGTCCCGGCTACGCGCTCCCGTCTCATCCTTCCCCCTGTTCAGCCCCCCGAAGCACATACCCCGCTCCTCGCCCGCTGCCGAGCCGGCGCAAGAGGCCCCACTCGACCAGCGAGCCGAGCGTTCGCCGCGCCCGGTCCCTCGAGATCCCACAGCGCGCCATGAGATCCCCTCGACGCACCTCGCCGCCGGCAGCGGCCACGCTGAGGGCCTCGGCGTGGTATCGGGTGAGCGTCGCGGTGATCGCCGGCCCGGCCACGCCGGCGGTCAGCGCCGGCGCGGGCACCACCGGCGCCTTCCGCCGCAGGTCGGGGAGCCTCACATCCTCCGGCTGCACCGCCCCTCGACGCCGGACGGCCACGGCCCGGTACACGACCCGCTCCAGCTCGCGCACGTTCCCCGGCCAGGGGTCGGCCTCGAGGAGCGCCAGTGCCTTTCGGTAAACCCCTCCACCGCGAGCTGGTCCTCGCGATTCCATTCACGGCGGAAGTGCTCGACGAGCAGCGGGATGTCCTCCCGGCGCGCCCGCAGCGCCGGCACCTCCAGGACGGCCCCCCACAGGCGATAGTAGAAGTCCTCCCGGAAGGCCCCCTCCTCGACCGCCGCCTCGAGGTCCCGGTGGGTCGCCGCGATCACCCGCACGTCGACCCGCGTGCTGCCCGTGGCGCCCCCGGCCCGGCCTTCCCCGCTCTGGAGGAATCGCAGCAGCATGCTCTGGGCCAGGGGCGGCAGCTCGCCGATCTCGTCGAAAAGGACCGTGCCGCCGTCCACCCGGGGGAGGAGCCCTTCCTCGCCCGCGCCGCCCGCTCAGGCGCCGGATGGCGCGGGCCACGAGCTCCTTGCCGGCGCCGGACTCGCCCCGGATCACATGCACCCCCGATCCGCGCCCCGCCGCTCGTACGGCGCCAGTCCTGGTCAGCCCTGCATCCGGCCGCCGCACGCGCAGGGCGATCCCGGAGATCGGCACGCGCCTCCGGCGGACAGCAATGCGTCGTCCAGTGCTCCTACTGCCGCAAGCGCTTCGTGCGCCGGACACGAATCTGGCAAGGCCCAAGATGAAGGGCCGCAATGGAGACAGGAATGGGGGGCCGGGACGGGATTGAACCGCCGACACCAGGATCTTCAGTGCTCGCCGTCGATCGCCCGCATCGGCCGCCTTTTCAGAGACTTGCTCCCTCGCGGGGGCGGGGCAACCATTGCGGCAAGTTGCGGCCTGTCGCGCGCTGTCGCATGGCATGGGTGACAGTCTCGGTGACAGCCCCAACCGGGGAGAGTCTGCTCAAGAATGGGACTCCTCTGGCATGGCCTCGTACGCCTTGTTCCGCTGCTCGGCAGCACGTCGACCCCCCGACAGGTCCGGCCATGGGCCAAGAGCGTATCCATCATCAACGGAGCCCCGGGGGTGGGGCCCGCGGCACGTCGTCAATAGACCCAGCGCATCCTTGACAGCGCCGTGGAGGGCACAGCAGCATAGGGCGCGCGGCATGTAGGCGCCAGGGGTGCCGCGTGCCCCACGGCGGCCGCCCGGCGCGCGATCAGCCGTGTGGCCGAGGCAAAGGGGGGACGACGTGGGATTCCAGAACATCGTGGTCGAGCACGACGAACGCCGGGCGCTGCTGACGCTCAACCGTCCCGAGAAGATGAACCCGCTCGACTGGTCGACCGTCAAGGAGCTGAGGACCGCCGTGGCCGCCATTGAGGCCGATCCCGCCGTCCGGGTCGTGATCGTCACGGGTGCCGGACGGGCCTTCTCCGCCGGCGGCGACCTCGAGGGCTACCTCACGCTCTATCGCGAGCCGGACCGCTTCCGAGCGTTCCTCGACGACTTCTTCCTGCTCCTCGAGGCGATCGAGCACTCGCCGAGGATCTACCTGGCCGCGGTGAACGGCTTCTGCGTGGCCGGCGGGCTCGAGGTGATGCTCGCCTGCGACCTCGCCATCGCCGCCGAGACGGCCAGGATCGGCGACGGTCACCTCACCTTCGGGCAGCTCCCGGGGGCCGGCGGCTCGCAGCGTCTGCCGCGCGCGATCGGCGCCATGCGGGCCCGCTACCTGATGCTCACCGGCAACCTCGTCGACGGTCGCGAGGCCGAGCGCATCGGGCTGGTCGCCGAGGCCGTCCCGGACGAGCGCCTGCGGGCGCGCGCCGACGAGCTGGTGCGCGAGCTGCTCGCCAAGAGCCCCGCGGGGCTGCGCGGCGTCAAGTACCTGGTCAACCGGGGTCTGGAGGGGTCGCTGGCGAGCGGGCTGGCGCTCGAGCTGGCGTACGTGCACAACTACGCGACGACCGAGGCGGACGCCACCGAGGGGCTGGTCGCCTTCAAGGAGAAGCGGCCGCCCCGCTTCAGCTGAGGGCCATGTTTTCCCTGCGCGACCGGTACTGCATCGCCGGGATCGGCAACACCGCGTACACGAGGCGCTCCGGGCGGACGGTGCTCGACCAGGCCACCGAGGCCTGCATCGCGGCGGCCCAGGACGCAGGCTTGCCGCTCGCCGAGGTCGACGGCATCGTCAGCTTCCACTTCAACGACTCGGTCCCCGCCATCGCGGTGGCCACGGCGCTCAGCCTGCCGGCCGCCCGGTACGCGATCGACGTCGCCGGCGGCGGCAACGCCGCCGCCCTCGTCGTCCTCAACGCGGTGGCGGCCATCGAGGCCGGGCTGGCGACGACCGTCCTCTGCTACCGCGCGATGAACGGCCGATCGGGATTCCGGCTCGGCGGCGGGCGCGAGCTGTCCGCACGCGGCATCACGCAGTACACGGCGCCCTTCGGGTGGATCACGTACCCGCAGGCGATGGCGATGTGGTGCCGGCGGCACATGATCGAGTACGGCACGACGAGCGAGCAGCTCGGCGCGGTCGCGGTGACGTGCCGGTCGAACGCGGCGGCCAACGAACGTGCGATGCAGCGCGCGCCCCTCACGCTGGACGACTACCTCGCGTCCCGGTTCATCGCCGAGCCGTTCCGGCTCCTCGACATCTGTCTGGAGTCGGACGGCGCTTGCGCGGTCCTGGTCACCTCTACCGAACGCGCTCGTGACCTCGCGCACCGGCCCGTCTACATCATGGGCGGCGCCTATGGCGGCGGGCCGAACCAGGGCGACGACCTCTTCGACGGGCTGCGCTGGCCGGACCACGCGCACAATTACAGCCGCTACATCGCCGGCGATCTCTGGGGCAGCGCCGGCGTCGGTCCGTCGGAGGTCGATGTGGCCGAGATCTACGACTGCTTCACCTACAGCGTGCTGATGCAGCTCGAGGGCTTCGGCTTCTGCCGGGAGGGCGAGGGCGGGGCGTTTGTTCAGGGCGGCTGCATCGCCCGCGACGGCGCGCTGCCGATCAACACGCACGGCGGGCTGCTCTCGGAGGCGTACATCCACGGCCTCAACCACGTGGTGGAGGCGGTGAGCCAGCTCAGAGGCGAGGCCGGGCCGCGTCAGGTGCCGGACGCCGAGATCGCGCTGACCACCGCGGGCGCGATGACCTGCGGCAGCGCCCTGGTGCTGCGGAGGTAGCCGCGTGGGCAGCTATGACAAGCCCCTGCCCGAGGCCGACCCGGACTCGCAGCCGTTCTGGGAGGGCTGCCGCGCCCACCGCCTCATGCTCCAGCGCTGCGCCGACTGTGGCGCCTTCCGCTTCCCCGCATCCCGCCACTGCCCGCACTGCCGCTCGACCCGCGCCGAGTGGCTGCCGGCGAAAGGCGAGGGCAGCGTCTTCAGTTGGATCGTCGTGGTTCATCCCGTGCCGGGGGACGTCTACGCGGCGGAGGTGCCATACGTCGTCGCGCTGGTCGAGCTGGCGGAGGGCGTGCGGATGGCGACGAACATCGTGGGTTGCGATCCGCACGGGATCGAGGCCCGCATGCCGGTCGAGGTCGTCTTCGACGACGTGACGCCCGAGATCACGCTGCCGCGGTTCCGGCCGGCCGCCGGAGCGCGGCGATAATCGACCGGCGCCCACCGCTCGGCGACTCGGCCTCCCTCGGCCGGCTCGGCATCGCGCGCGAGAAGGTGGCGCCCGTCAACCTCACCGGCGGCACCTCGGCCCAGGACCAGCGCCTTTCGGGCAAACCCCTCCACCGCGAGGTGGTCCTCGCGGTTGCACTGAAGGCGGAAGTGCTCGACGAGCAGCGGGATGTCCTCCCGGCGCGCCCGCAGCGCCGGCACCTCCAGGACGGCCCCCCACAGGCGATAGTAGAAGTCCTCCCGGAAGGCGCCCTCCGCCGCCTCGAGGTCCCGGTGGGTCGCCGCGATCACCCGCACGTCGACCCGCATGCTGCTCGTGGCGCCCACGGCCAGGCCTTCCCCGCTCTGGAGGAATCGCAGCAGCATGCTCTGGGCCAGGGGCGGCAGCTCGCCGATCTCGTCCAGGAAGACCGTGCCGCCGTCCACTCGCGGGAGGAGCCCCTCCGTCTTCCCGACGGCGCCGGTGAAGGCGCCGCGCTCATGCCCGAACAGCTCGCTCCGCAGGAGCTCGGGGGTGAAGTCCGCGCAGTTGATCGCCTGGTCTCCGCGCGCGCGCCGCCCGCTCAGGCGCCGGATGGCGCGGGCCACGAGCTCCTTGCCGGTGCCGGACTCGCCCCGGATCAGGACCGGCACGTTGGACGAGGCGCTACTTCAGGCGCAGGTATGCGTCCGGCACCGCCCGCAAGTCAACGAACCTGGTCGGCACTACACGCGCAGTTCCCGTCCGGGGTACGCTGCCGCTCAGACTTACGAAGCGGCTCGGCCCGAACACCCGGGTCGCCCCACCTGAACTGAGGAAGGCAGGGTGACGATGGCCACGCGCCGCTCAACGCCCCGGCCGAGGCGGCGGGCCTCCGCTCTCGATCCACGGGCGCATCAACTCGATTCCGCCGCCGGAGACGGCGTAGGTCTTGAAGCCGTTGGCCCGCAGGGAGGCCAGCAACTCCAGCATCGGCTGGTCGAGGAGATCCGTGTATGGCCGGTCGAGCCGCGGGGTGCCGGGCCGTGGCGGGGGCGAGCTGGCGTCGGGCGCCTCCGGCCCGCACGGAGATGGTGAGACCTCCGAGCCTCGGTGTGGTGCATTCTGATGCACGCTGGTGTATCCTCAGGCCATGCGACATTCGGAGAAGCCCATCCGGCAGAGCATCAGCCTCCCGCCGCGCGTGGCTCGTCGCGTGAAGGCACTGGCAAGAACGAAGAAGACCAGTGCGAACCGCGTCGTTGTCGACCTGATCGAGGCTGGCCTGGAGGGCCAGGAACAGGAGAAGAGACGGTTCTTCGATCTCGCCGATCGGCTGGTGCGCGCGTCCAATCCGGAGGAGGAGAAACGACTCAAGGGAGAGCTGGCGCGCATGACCTTCGGCGAGTGATGCCGAAGATCCAGTGGACCAACCTCCCCCCTGCCCTCCGCGCCCACCTGTTCGATCGCCTCCGCGAGCGAAAGATCACCGTCGAGGACCTCTATCAACTGAAGCTGTGGCGAGAGTCTGAACCGGAGGCTCCGGACGGCCTCTGGTGGAAGGACTTCGGTTCGTTCAAGGTCTGTGGCGAGGGGAAATACCCGAAGACCTTCTTGCTTCGCGCGCAGCCGGCGAAGGGCCAGAAGCTTTGAGGGATCTCCTGGAGTCATCGGCATCCCCCCACCCCTCTCGAACCGGGGGCGAACTTGCAGCGGCTCCTGGCGGCCGGCTGCGCGTCATCGCCGCTGTGCAAGATCCCCTCGCCGTGCAGGCCCTCCTCGCCCACCTTACCGGCGCGCGCCCCCCCGCGTCGCCCGGCCCCGCCCCGCCGGCCCCGGCCGCGATCGGGTAGACTCTCCGCTCTCGATCAGACCCTCGAAGCCTCTCTCTCCCCGCCCCTGCGCCCGCGCCGACCGCGAGCCCGCCGGCGGGGTTCATGGGGGCGGCCCCACTGGCCGGACGCCCGCCGCCCCCGCGGAGGTGGCGGTAATCGTTCCTGTGCGCCGGTCAGGACCCTCGAGCGTGCCGGCATCTCGCGCTCCGTCGCGATGAAGCTCACCGGCCACAAGACCGAGGCCGTGTACCGGCGCTACGCGATCGTCGCCGAGGGCGACGTCCGCGAGGCGGGGACGAAGCTCGCGGTGACGCTCGGATTGGCGGCCGCGACGGCGTCGCTCAGTGGCAATTCCGGTGACAACTCGGTTACAGTGCGGGCGGGGCGCTCGCGAAGCCGTGGAAAGAATGGTGGGCTGGGACGGGATTGAACCGCCGACACCAGGATTTTCAGTTCTCTCCGCCGATCGCCTGCATCGGCCGCATTTTCAGAGACTTGCTCCCTCGCGGGGGCGGGGCGACCGTTGCGGTAAGTTGCGGCCTGTTGCGCGCTGTCGCACGGCATGAGTGACAGTCTCGGTGACATCGACCCGGCACGGCATCGCGTGATTCCCCAGCCAGGCGAGCGGCCTCCCGCCGGGATCGAGAATGCCGGCGACGGACTCGCAGAACCTGTCGCCCCGTCGGCCGTAGGCGATCATGGGCTTGTCGACCTCCACACCGGTGTCCTTGCTCTCCTGGAGCACAGCACGCTGTGCTTCTCGGCCCGGGATGTCCTGAGCGTCCTGGGGCGGAAGGGGCACGGGAAGTTCGAAGGCGAAGTGGTGACGGATCAGTTCGACCATGGGTTCAACGGCCGCTTGCCGGGGCGCCGGGTCAAGCACCGCATGAAGCGGAACTGGCTGAAGATGGACGAGAAGGCCGGGTGGATGCTCCGGGTGGAGACGGGGATCAACGACCCGGAGGGGTTTCGGGTGCGCCGGCGCGTCCGGCGCCGGGGCCGGCGGCGGACCGAATGGGTGCCGCTCAGGAAGAGTGTGGCCTCCCTCTTCCGCTCCCGCGAGGTCGCGCAGCAGAGCAACGCGCGGTATCTCAATGCGTTGGCCCAGGTAGACGATCCCACCCCCGGGCTCCGGGGGCTGGACACCTTCACCACCCGCAAGCACCCGGCGCAGGGCCGAACTGTCAAGGCCTTCAATCCGGTGGCCCGGCCCGATGCCCAGCTCTTCGTCGCCCTCATGAGCGGCGAGCATGCCGTGCACGGCTTCGCCAACCGCGACCTCCGCGCCAAGCTCGCGGGCCACCTGCGTGAGGACCCCAAGCAGCAGAGTGCCCAGATCAGCCGCCTTCTGCACCGTCTCCACGTCTACGGGCTGGTGGCGAAGATCCCCCGCTCGCGCCGCTGGCGCGTCACCGCGTTTGGCCATCGGGTCATGGGCGCCTCGGTCCGACTCCGGCAGCTCCACTTTCCCGCGTTCTACGCCGAGGCGGCGTGAGGAGCCGGGACTTCCATCGCAAGAAGCAAAGAACCAACGACGGAAGAATCTATGCCCCCAGGTCCTCAATGTTGCCGGCGACCTCATCACGCACGAGCCAGCAGGGGCAGGAGGGGGAGGTATGAGGCAGAGCGAGCGCGCCCGCGCCGGGCTACCCGGCATGACCGGCGTGGACCATGTCGGCTACAATGTGCCGGACATGACCCAGGCCATCGGCTTCTTCACTGAGGTGCTGGGCTGTCGGGTCATCGGCCGGCAGCCGCCCCACCCCTACAGCCAGGAGGCGGGCTCCACCGTCGAGACGGCGGTGCTGCGCTTCAACGAGCGCATCGACTTCGAGCTGCTGAGCTTCCGCTATCCCGGCCAGGACACGTCGATGCCGGATTTCCGCGGGGCCGGCGGCTATCACCTGGCGCTCACCGTCACCGACGTGGCTGCCGCCGTGGCCTATCTGCGCACGCGCCCGGGCGTGACGGTGCGCGAGGCCCCGCCCTTGCCCAATGGACGGCAGCGCGCCTTCTTGACCACCCCCTGGGGCATGCACATGCAGATCATCACCCGCATCGTGACCACGCCCTTCTGACGGCGGGCAGGTGCCAGGGCCCCGCCTCGTCGAGGGCCACGCGCGGCGCCGTGCCTCTCCCCCACCCCCCGCCCAGCACCGGCTCCGGTACGCGCAGCCCTTGCACTGCCAGCCCGGGTCCGGCACGAGGACGCCCAGTTCGATCGCGTGCAGGATCTCCGCGGCCAGGTGGAGGAGACGCACGTTGGCCGCGCGATGAGGTCTTGAGGTCCACGACCAGCAGGCGCCCCTCGGCCTCCCGCCCCAGTACGACCTGATGATCGTCATGCCCGATGACTCGCCCGCCGCGCTCCGGCGCGGCGCCCGGGCCTACGAGGCCCTCTGGGACCTGCCGGTCGGAGCGCACGTGCTCCGCTGGACCGAGGCGGCCTTCAGCGCGCTACTGCATCTCCGCACCTCTCTGCCCGCCACGATCGCGCGCGAGGGGAGACTCCTCTATCCCGCCCCCTTGCTCGGGGATGCGACCTTCCACTGCCAGCAGGCCGTCGAGAAGGCCCTGAAGGCGTTCCTCACCTGGCACGACCGGCCGTTCCGGAAGAACCGCGCTGAGACCACGTCAGGGGCCGGGTTCGCCAACCCGATCGCCCTTCCTCTACCGGTCAGTCACGCGACTTCGGCAGCGCGCCCACCTCATAGGCGAGGACGATCATGTCCTCGAGCCAGGCCAGCCGCTGAGCGGGAGTGGCGCTGAGCGCCAACGTGAGCTGGTGGACCCGGTGGGCCTCCCACCCGGCGCCCCAGTCGTCGGGAAGCGCCTCGCGGTGTTCGTCATCGGCCATCTCGACCCTCCTTACGGCGGAGAATGATCTCCAGGGCTTCGATGTCCGCCAGATCCTGCGGTCGACCGGCAACCCGCTTCAGGTGGATCAGGTCCGGAATGGAGGCGATGCGAACCGCGGTGTGGCTGAGATTGATGATGTCAGAACGGTTCCACAGCTCGTCGAAGTCGATCACGTGCTCCACGAAGAGGTCGACCTCCCGCATGGGGTTTGCGGGGTCCCACATCGAGAACACTCGCATCCCTTTGTCGTGGACCCACTGGTGACGGGTGGCGGGGTCTGCGAAGGCGAGCGGCTCGACGGGAGCGCGGGGTCTGAAGCCCAGGCCGGTCAGCGTGTCCAGGGCTTTTCTGACCTCGGCGGGGGACAGGTCTATCACCAGGTCGATGTCGGCGGTCAGGCGCGCGTGCCCGTGGAGCACCGTCGCGAACCCGCCGACGACCACGTAGCGAACCTGCGCCCGGTTGAGCGCTTCGAAGATCGGTTCGAAGAGCGACACGGGAAGACTATACCCGGCTCGGGCCAGCGACCGCGGAAGTTTTGTTTCCGGGTGGCTCCGCCGCGCGCCCGCGTGCCACGGTGCCCGCGACGGCCACCGCACAGGCCTCCGGTCCCTGTCCCGCGTCAAAGGCGCCGCGACGTCCCGGCATCTCCCGTCTGCGCCGCTCACCGATAGCTCCGCCGATCGATTCCCTCTCGCGGATCGATCGTGAGGGACGCGGAGGCTCCGGCAATAGACCGCAACGTCCCGCGCGTCGCGACGGCGGTAGATGTGGCCGTGCTCGCAACGGTCGCAGAGGCTGCCTGCTCCGAGGCGGCGATCCTGATAGGTTCGTCCGGCGGCGTAGAGGCTGTCGAATTCGATCTCATCCATCGGGCGCTTCCCTCCTCGTCAGGCTCACATCGTCATGGGTGACCTCCTTTGGTGTCGATCGTCATCGTCGTGATCGCGCTCTCCATGTGGGAAAAATGGTGGGCTGGGACGGGATTGAACCGCCGACACCAGGATTTTCAGTCGTCCCCGGTGCGGCGCAGCATGAACCACCATCGTCGGCCATTGATGAGAATCAAGCGGATAGCGAGCGCTAAGTGCCGCGTGACTCGGCGATCGCCGCGCATGGTAACCGATGCTTTCGGCAAAGTTACGGCAAAGTCAACGGCCCCCTGCTGCGACGCTCGCGCTCGGAGCTGACCAAGAAGCAGGGGAGCGCGCGCAGCGGAGGGTCCAGGGCCTGACCACCATGACCACGGTCCGGCCATCGCACAGCACTGGCTCCCGATGGGCGACCCCGGGTGGCTCTGCTTGGCCGGCCGTTGACAGTGGATATCGTGGCGACACGGCGGCTTCGGCCGAACGGCAGGCGCGCAGAGCTGCAGTGCGGGATCTGTGGCCACACCTGGTGGTCCAAGGATCCAGAGGCGCTCAAGAGAGCCCGGGCAGCGCAGCGCCGGTAGGCATTCCCATGCCTCACGGCCCGCGACGCGGCGGAAACTGTCACCCTCGGTGTCCTGCTTCGACCACCGCCTGACGCCAACGCGCTTCCGGTCCACCGAACCTCGCGTCATTGCGTACGTGTTCGCTGGCCCAGTTCTTGGTCCGTTCTCCCTCATGGCGAGGCGACAGCGGGGCCGGGGGACATCGGCATGGAAGTGAGCGCCCTCAAGGGGCGGATGGGTGAAGCCTTTGTCGAAAATCTCCTGTGGCAGGCCCGCTACAAGGTGTCTCGCCTCGGCCGCGAGAGCCAGTTCCAGCAGATGGTCAAGACCGGCAAGAGTGAGTTCTTGCCTGACTTCCTGGTCTGGAAGCCAGCCGAACAGTCCCCGGATGGGCCGCCACTCCATCGGCTCCTTTGCATCGAAGTCAAGTATCGGTCCAACGTCTCCGAGTTTCTGCGTCGGTTCGGGGCAGACCTCCTCGGCCAGATCGGGGAACACTGGCCCGAGCTGTACGTGGTGTTGGTCACCGATCACCCCGACCCGGGTCGCTCCTGCTTTCAGGTGCTCGACCTCCCGCGGCTGGACCCCGATGCGCCGTTGGCGACCATCGACCTCCACGAAAGCACGGCGCTGCGCATCGACAAGACCACCGTCGACGAGTATGAGGGGCTGGTGCGTCAGATCTTCTCGGTGCTGGGCGGCCCGGCCCACGCCCGCCAGGATCAGCGGAAGCCCGGCGCGAAGGTTCTCGCGATCAGCGACGGTGCCGCCATCGGTACTCTCCTGCCGTTCACGAACAGCGCGGGCCTGACGTCGTAGTCCGTGGCCTGAACGGTTCCTCCGGCCGCGACGCCGTCCCTCGTTCGGGAGGCGCTGACTGACTTGCTGCCCGAATCGACAGCGGGGAGGGCTTCACCGCAAGATCTGTCGTCACACGTGCTGGTCCGAGCACCCCGAGGCCCTTCGGAAGGCCCGGACACGCCGCGGCTGAACCTCATGCGGCCCAGTACGACGTCCCCGACGCCCGGCTTCTGCCACGCGAAGCATGAGCCTGCCGGCAGAGACGACGCCCCCGCTTCCGGGGGGCCTTGTGACACACACCTCGCAAGCTGACCCTCTCCCATCGTCTCCGCTATCGTTGTGGCGCCCCCTGGACAGGCAACCTGGAGGATCGGCATGACCTTGCGGTTTGTCCCGACCGGCGCCCTCATGGTCGCGCTCCTCTCCGCCCCGCTCGGCGCCGGCGCTGCCACGGACGCCCCGTGGAAGACCCATCAGGATCAGACGTGCGGGATCGAGCTCAAGTATCCCCCGTCGTACAGCCTCGAGGCCTCGGGCGCCCGCGACTACTGCGCCTTGTGGATCCGCATCGGAGTGAGAGAAGCGCGAGGGTTGCGCACCCTGTTCAGCCTCGAGATCACGGAGATGCAAAGCGCCGACCGAGTGGAGGCGGCCAAGACCCGGACGCCGCCCTCGGCCCGGGACTTCGCGCTTCACGTGGCAACGAACCAGTGCACCGCGGACGGTGCCGACAGCTCGACCTCCTGCACCAACGGCGAGGTGCGCTCGACGTTCAAGACCGCGCAAGGCTTCCGGGGCTTCGAGATCCATCTGACCGAGGTCCACGAGAGCTTCGCCCCGAAGAAGATCGAGAAGCGCAGGCGGGGGCCGATCTTCGCTCTCGACCTCTCTGACGACGTCGTCGTTCGCGTCCTCATGGCCAGCGGTGAGCCAGCGCGCCTGGGGGAGCTGAAGGCGATCCTCGACACGTTCAGAGTCTGGTCCAGGGCGCGACGCCCGACCCCGCGGGTGGTCGAGATGGATCCGTTCCGCCTGGCTCCCCAGACCTTCGTGCTCCGGGTCGCCGTGGGAGAGCAGGACCGGGCGAGTCGCTGGCCGCCGAGCCCGGTGACCAACTGGCTGCTGACCGACCCGCGGGGGCGGCGCCTCGGACGAGACCCGGCGACCGGCACCTGGTACTCGGAAGCCCCGGCCGTGACCCACAGCACGGCGGCGGAGAGCGGGTTCATGCTCAGAGAGCCCGTCGAGGGACGCTACGAGCTTCAGATCACCGCGTCGGTGCCGAGCGTCCCCTACCACGTCGCGGTGCGTGCGCCCGATCGGGCGGGGATGCCGGCCACCGCACGGCACGCGGGCCGCACCGCGGAACCCGGCGCCGTCGATCGCTACGAGGTGGTCTACACGCCAGGCTCGACGCCCGCGGTGACGATCGCCGAGGTGCGCGATTTCTCGCGCTTCACCATCCTGCTCTCCAGCCGAGCGGACGCGGTGAGCGACCTGATCCTGACCGATCCCCAGGGCCGGCACACCGGCCTCGACCCCGTCGGAACGGTGGAGCGGCGGACGATCCCGCGGTCCTCCTATGTCGACGAGGGGCCCGGCCGGCGGAGCCTGGTGCTCGACGTCCGGCAGCCGATGGATGGCGCGTACACGCTCCAGGTGACGGGCACCGCCCCCGGGAGCTACAGCCTGGATCTGCGCGCCTGGGATCGAAGCGGAACGGCCACCGCCAGGCCCGAACTCCGTGACATGCCCACGGCGCCCGGCGTCGTGCACGTCTATCGCCTCGCGTATGCGTCCACGGCCAGGACCCCGTTGACGCTCGGCGGCCGCTTCGACGGCGACCGGTTCCTCGCGTATGCGAATCCCGCGAGCATCGAAACCCGCCTCAGGGCCGGGGTCACCAGCTTCCCGCTGGTCATTTTCTATGGCGCTCGCGTCAAGCCCGTCACCTTCAACGCGCTGCTGAATGGTGACAACATCACGGGGCGGTTCACGCCCGAGCCGGAGGGCTCCCAGATCGTGCGGATTCCGCTGGGACCCGGCCTCAATACGCTCGTGCTGTCCATCGAGGGCACCAGCGCCAGCGGGCAGACGACCACCGACACGCACCGGCTCGTCTTTCGGGTGGAGTAAATCGGGCGACGCGCGCACCGTCTTCATGGGCGTCCCGCACGACCGGGTTCAACCTCCAGCCCCCTGGCACCCGTGGTGGGCTCCCCACCCATCCGGGTCAGCATGCTCTTGGATAGGGCCCCAGCCACCCGAGGACCCCAGAGAGGCGCCCTCGTGACAGCCAGGGCCTGCCGGCTCAGTCTTGGGGCCGGGAAGTAGGGAAAAGGCCCAAGCAACGCCCACACTGCTGAGCCACCAGGCTCCCAGGGGCCTTGGGATGTGTTCTGGAGGGAGCCGCCCTGGGGCTACGGGAACCGATGGCCTCTCGCCGTCCCTGGAAGACCAGTTTGCCCAACCGCGAAGGAGGCTCTTCGCGCGTTCGAGTCGAAGGATCTGTTCGGCCCAGCCAACCTCACCGATACAATACCGGCGGCGCTCGCTCTCCCTGAAGGGGCCGCCTCAGGACGGTGACTCACAAGTTTCGGACGCCGACTGTCTCATTCGACTCGACAACTTCCCCTGCGCTGCCCCGCTCGCCCAAGATCGCCCCCGGCGGGCTGCGGGGCGGGGTCGTGAACCCGCGCCTCCAGTTCGAGTATCGTATATACTGAACCGTGTTCGAATGGGACAAGCGGAAGGCCGCGGTGAACCGTGCCAAGCACGGAGTCTCGTTCGAGGAAGCGGGGACGGTGTTCGGTGACCCGGACGCCCTCGACGGCCCGGATCTGCGGCATTCCGAGGAGGAGCCGAGGTTCTTGCGGCTGGGCCGCACGGCGACCGGCCGCGTGCTCATCGTGGCCTACGCCATGAGGAGGCAAGACGATGGCGAGAGCATCCGCATCATCAGCGCGCGCCGCGCGAGCCGCAAAGAGCGGGCGGCCTATGCGGCGCAGGATTGACTTCTCCGACATCCCGGAGGCTTCCCCGGCCCAGATCCAGGCGATGCGACGAGTGGGCCGGCCTCCCTTCGGAGCCGCGGCCCGGCGACTGATCGCGATCCGCATCGACCCCCAGGTTCTCGACGCGGTCCGGCGCGAGGCCAAACGGCGGGGACTGGGCTACCAATCCCTCATCAACAACCTCCTCGCGGAGCATGTCGCGCGCGCGCGGAGCGCCTGAGCGCCGGGAGTCGCCCGCAGCCCGGCGCGGCACCCGTGAGAACTGCGCAGCCCTCGCGGCACCGGCGCGACGCGAGCGTGGCGAAAGGCGATCTTCGGGAGGCGGCGGCGAAGCTGTTCGCGTTGGGTGACAGGTTGGGAGGCATTCCGGTGACAGTGCGGGCGAGGCGATCGCTAAGCCATGGAAAGAATGGTGGGCTGGGACGGGATTGAACCGCCGACACCAGGATTTTCAGTCCTGTGCTCTACCAACTGAGCTACCAGCCCACCACGGAAGGAAGAGACTACCAGACGGCGCGCAGCGTGTCCACCGCTACAGCGCAGCGGGTCGGGGACGTGAGCCTCGGCGGTGGACGCGGCCCGCGGGGCGGCGGGTAAGACAGCTACTTCGAGTCGCACAAGTCCGAGCCGGCGTCGGACTCGAAGACGATCCGGTCGTCGTCGTCGATGGTGAAGGACTCGTGGAGGACGAACGGCACCTCGTGCTGGACGAGGAAGCGGGTGAGGCGGGCCACGGCCAGCGGGTGGGAGTCGAGGTGGAAGGACAGCGCCAGGTCGCCCAGGTCGTCCACGGCGAAGATGGCCCAGTCGCCCACGATGAGCGCCTCCGTCCCCTCGTCAACGGTGACGCCCCCCTCGAACTCCTCGGAGCCCTGGGCCAGCTCGTAGAGCTCCTGGAGCTTGGCCCGCCGCGCCGCCTGCTCCATCGCTACATGCCCTGGAAGGCGCCGTCCGCCGCCATGGCGGCGAAGGCTTTCTCGTAGCCCGCCACGGTGCGCGCGAGGTCCTCCGCGGTGTGCACCGTCGAGATCCAGCCGTGGTAGTTGGACCAGTCGACCCCGTTGTTGAGCAGCGCGCAGCGCAGCAGGTGGTAGAGGTCGCCGCGCCGCGGCCGGTCGAAGCCGGCCAGCCCGGGGCGGCCCTCGAAGGAGACGTGGAAGATCGAGACCTCGCCGAAGACGGCGCCCGGCGCGCCGGCGCGCTTCATGGCCTCCGAGAGGCCCGCCCGCAGCTCGTCCCCCGCCTTGTTGGCACGGGCGTGCAGCGCCCCGTCCGACACCGCCTCGAGCGTGGCGATGGCGGCCGCCGCGCAGAGCGGGTTGGAGTTGAAGGTGCCGTTCTGCGCCACCCGCTGGGCGCGGTCCCATACCGGGTCGCCGCGGTGGGCCATCATGGACATGAGCGGCTTCTTTCCCACGACGGCCCCACCGGGCAGTCCGCCGGCCACGATCTTGGCCAGCGTGGTGAGGTCGGGCGTCACGCCGAAATAGGCCTGGGCGCCGCCGGGCGCGTAGCGGAAGCCGGTGATCACCTCGTCGAAGATGAGGACGACGCCATGCCGCTCGGTGAGGCTGCGCAGCTCCTGGAGATACCCCGGGATCGTGGGCGTGGTGCCGGCCTGACCGCCGGCGGGCTCCAGGATGACTGCCGCCACGTCCCCGCGCTGGAGCATGCCGTCCACCGCCTTGACGTCGTTGGGGGGACAGAGCAGCAGCTGGTCCAGCACGCCCGCCGGCACGCCCGCCGACATGGGCACGTCGAAGGGCGGGTTGACGCCGGCGACCACGCCGTCGGCCCAGCCGTGGAAGTGGCCGTGGAACTTCACCACCTTGGAGCGGCCCGTGTAGGCCCGCGCGATCCGCATGGCCAGATGCGTGGCCTCGGTGCCGGACATGGTGAAGCGCACCATCTCGGCCGAGGGGATGAGGCGCGAGACCAGCTCGGCCCAGCGCACCTCGAGCTCGTGGCAGGCGCCCGGATGCGTGGCGCGCGCGGCCTGCTGCTGGATGGCCGCCACCACGGCGGGGTGGCAATGGCCGAGGAAGAGCGCGCCATGCCCCATCCAGTAATCCACGTACTCGTGGCCGTCCACGTCCCACTTGCGCGAGCCCTGCGCCCGCTCCACGTAGATGGGGAAGGGCGTCAGGTGGCGGCCGTCGTGGGTGACGCCGCCCGGGATCACGCCGCGCGCGCGCTCCCAGAGGGCGGCCGAGTTGGGGTGCAGGCTGCGGTAGGTCTCGTGAACCTTCGACGGCTTCGCGGTCTGCGTCATCTCGCTCGTCCTCCGGTCTTTCGCGATTTGGCGGCCACCCTCAGTAGCTCCAGCATGCCTACGTGCGCCTCCCAGGGCAAGCCGTCCACGGTGGGCTCGCGGCGGCGGGTGATGCCGTCCACGGCGCCCGCCTGGACGCAGGCGGCGACCATCCGGCGCTCCTCCTCGGCCGAGTGCAGGAGATCGCTCCCGTCGAGCCGCGACAGCTCGGCGACGACGCCGTAGGCGCCCCAGTTGGAGGTGCCGGCCACCACCAGGTGGCTCACCGTGACCACGGAGGCGATGCGCCGCGCCCGGGCCCCGCCGCGCGCGATCCGGCGGAGCACGTTGCCCATGCCGACCTCGTTGCCGCCGTCCCCCACGCCGATGGTCACCAGCCGCCGGGGCGGGGCGATGAACAGGGCGTCAAGCGGGGCGTTCCAGGCGCGGACGGATTCCCCGCGCGCGTTCAGGTACTCCCCCGCGCGCGTCCGCCCCGGGCGCTCGATGGCGACGAGATGGGTCGGCGCGTGCTCGGCGAGGAGCCGGCGCGCCACGGCCGCTGCCGAGGCATCCGTGGCGTGGAAGGTGATGATCGGCGCGGACTCGCCGAGCGACCGCAGCGCGGCCTCGAGCGGCGGCACGGTGACGGGGTCGGTCACGAAGGTGACGTGCTTGCCCAGGCGACGCAGCGCGCGGCCCAGCGAGGCCGCGCCCGGAGGCCCATCGGTCTCGGGCAGGCCGGGGCCCACCGCGAAGCCCGTGGTGATCAGGATCCGGCGGCCCCGCGCCAGCGCGCGCGCGGCCCGCTCCGCCCCGCCATCGACGAAGAAGGCCTCGATGCCGCGGCCCCCCGGATCGAGGGCCATGAGACGGTCGATCATGCGATCGGCTCCGGGCGCCAACAGGATGCCGGGCCTATCGGCGGACCGGCGGCGGCCGCGGCGCCGCCGGGGCGGGCGAGGGTGACGGCGGCGCGGCCGAGGGCGCGGGGGCCGCCGCCGGCTGGTCGGGCTGCTTCACGCTGAAGTACAGGCTCGTGGCGAGGGTACCGCTCGGGTCGAAGATCACCACGAGCCCCGAGCGGTAGACGAACATCTCCCGCTCGTCCTTGGCTCCCACCTGATCGGGCTGGCCCCAGCCGTCGAGGATCGTGTCCCGGCCGAAGATGAACGGCTTCGGGTCCAGTCTCAGCACCCGCACCACCGACGGGCTGTAGCCCGAGGGCATGAGGATGCCGAAGTCCACCGTCATCCGGATGAAGCCCACCGGGGCCTGGCGCCCCTCGAAGAGCCACTCGAAGGTGTCGTACCCCTCGACCTTGCGCCGGGTCTCCTTGGTCGGGGGGCCGTAGCGCTCGCGCAGCTGCTCGGCGGTGGTGACGCCGGGCTCGATGCCGCCCCACTCGGCCGCGCGACCCGCCTCCGGCCAGACGGCGAGCAGCGAGAGGGCCAGCGCGCCGAGCAGCAAGAGAAGTCGCCTCGCCACGCTCAGTACCCCAGCGCCGCGCCGTCGCCGCGGGGATCCGCGCCGCCGGCCAGGGTGCCGTCCCTCAGCGTGATGCCGTGGGCGTGGCCCATCTGGCTGGACCAGTCGGAGACCACGCGCACGTTGTGGCCGCGGCGGGCCAGGTCCTCGAGCGCGCCGGCGGGCACTCGCCCCTCGATCCTGAGGATGTCGGCGGGCTCCCCCGGATTCAGCGGCCCGTACATGAAGCGCGGCCGCTCGATGGCCTCCTGGATCTCCATGCCGTGGTCGAGGACGTTGCTGAGCCCCTGGACATGGAACATGGCCTGGCCATCGCCGCCCATGGTGGCGTAGCCCAGCACGGGGCGCGCCTCCCGCGTGACCACGCAGGCCAGGAGGGTGTGGAACGGGCGCTTGCGCGGCGCGAAGCTGTTGGGGTGGGCGGGATCGGTGTTGAAGTAGGCGCCGCGGTTGTGGAGCACCACGCCCGTGCCGGGCGGCATCACCCCCGAGCCGAAGGACTTGTAGAGGCTCTGGATGACGCTGATCAGGTTGCCCCGGCCGTCGGCGACGACAAAGCCCGTCGTGTCTCCGTCGGGATCCCCCCAGGCATGGCGCTGCGCCTTCTCCGGATCGAAGCCCGCCCGCCGCCGCGTGGCGTAGGCCGTAGCGAGCAGGGATACCACCGGGACCCGCGCGTGCTCGGGATCGGCCACCCAGCGGTCGCGGTCGGCATAGGCGAGCTTGGTCATCTCGAGCAGGAGATGCAGCCGCTCGGCGGAGTCCTGGGGATGCGTGGAGAGATCGAAGCCCTCGAGCAGGTTGAGCGTGAGGAGGGCGGTGAGGCCCTGGGTGGGCGGCGGGGTCTCGTATACCGTGTAGCCGCGGTAGGTCGTCCGGATGGGCTCGCCCCATTCCCCCGAGTGATCGGCGAGGTCCGCGGGCACGAGGAAGCCCTCGGTTTCCAGGCGCCGGGCGATGGCCCGGGCCACCCGGCCGCGATAGAAGAGATCGGGCTCCCCGCCGAGCTCGGCGAGCGTGCCGGCGAGATCCGGCTGGCGGAAGCAGTCGCCCCGCTCGGGGAAGCTCCCGCCGGGCACGAAGATACGCCGCCACTCCGGGTCCTCGATCAGCTCGGCGCGCTCGCGGATGGCCTGGCAGACAATGTCCGAGATCGGGAAGCCCTCGCTCGCGTGGTGGATGGCGGGCTCGAGCAGGCGTGCAAGCGGGCGCGTTCCGAAGCGCTCGAGCAGCATGCGCCAGGCCCGCGTGACGCCGGGCACGGACACCGAGCCCGGCCCGAGGAAGGGCACCGCCGCCAGCCCGCGGCGGGCGAGCTCGGCGAGCCCGGCGCGCGAGCCCGAGCGTCCTGCCCCGTTCAGGAAGTGGACGCGCCCCGTGGCGGCCTCGTAGTAGAGGCAGAAGAGATCGCCGCCCACGCCGCAGAAGCAGGGCTGGGTGACGGCGAGGACAGCGTTGGTCGCGACGGCAGCATCCGCCACGCTGCCGCCCGCCTCGAGGGTCTCGACGCCGGCCAGCGAGGCCAGGGGGTGGCACGAGGCCACCATGCCCCGGCGCCCCAGGGGCGCCTGGCGATGCGCATAGCCGATCTGTGGCACCTCACGCCTCCGTGAACAGTCGCGAGATCTCGTCCTGCGGGAAGCCCGGCATGGGCGCGGCGCGGCCGCCCGAGACGAGCGTGACACCCTCGCCGGCGGGCCTCACCTCGCCGATCACGGCGCAGGCGACGCCGCCCCCGCGACACGCGGCCACCACCGCCTCGGCCGCCGCCGCATCCACCGCCAGCAGCAGCGCGCCGGAGGCGATGGTGCCCAGCGGGTCGAGCCCGAAGGCGCGGCAGAGCTGCTCCCCCTCGGCGAGCACGGGGATCCGCTCGCGCTCGATCCGCAGGCCCACCTCTCCCGCCTGCGCCAGCTCCCAGCACGCCGTGGCCAGCCCGCCCTCGGTCGGATCGTGCATGGCGTGCACGCGCACGGCGCCGCAGGCGAGCCGCGCCTCCGGCAGCACGCTGATCCCCGGGGCGCGCAGGAACTCCCGCGCCCGCGCCACCACCGCGCGCGGGACGCCGCGGCGCTCGGCCTCGTCCCCGCGCTCGCGCGCGATGAGAGCCGCCCCCTCCAGCGGTATGCCCTTGGTGAGGAGCAGCCAATCGCCGGGGCGCGCGCCGCTCGTCGTCACCAGCCTGTCCTTGGCGACCTCGCCGAGCATGGCGCCGACCACGACGGCGCGCTCGAGCCCCGCCGTGATCTCCGTGTGGCCGCCCACCAGCGAGACGCCGATCTCCCCGCACGCCTCCGCCATCTCGGCGAAGATCCCTTCCACGCTCGTCTCCGTCGTCTGTCCCTCGGGCAAGAGCAGCGTGGCGAGGAACCATAGGGGGAGAGCGCCGCGCACCGCCAGGTCGTTCGCGTTGACGTGGACCGCGTAGCGCCCCATCTCCTCGGTCGCGAACGTGATGGGATCCGTCGTCGCGACCAGGTAGCGGTCTCCCATGTCGAGGACGGCGGCGTCCTCTCCGACCCG
>MGBV01000287.1:1194-10726 GCA_001788415.1 Candidatus Rokubacteria bacterium GWC2_70_16 | reverse complement strand
CCTGGTGGTGGACGACGAGCCCGACATCGCAGCGCTGCTGGCGGAGATGCTCGCCGCAGACGGCCACGAGGTGGAGACGGCCGCGAACGGCGTGCTCGCCCTCGACAAGCTCGGGCGGCGAGGCTATGACCTGGTCGTGAGCGACGTCAAGATGCCCGAGCTCGACGGGCTCGGGCTCTATCGCGAGGTGGAGCGCCGCCACCCGGCGCTCCGCCGGCGGTTCGTCTTCGTCACGGGCGACACGCTGAGCCTCGAGACCAGGGAGTTCCTCGAGCACGCCGGGCCGCCCAGCCTGGCCAAGCCCTTCACCGCCAAGGAGCTTCAGGAAGCGGTCCAGCGGCTCCTCCGGGCGGGGTGAGCCCGGGCTCGACCCGCACGCCATCCTCTCCGGCCCGCCAGGGCCCCCCGGCGCGCGAGCGGGAAGGGGATTGCCAGCGCGCGGCGGCTCACGTATCGTATTCCGATAACGGATACCGATAAACAGGAGACCGCCGGTGGACTACGTGGTGATCTGCGGAGCAGCAGTGATCGTGGCCGCGCTGACGCTGTTCTCCGGCTTCGGCCTGGGGACCATCTTGATGCCCGCGTTCGCCCTGTTCTTTCCCATCAAGGTCGCCGTGGCGGCGACGGCGGTGGTCCACCTGGCGAACAACATCTTCAAGGTGTTCCTGGTGGGCCGGAATGCCGACCTCCCGGTGGCCGCGAGATTCGCCATCCCCGCCGCCCTGGCCGCGGTGGGCGGGGCGCTGCTCCTGGAGCGCCTCGCGACCGCCGAGCCGCTCGCGCGGTACACCCTCGGCCCGGGCGTTCACGTCGTGACCCCCGTGAAGCTCGTGATCGCGGCCTTGATCGTCGCCTTCGCGGCGCTGGAGCTGGCGCCACGCTTCGAGAAGCTCGCCTTCAAGAAGACCCTCATCCCGGTGGGAGGGGCGCTGTCGGGCTTCTTCGGCGGCCTGTCCGGCCACCAGGGCGCGCTGCGCACCGCCTTCCTGATCCGGGCGGGGCTCGGGAAGGAGGCCTTCATCGGCACGATGGTCGTGTCGGCCGTCGTGGTCGACGTCTCGCGCCTCATCGTCTACGGGAGCACTGTCCTGACCGGCTCGCTTGCAGCCGTCGCCGGGAGCGGCACCAGCGTCTGGGGCCTCGTTGCAGCCGGGTCGGTGGCCGCCTTCGCGGGCTCGTTCATCGGCGTGCGCCTGGTGAAGAGCGTCACCATGCGCGCCATCCGGGTGCTCGTCGGCGCGCTGCTGCTGCTACTGGGGATCGCGTTGGGCGTGGGGCTCATCTGAGCGCCCCTCGGTTCCCCCAGACTTACGCCGGGTCTGCCGGGAGCCGGGCGAGGAGGTCGCGCAGCATCTCGAGGCCGCCGCGGTCGAGCGCGCGGTACGAGACGATCACCTCCACGTCGGGTGGCAGCCTGCCGGCCATCTGGGCCGCGCCCTGCTCCGAGCACACCACGGTGCGGGTCCGGGCGAGCATGCGGTCGATGGACCAGGGATCGTCCACCGAGGCGAGCACGGGCGTCAGGTGCGACAGCCCGGCCGCCTGGAGGGAGCGGAGGAGATTCTGGCTGCCGGTGGCGGTGTTGCACACGAGCCCGACGGTGGTGCCCTCGGGCAGCTCGGTGAGCCGCAGGAGGGCCGAGATATTGGCCTCGGAGAGCAGCGCCACCACCGGCGGCCCATCCGGCGCCACCACGTGCTTGACCTCGTGGATGTGGAAGAAGGTGGTGACCACGATCCGATAGCCCTGGAGGAAGCCGGGCTCCTGGGCCACGCGGTCGGGCAGCTCGTCCACGAGGATCCGGTCCACGCTGAGGGGCAGCTGGGCCTCGATCTCATCGCGGTAGCGGTTGAGCTCCTCCCCGTTGCACTCGACGAGGAGCGCGCGCGCCTTGACGGGCGCGCCCGTGCCGCTCCTGTCGCCGGGGCCACGGGCCGCCACGGTGGTGAGCACCTCGTCCTGGGTGAAGCCGAGCTGGCGCGCGCGCTCGAGCATCTCGGCGACCAGGCGCTCGAGCGACAGCGCGGCCCGCCCCTCGCGCGACGGCGAGCGCTCCACCACGAAGGTGCCGCGGCCCGGGCGGCTCTCGAGATAGCCGTCCCGGTGCAGGTCGCCGAGCGCCCGGGCCGCGGTGTTCCGGTTGATCCTGAGGAAGCCGGCGAGCTGGCGCACCGTCGGCAGCTGCATGCCGGGCTTGAGCCCGCCGGTCTCGATCAGATGGCGGATCTGGGTCGTGAGCTGCGCATGCACCGGGACCGCGCTCTGGCGGTTAACCCGGAGGCCCGAGGGCGGCGTGATCTGCGCGGGCTCACGACCCATCGATGCGGTCTCCTTCCAGGCTGCGGGGAAGCTCTCCAGGCTCTCCAGGCCGCTCAAAGAGGTCCAGATGCAAGGCGGCGCCCGACGGCCGCACGCGAGGCGTACTCTCTGTACGTTGAGCGTGCGGCCGAGGGCGCCAACGCGGCAGATGGGCCTCTTTCAGCGGCCTGCTAGGCGATGGCACGCTTGGGCTCGCCAGCGGCGCGCGGGGCCTTTCCCGCCAGCCACCGCCCGATCCTGATCAGGCTGAGCCCCAGGAAGACCCGCACCGGCCGGCGCGCGGGTCGGAGAGACTGAAGGACGGCCTGTTGGGCCGCAAACGCCCGGGCCTCCTCAAGCCGCTCTCTGACCAGCCAGGCCTCCAGGTGCGTGTTCATCGTCGTTCCTCCTTCTGGCCCATCCCTTTCGGGTCAGGCCATGTGGTCTGTTATGTCCTAGTACGCTATGACACTATATTAGATGCTGTCAACCAGAAAGTCGTCGCGTCCCTATGACATTTTCTAAACTACTTAATCTAAAGATCTTATTATCATCGTCTCATTAACGCCACAGTGGAGGAATGGGCCGGGGCTCCCCTTTTTCTCCTCCGGAACTTCCCGATGGCGCTAAGGTCTAACCGTGAGGGAGGAGGCCCGGAGAGATGAGGAGCGGCTGGTGGCGCGGCTCCGCGCCGGCGAGGCGGAGGCCTTCGAGGATCTGGTGACGCGCTACCAGCACAGGGTTTTCGGCGTGGCGCTCCGAATGCTCGGCAACCAGGCCGAGGCCGAGGAGATCGCCCAGGAAGTCTTCCTGCGGGTGCACCAGAGCGTCGCTGGCTTCCGGGGAGACTCGAAGCTCTCGACCTGGCTCTACGCCATCGCCTCTCGCCTCTGTCTGAACCGTCTGGCCACGGCCGAGCGGCGGATGGGCCGCCGCGGGGAGGAGACGCTGGGCCGCCTGGGCGCGACGGGCGACGGGCCGGCAGGTGACCTCGAGCGCAGCGAGGTCGAGGCCGCGCTGTCACGGGCCATCGCCGAATTGCCCGAGGACCGGCGCATCGTGGTGGTGCTGCGCGATCTGGAAGGGCTCTCGTACGAGGAGATCGCCCGGGCGCTCGGGCTCGAGCTGGGCACGGTGCGCTCGCGGCTGCACCGGGCGCGGATGGACCTCAAGGACAAGCTGGAGCGCTTCTTTCCATGACCTGCCACGACGCGCGCGAGCAGTTCTCGGCGCTCCTGGACGAGGCCCTTGGAGACCCTGAGCGCGCCGCCGTGGAGCGCCACCTGGAAGGCTGCGCGGAGTGCCGCCGGGAGCTCGGGCGCTTCCAGCACACCGTGGCCCTGCTCCACCGCCTGGCGCCGGCGCGCGCGCCGCTGGGCTTCGTGGACCGCGTGCTCGAGGCGGCGCGACCCACCCCGTGGCACCAGCGCCTCGGCCGGCGCCTGCTCGGGCCCCTGCGCGTGAGGATCCCGCTGGGAGCCGCGGCGCTCCTGCTCGTCGCCGGGGCGGCCGTCTACGTCTTCCAGAAGACGCCCGAGCTCCAGCAGGCGGCCCGCCAGGAGGCGCCCGTGGCGCCGCCCCTGGAAGCGCGGCGCGCCCCGCCACCTCCCGTCGCGCCGTCGCCGGCCGTGCCGACGACGCCGGCTCCGCCCACGCCCGAGGCCGCGCCCGTTCCGGCCCCGCCTGCTCCAGAGCCTCCGGCCGCGGAGAAGACGCCCGCGGATCGAGTGCAGGACAAGGTGGGGGCCGCGACGGCTCCGCCGAGCGCTCATGAGGAGAGCCGGCTCGGCAAGAAGGGCGAGAGCATGGAGGCAGCGCCCCCACGCGCGGAGCAGCCGGCCGCCTCGGGCGCCGCCATGGAGCCTGAGTCCGCGCGGAAAGAGCGAAAGGATGCGCCCCGGCAGAGCCTGGCGGCCCGAGCGCCGGCCGCCGTCCAGGCGGCCCCGGAGATCGTGGGGCGGCTCGCGGTGGCCGACCGCGCCGAGGCCCTGCGAGCCCTGGCCGAGCTGGCCGCGAAGCTGGGGGCCAGCGAGGTCTCCCGGCGGGCGGAGGCGGACGAGAGCATCGTCGAGCTCTGGCTGCCCCGCGAGGCCTATCCCGCGCTGGTCGAGGGCCTGGGTCGCATCGGCCGGTGGACCGTGGAGCGCGAGCCCGCCCCGCTCCCCGCCCGGCTCCGCATCAGCATTCGCTTCACCGGCTGACCGTGCGGCCGGGAACTTTCCCGGCCTCCCCCTGTCTTACCGGGCAGAGGCACCAGAGCCCGATCAGACAGGAGGACGGATCCATGAAGATGCGATGGCTGGCATGCACCCTGCTGTGCGCTCTTGCAGTCCCTCAGGCGGCCGCGGCCGCGCCCCTCGGCATCACCCGCCAGACCCAGAAGGAGGTCATGGTGACGATCTACAACGGCAACCTCGGCCTCGTGAAGGACCTCCGCGAGGTCCGCCTCCCGGCGGGCATGGTCGAGGTTCACTTCATGGACGTGGCCGCGCAGATCGACCCCACCACGGTCCATCTCAAGTCCCTCACCGATCCCGCCGGACTCAAGATCCTCGAGCAGAACTACGAGTACGATCTCCTGTCGAGCCAGAAGCTCATGGAGAAGTACGTCGGCCGGAAGGTGCGGCTCTACGGCGGGGACGGCTCCTACCACGAGGCCACGCTGCTCTCGACCCAGGGCCCCGTCTACGAGATCAACGGCCAGATCCACCTGGGCCACCACGGCCGGCTCGTGCTGCCCGCGCTGCCCGAGAACCTCGTCTCCCAGCCCACGCTGGCGTGGCTCCTGCGCAGCCAGGCGGACCGCCCGCAGCGCGTGGAGGCCTCGTACCTCACCGGCGGGATCAGCTGGAAGGCCGACTACGTCATGGTGATCAACCCCTCCGACACGCGGACGGATGTCACGGGGTGGGTGACCATCGACAACCGGAGCGGGGCGACCTACGGCAATGCCGCGCTGAAGCTCGTCGCGGGCGACGTGAACCGGGCCGCGGACCGGCCGCGCAAGGGGCGCATGCTCGAGATCGCGGCCAAGGCTGCCTCGACGGCGGAGGCCAGCCGTGAGTTCGCCTCCGAGGGCTTCTTCGAGTATCACCTCTACACGCTGGACGGCCGGACCACGATCAAGGACAACCAGACCAAGCAGCTCTCCCTGATGTCGGCCGGGGATGTCCCCGTCGAGAAGCAGCTCCTCTACTACGGCGCCGAGGAGTACTACCGCAACGCCTACGGCATGCCCATCTCGACCCAGAAGGTCCAGGTGTACCTGGAGCTCCGCAACAGCAAGGAGAACCGCCTCGGGCTACCCCTGCCCAAGGGCAAGATCCGCGTCTACAAGGCCGACAGGTCCGGCAGCCAGCAGTTCATCGGCGAGGACTGGATCGACCACACGCCAAAGGACGAGCGCGTCAAGATCAAGATGGGCAATGCCTTCGACGTGGTCGCCGAGCGCACCCAGAAGGACTGGCGGAAGATCGCCTCCGGCCTCTACGAGGTCGAGTGGGAGGTCGCGCTCCGCAACCACAAGAAGGAGGAGCAGACCGTGACGGTGATCGAGCCCGTGCCCGGCGACTGGCAGGTGCTGCACGCCAGCCACCGCGGCGAGAAGGTCGAGGCCCACACCCTCCGGTTCCGGGTGCCGGTGGCGCCCGAGGGCGCCGCCAAGCTCACCTACCGTGTCCGCCTCCGCTTCTGAACCACCTGGGGTCAGGTCTTGCATTACAACAAGTGCTGGATTGCAAGACCTGACCCCACCCGTCGAGGGGTGGGGGATTCGTGGTACGGTGAGCGTGTCATGGGGCTTTCGATGTGTCGGGCCGCCGTGGTCCTCCTCGTCGCGCTCGCATGCGCAGCCCTCGATTCCCCGCCGGCCGCAGCCCTCGAGGAGCGCGAGCGCCTCGTCCTGGTGGGCGAGCGCGCGTTCCAGGACAGGCTCCACAGCCTCTCCCGCAAGGCGCTGGAGCGCTTCCTCGAGCGCTACCCCTCAGATGCGCGCGCGCCCGAGGCGACGCTGCTCCTGGGCAAGGCGCGGCTCGCCCTCGGCGCCCTCGAGGCGGCGCTGGAAGCCTTCCGTCGGGCCCAGGGCTTCTCCCCGCCGCCAGGCCAGCCCGAGGAAGCCCGCTTCTGGGAAGGCGAGACGCTCTTCCGCCTGCGGCGCTTCGAGGCGGCGCGCGCCGTCTACGAACGGCTCCTGGCCGACAACGCCGCCGCCCCGCTGGCCCCCGACGCGCTGTACGGCCTCGGGTGGGCGCAGCTCGAGCTCAAGCGGCGGGAGCCGGCCATCACCGCCTTCCGGCAGCTCATCGAGGCCTTCCCCGAGCATCCCAGCGTGCCCTCGGCCACGGTCTATCTCGCCCGGATGCTCGTGGAGTCGAAGCGCTTCGAGGAGGCGGCCGGGTTCCTGCGCTCCTTCCCCGAGCGCCATCCCGACCACGCGCTCCTGCCCGATGCGCGCTACCTGCTGGGGTTTGCCCGGGTCTCGGCGGGCCAGACCTCCGAGGGGCTGGCCGACTTGCGCGCCTTCATCACCGCCCATCCCGCGCACGAGCTGACCGGGCAGGCCCGGCGCGTGGTCGTGGACACGGTGTTGCGCGCGGGGCGCAAGGACGAGCTGGCCAGGGAGTACAGCAGTCTCATGGCCCAGTCCCCGCGCACGGCCGAGGCCCTGTACGACGCCGGCGTCGTCGCCGCGCAGCTCGGGCGCCCCCGCGATGCCGAGAGCGCCTGGACGGCGCTGAGAACCGAGTTCCCGAAGCACGCCCTGGCCACCCGCGCCGCGCTCGATCTGGCGCAGGTCGCCTTCGCGCGGGGGGCCTTCAGGGATGCGCTGGCGCTGGCGCGGGCCGCGGTGCGGAGCGAGGAGGACTCGGTGCGGGCGCAGGCCTTCCTGATCGCCGGCGAGAGCGAGCTCAAGCTCAAGCATTACCCGCAGGCGCACCAGGCCTTCCAGTCCGCGGTGGAGCTGGCGGGCGAGGATGCGGTGGTGCGCTACCGCGGGCTGGCGGGGAGCGGGCTGGCCCTCGAGGAGCAGGGGCAGTGGCAGCAGGCCGCTCAGCATTACGACGAGGTGGCCGAGGGCAGTTCCGACCCGGAGCTGCAGCGCTGGGCCAAGGCGCGCCGCGCCGCGCTCGCCACCAAGCTCAAGCCCGCCGCCAAGAACGCGGGGGGCGGAAAGCCACGGAAACCATGAGCCGCCGGAGCGCTCGCGCCGCGGCCGCCGCCCTCGGGCTCCTCGCCGCGCTGGCCTCGGGGGCGCGCGCGGCCGAAGCGCCGCTGCTCCCGGCGCCCGACCTCGGGTCCCTCCTCCGGCCCGTGTCCCCGGCGCTGGACAAGCCGCCCGTGCCGCTGCCCGAGCTGCCGCTGCCCGAGGGGCCGCGGCCCTTCCCCGAGCTGCCGCCGCCGCGGATCGTCTCCGATCCGGCGCTCAGGCCCACCTTCCCCCTCGCCTCCACCCGTCTGCTCGCGTGCAACCCCCTCGGCAGCTTCTTCGGCGTGGCCTCGGAGCTGGTCGAGTGCGGCAAGGCCCGCTACCAGCGGGGGGAGCTCGAGCAGGCCCAGGCGGAGCTGTGGAGCGCGGTGCAGAGGGGGACGGACAGGGCCACGCTGCGCGAGGCGCGCTACTGGCTGGCCGAGACTCGTCTCCGGCTGAAGCGCGGGGAGGCCGTCGAGGTGTACCTCTCCCTGGTCGCCCAGGACGATCCGCGGGATGCGATGGGGCTGTTCGCAGCCCACTCGCTCGCCTGGGTGATGCTCGAGCGCGGGGAGGCCGCCCGCGCCCTGCCCGCCTTCGAGGGGCTGCTCAAGGGCAGCGAGCCGCCCGAGATCGTCCCCTGGGCGCGGCACGGCCATGCGCTGGCGCTCTACGCGCTCGGGCGCTACGCCGAGGCGCGGGACGAGTGGACGACCCTCCTCAACCGGAGCGTGCCCGCACCGCTCGCTGCCGAGGGCGCCTTCTGGCTCGGCGAGACCCTCGGCCGGCTGGGCGATGCGCGCGGCGCGGCGGCCCGGCTCCAGGTCTTCACCGCCGCGGGTCCGCAGCTCCTGACCGAGACGGGCCTCCTGCGGCTGGGCTGGTGGCGGCGCGCCGCCGGCCAGCCGCTCGAGGCCGTGAAGATCTACCGCGGGCTCCTCGCCGCCTACCCGCAGATGAGAGAGCGGCTCTGGGTGCGCGCCGGGCTCGTGCAGGCCCTCCTCGACCTCGATGACGGGGCCGCCGCGCGCGCCGAGGTGAGCCAGCTCGACGCTGCCGACCGGGCGGGGACGCTGGCCCTGCCGGCCGCGCTCCTCGTGGGGCGCTGGGCCGCCCGGAGGCAGCGGCCGGAGGAGGCGCAGGTCGTGCTGCAGGAGTTGCTGGCCCGGAGCCTCGAGCCCGACGCCCGCGCCTGGGCGCTGGTGCTCGGCGGGGAAACCGCTCGCCGCGCGGGACAGCCCGCCGAGGCGCGCGAGCGCTTCGAGACCGCGCGCCAGCTCGCGGCGCCGCCGGCCCTCGCCGCCCACGCGGGACTGAGACTGGCCCAGATGGATCTCGAGGGACGGGAATTCGCGCGGGCCGGCGCCCAGGCGACGGCGCTTCTAAAGCAGCCGCTCCCGACGGCGCTGCGCGCCGGGGCCCTCGTCGTGGAGGGGGAGTCGGCGTACTGGCTCAGGCAGTATGAGCGCGCGGTGGCGACCTACGGCCGCCTCCTCGCGGACTTCCCCGGCGACCCGCTGGCCGCACCCGCCCTCCTGGCGCTGGGCTGGGCCGAGTATCGCCGGGGCCGGCTCGAGGCGGCCGGCGAGAGCTGGACGCGCTTCGCGCGGGAGGCCGGAGCCGCCGATGCGCGGGCGCCGGGGGCGCTCCTGCTGGCGGCCGAGCTCAGGGCCCAGGCGGGAGACGAGCCGGGCGCGCTCCAGATGCTCGATGGGCTCCTCGCGCGCTTCCCGGAGAGCGAGCATGCGGCCGCCGCCGCGCTCAATCGCGCCATCCTGGGCCTGCGCGCCGGGCGGGCGCCGGACGGGCTTCGCGAGCTGAGCGAGCTCCTGGGCCGCGCGCCCCAGTCCCCGTATCTCGGGCGCATGCGTCTGGCGCGCGGGACGGCGCTGGTCGCGGTGGGGCGCCTCGCGGAAGCGGAGGCGGACTTCCGCGCGGCGCTGGCGGAGGGCGAGGATGCCGCCCGGCTCGGGCTCGGCGTGGTCGCCCTGGAACGCAAGCAATGGGGCGAGGCCACTCGGGAGCTGGCGGCCGCGCGGGATG
>MGBV01000287.1:0-1178 GCA_001788415.1 Candidatus Rokubacteria bacterium GWC2_70_16 | reverse complement strand
CGCGGCCGCCGCCGAGTATGGCCTGGCCGCCGTCGCCTTCGGCGCGGGCAAGACGGTCGACTTCGAGCAGCTCGCTGCCCCGCTCCTCGCCCGGCCCCCGACGCCGGCCACGACGCCCCATCTGCTCCAGGCCCTGGCCTTCCTGGCTGGCGAGGAGAGGAAGTGGGGGGAGGCCCGGACGCTCTCAGGGAGGCTTGCGAGGGAGTACCCCGCTCACCCGGCGACGCCGGCGGCCCTCGCCGCGCTCGCCGAGGCCGCAGCCCGCGACGGCCAGTGGCCGGTGGCGCGCGAGGCCTACCAGATGCTGGCCGCCCGCGATCCCTCGCACCCGGCGCACCAGGCGGGGCGGCTGGACTTCGCCGAGGCGCTGCTTCGCACGGGCGCGGCGCACGAGGCCCGGCGCCGGCTCGAGGGATTCGTCGCGCTGCACGTGGGCGATCCGCGCATGGCGCGCGCGCTGCTGCTCCTCGCCCAGGCCCATGAGGCCGTGGGCGATCGCGCCGCGGCCGCGGGCATCTATGGTCGGCTTCGCCAGGAGTACCCCTCGGCCCCGGGCGCCGAGCACGTGACGCTGTTGCAGGGACGGCTGCTCCAGGCCGACGGCAAGTGGGCCGAGGCCCGCCTGCTCCTCCTCAAGGGGCTCGATGACCAGGACCCGGCCGCCGCCGCCGAGGCCGGCTTCCGGCTCGGGGACGGATATCGCGCGGCCGGCCAGCACCAGGACGCCGTCGAGGCGTACATGACGGCCGCCTACCTCGCGCCCGACTCGCCATGGGCGCACCGCGCGCTCGCGGGGGCGGGCCAGTCCTTCGCCGCGCTCAAGCAGCGGGAGTCGGCCGCCATCGTCTACCGGAAGCTCCAGAGCGCCAGCGGTGTGGAGCCGGAACTGGCGGAGGCGGCGCGCCGGGGCCTGAAGGCGCTCGGCGTCAACTGAGCGCTGCGATGCGAGGCTACGGCGGCCGGATCCTCTTCGTAGACGCGGGCAGCGGCCGGACCCGGGTGGAGCCTGTCTCCGAGGAGATGGCGCGGAGCCTTGTCGGCGGCAACGGCTTCGCCGCGCGCCTCCTCCTCGATGGCGTCCCGCCCGGCGCGGCTGCCTACGATCCCGCCAACGCGGTGGTCTTCGCGGTGGGGCCCGTGACGGACACGAGCGTGCCCGGCAACAGCCGCGCCTGCCT
>MGBV01000286.1 GCA_001788415.1 Candidatus Rokubacteria bacterium GWC2_70_16 | reverse complement strand
TCCAGCGGACGCGGATCGGGCGGGCGCTCAGGGCCGTGGCCGACGACCACGAGGCGGCGCTGAGCATCGGGATCCCGCTGAAGACCATCTGGGTGGTCGTCTGGGCGGTGGCGGGACTCGTCGCCATCGTGGCCGGGATCATGTGGGGCGCCAAGAGCGGCGTCCAGTTCAGCCTGTCCCTGATCGCGCTCAAGGCGCTGCCGGTCCTGATCCTGGGCGGCTTCACCTCGATCCCGGGGGCCATCGTGGGCGGACTCATCATCGGGGTGGGGGAGAAGATCGCCGAGGTCTACTGGGGCCCGCTGGTCGGCGGCGCCATCGAGAACTGGTTTGCCTACGTGGTGGCGCTGGCGTTCCTGGTGTTCCGACCCCAGGGCCTGTTCGGCGAGCGGATCATCGAGCGCGTATGACGACGCAGCGTGTGGGTCGGGGGCCGGTGGGGGGGTCTGGGGGAGGAGCGGCGGTCGCTCCCCCCCAGGCTCAATTGACATGCCGGCGGCGCGCGTCATCGCCCGCCTGGACGTGAAGGCCCCGAACCTCGTCAAGGGCATCCACCTGGAAGGGCTGCGCGTGATGGGCGATCCCCGGGCCTTCGCCCGGCGCTACTACGCGCAGGGCGCCGACGAGATTCTCTACGTGGACATCGTCGCGAGCCTCTACGGCCGCAACAGCATCCTGGACGTGGTGCGCCGGACCGCCGAGGACGTCTTCGTCCCCATGACGGTGGCCGGGGGCTTGCGGAGCGTGGAGGACGTGCGCCAGGCGCTCCGGAGCGGGGCCGACAAGGTGGCGATCAACACGGCGGCGGTGCGCGACCCGGACCTCATCCGCCGCGTGGCCGAGGCCTTCGGCAGCCAGTGCATGGTCGTGGACATCCAGACCAAGCGGACCGGGGCCGGGCAGTGGGAGGCCTACACCGACAACGGGCGCGAGCGGACGGGCGTGGACGCCCTCGAGTGGGCGGAGCGGGCCGTCGCGCTGGGCGCGGGCGAGCTGCTCATCACCTCCGTGGACCGCGAGGGGACGCAGCGCGGGATGGAGCTCGACTTCCTCGCCCTGGTGACGCGCGCCGTGGACGTGCCGGTCATCGCCTGCGGCGGCGTGGGGTCGCCGGCGCACGCGCGCCAGGCCATCACCGAGGCCGGCGTGGACGCGGTGGCCGTGGCCTCCGTCCTCCACTATGGCAAGGTCACCATCGCGGAGATCAAGGCGCAGCTGGCGGCCAGCGAGGTGGCCGTGAGGGTCTCGGCGTGAGCGCCGCCCCCGCGGTGGTGGTCGTGGACTACGGGCGCGGCAACCTCTTCAGCGTCTGTCAGGCGGTGTCCAAGGTGGGCGGCGCCCCGGCGCTCACCTCGGACCCCGCGGCCGTCCGGCAGGCCCAGCGCGTGATCCTGCCCGGCGTCGGCGCCTTCGGCGATGCCATGGCGGGGCTCGCGGCGCGGGGCCTCGACGACGCCCTCAGGGAGTTCGCGCGTACCGGCCGGCCGCTCCTGGGCGTCTGCCTCGGCATGCAGCTCCTGCTGGAGGAGTCCACCGAGTTCGGCCGCCACGGAGGGCTCGGCCTCATCCCCGGGCAGGTGGACCGGCTGCCCGCGCCGGCGCCCGGCGGCCGGGACAAGATTCCCAATGTCGGCTGGTGCCAGCTCTGGCCCGCGCCCGGCGGCCTGCCGTGGGCGCTCTCCCTCTTCGCGCGCGTCAAGCCCGGCGACTTCGCCTACTTCGTCCACTCCTACGCCGTGCACCCGCGGGAGGGCGGCCACCGGCTCGCCGACATCGCCTTCGCGGGCGCGCCCGTCGCCGCGGCCATCGCCGCCGGGCACATCGCCGGCTGCCAGTTCCACCCGGAGAAGAGCGGCGAGGTGGGGCTCGCCATCCTCGACGCCTTCGTCCACGGCGCCCCATGACGGGCGAGACCAAGTTCGGCCTGCCGGCGGAGGTGCGCTACTGCGCCCGCTGCGTGATCTCCAACCAGCGCCCCTCCTCCACGGTCGAGTACGCGCACACCCGCGAGTCGAAGAAGGAGACGATCCACTTCGACGCGGCCGGCGTCTGCGCCGCCTGCCGCTTCGCCGAGCTGAAGGAGAAGGTGGACTGGGCCGAGCGGGAGCGCGAGCTCGGGGACCTCCTGGCGCGCCACCGGCGCACCGACGGGCGCTACGACGTCCTCGTCCCGGGCTCGGGGGGCAAGGACAGCATCTACGCCTCGCATCTCCTCAAGTACCGGTACGGGATGAACCCGCTCACGGTGACGTGGGCGCCCCACATCTACACCGAGGTGGGCTGGCGCAACTTCCAGTCGTGGATCCACGCCGGCTTCGACAACTTCCTCTGCACCCCCAACGGCCGGGTGCACCGGACGCTGACGCGGCTGGCCTTCGAGAACCTCCTGCACCCCTTCCAGCCGTTCATCTTCGGGCAGAAATGCCTGCCGCCCAAGTTCGCCGCCCTCTGGGACATCCCGCTGGTGATCTACGGCGAGAACGAGGTGGAGTACGGCAACCCCCACGACGAGGCGGCCACGCCGCGCCGGGACCCCCGCTACTACACGCGACAGGAGCGGCTGGAGGAGCTCCACCTGGGCGGGGTGCGCGTCCCCGAGCTGGCCGCCCACGGCATCACCGTCAAGGACCTGGATCCCTATCTGCCCGCCGATCCCGGGCTCCTGGCCGAGAAGCACATCGACGTGCGGTACCTCGGGTACTACCTCAAGTGGATCCCGCAGGAGTGCTACTACTACGCCGTCGAGCACGCGGCCTTCGAGGCCAACACCGAGCGCACCGAGGGGACGTACTCCAAGTACAACAGCATCGACGACCGCATGGACGGGCTGCACTACTACACCACCTACGTCAAGTTCGGGCTCGGGCGGGCCTCCTACGACGCCGCCCAGGAGATCCGCAACGGCCACCTCACGCGCGAGGAGGGGGTGGCGCTGGTGCGGCGCTTCGACGGCGAGCTGCCGACGAAGTGGCTCCGGGAGAACCTCGACTACATGGGCATCGGCGAGGCCCGCTTCCGGGAGATCGTGGACCAGTTCCGCTCCCCTCACCTGTGGAAGCGGGAGGGCGGGCAGTGGACACTCCGCCACCAGGTCTCCTGATCCTCGTCCCCGCCCGCGCGGGCTCCAAGGGGCTGCCGGGGAAGAACCTCAAGCCCCTGGGCGGAGTGCCGCTGCTGGGCTGGACGGCGCGGACCATCGCCGCCTCCGGCGTGGCGGCCCGCGCCGTCCTCACCACGGAGGACCCGGCCATCGCCGAGGCCGGACGCGCCTTCGGCCTGGAGACCCCGTTCCTGCGCCCGGCCGCGCTGGCCCGGGACGACAGCGAGATGCTGGACGTCGTGGAGCATGCGGTGGCGTTCATGGAGGAGCGCGCGGGCTTCGCGCCGGCCGCCGTCATGCTGCTCCAGCCCACCTGCCCCTTCAGGCGCCCCGAGCGCCTCCGTCAGGCGCTCGATCTCCTGGATCTCCCTGGCACCGAGGGCGTCATCGGCGCCGCGCGCATCGAGCGGGGCCCCTGGCTCCTCTACCGCCAGGGCGAGGACGGGCTCCTGAGCCCCCTCGCGCCGTGGGAGGAGCGCATCCGCCGGCAGGAGGCGAGCGCCACCTTCACCCCCAACGGCACCCTCTACCTCACCACGCGCCAGAGCCTCGCGCGCCACCGGCGGCTCTTCCCGCCGCGGCTGCGCGCGCTGCCCACCGACGCCGTCGAGGGCATCGACATCGACACCCCCGAGGACTGGGCGCTGGCCGAGGCCGTGGTGTCGGCGGGGCTGGCCCGGCCGTGACGCGGGTGCGCGTGCTGCTCTCCGCCCGGGATGCCGGCGCGGCGGCCCAGGTGGCGGCCGTGGCGCCGGCCCTCCGCGCTGACCCACGCCTCGAGACCACGCTCGTGGCCAGCCCACCCGCCTTCGACCTGCTCGGCGCCGCAGGCGAGGCGCCGATCCGCTTCGCGCTGCCCGACGGCTCCGTCCACGTGCCGGTCGGCAGAGCCGCCGCGCCGCTCCTCGGCGCCGCGCAGCAGCTGCTCACCGGCCTCGATCCCGACGTGGTGGTGACGGGGATCTCCTCCCTGGGCGTCGGGGTCGACGAGGCGCTCCTGGCGCGAGCCGGAGGCCGGCCGACCTTCGCGCTCCAGGACTTCCCGGGGGACGCCAACAGCATCGACGGGGCCCTGGCGGAGACGTACTTCGTGAGGGACGAGGCGGCGGCCCGGCTGACGCGCGAGCGCTGGGGCGTGGAGGCGATGCCGGTGGGGTCGCTCCGGCACGCCCCCTACGCGGCGCTGGACGTGCCGGCGCTGCGCGCCTCCGTCCGCCGGAGACTCGGGGCGCCGCGGGGCCGCTCCGTGGTCGGCTTCTTCGGCCAGCCCGCCGAGATCCCCGGTCAGAAGGCCGCCTTCGGCGACCTCGTCCGGGCCCTGGCCGCGCGCCCCGCCAAGCCGCTCTGCGTGCTGCGCGAGCATCCGAAGTCGCTGGCGCTCCGCGAGGCGCACCTCGAGGCGCTCCGGAGCGCCGGCGTGGAGGTCTTCGACGCCAGCGAGGAGCCGGCCGCGGAGCCGTGGCTCGTGGCCTGCGACCTCGTGACCACCTGCTTCTCCCATTGCTCGATGGACTACGCCTTCCTCTCGTGCCAGAGCCCCGAGCCGCTGGGCGCCGTGCTCTTCCTGATGACCACTCCCGAGTCGCGGGCCTTCTTCAGCGAGTACGCGGGACTGGCGCTGCCGGACGGCGTCGAGCAGGGGCTGGGGCTGGTCGCGCGCGACGCCGCCGAGGTGCTGCCGCTGCTGGACGATCTCCTCACGGCCGGGGCGCGGCGCGAGTACCACGAGGCGAGCCTGCGCCTGCCCCGGGGGGCCGATGTGGAGGCCGTCGTCGAGAGCGTGCTCGCGGCCGGGGGGCGCCGCGGCGCCGGGGCGCGTCCGTGACCTCACCGCTCGCCCTCGGCATCATCGTGGCCCGCGGGGGCTCCAAGGGGCTGCCGCGGAAGAACCTGCTCCCCCTGGCGGGGAAGCCGGTCGTGGTCCACACCATCGAGGCGGCGAAGGGCGCCGCGAGGCTCGGACGCGTGATCCTCTCGAGCGAGGACGACGAGATCATGACGGTGGCGCGCGCGGCGGGATGCGAGGTCCCCTTCCGGCGCCCCGTGGAGCTGGCGGGAGATCGGAGCTCGACCGTGGACGTCGCGCTCCACGCGCTGGGCTGGCTCGAGGAGCAGGACGGGTACCGGCCGGAGATCGTCGTGCTGCTCCCGGCCACGGCTCCCCTCCGCCGCGCGGCCCACATCGACGGCGCGCTCCGGAGCCTCGAGGAGGACCCCGGCGCCGAGGCGGTGGTGGCCGTCACCGAGCCCGACTACCCGCCCTACTGGATGATGCGCGTCGCGGACGGGCGGCTCGCTTGGCTGTTCCCCGAGGGGGCGCGCGCCGACCACCGCCAGGAGCTGCCGCCCGCCTACCGCCCCAATGGCAGCATCTACGCCATCCGCGCGTCCATCCTCCGCGCCCGGCGCACGTTCTACCCAGAGCAGACGGCGCCCTACGTGATGGCGCGCGAGGACTCGATCAACGTCGACGACGCCATGGACTTGAGGCTGGCGGCGCTGTTGCTGGAAGGGCGAGGGGCGTGAGTCAGTCGGCGCGCTCGATGGCCTCGAGGATCCTCACGCTGCTCCGCGTGTCGTCGAAGCCCAGGAACTTCTCCACGTAGCGGCGCCGCGCCTCCGGGTCCACCGCGAAGGCGCCGAGCCCGGAGCGCTCGATGCGGCCCACCGCCTCCCGGTGGCCCACCGGCCACACGATGCCCGGGAAATTCTGGAGGCTCCACGGGCGCCCGCCGTACACCTCGTCGAAGCTCGCGTAGTCCTCGAGGTGCGACTGGGAGACCGCCACGCTGAGCGACGGCACGCCCGCGAAGGCCGCCTCCAGCACCGCCCCGCTCTGGAAGTGGACGCAGAGGCTGGCCACGGCCATGAGCTCCATGGAGGTGTACGGGTAGAGCGCCTCGTCGTAGACGAAGACGTCCGCCAGGCGGCGGAGGAAGCCGGGGTCGGCGTTCTTCTCCCGCGACTTGACGATGAGCGCCGCGCCCTCGCGCCGGCAGAGCGCGCGGAGCGCCAGCACCAGCTCGCGGTAGCCGTGGCCGCGCAGGATCTCCGGCACCCAGTCCCCGTGTCCGCCCAGCGCGGCTCGCGCCGCCCGCCAGAGCCGGGGGCTCCCGCCCCAGTGAAGCCGGCGCCACTGGTCGGGCACCGCCATCTTCAGCGACATCAGGAGGACGACGGGCTGGTCGGATGCCAGGCCGTAGCGCTTCCGCACGGCGGCCCGGTCCACGACGGCCAGCTGGTCCATCATGCTGGAACCCGCCACCGCGCTGCGCGCCGCGCGGTCCACGCCCGGACCCAGGCGCGCGAAGCCCTCGGCCATGAGGCGCCAGTGCAGCTCGCGCTGGTACTGGCTCGTGTAGAAGGTCGTGTCGATCAGCCGGTAGCCCGCGGGATCGGCCGTCACCGTCTCGAAGGCATAGTCCACCGAGTAGAGGCGCGCCCCGGCCCGGCGGATGGCGTCCACCTCCCCCTCGAGCCGGGCGGCGCGGAGGTAGGTATCGAGCGAGGGCGCCACGAGGGCGCGGAGGCCGAGGCGCTCCACGACGGGGGCGAGCGGGGCGCCCAGATGGTAGGCGTGGGGCTCGGCGCCGGGCCAGACGGCGAGATCGGCGGGCGTGACGGCCTCACCCGGCTTGGCCTGCTCCGGGTCCCAGAGGAGCACCACGCGATGGCTGCGGTCGAGCGCCGCCTGGATGAGCGAGCCCAGGACGCGGAGGAAGCCCTTCCTGAAGGCAACGAAGCCGAGTGTCACCTGTCGGTCGCGGGCGCGTCGGCGAAGCGCTTCTGGATGAGCCGGGGGCCCAGCTCCACCTCCCGCAGCGCCCGGACGATGCGCGGCGCCGCCTGCCCGTCGCCGTAGGGATTGGCCAGCCCGGCGAGGCCCCGGCGAAAGCCGGGCGCGAGCGCGCGCGTCATGCCGTCCAGGATCTCGTCGCGCCCGTAGCCGACGTCGATCACGTTGGCGGCACGGAGCCGGCCGCGCTGGCGCGAGCCGATGTTCACTACCGGCAGGCCGAAGGAGGGCGCCTCGATGATCCCGCTCGAGGAGTTGCCCACCATCGCGTCCGCCTCCGCGAGCAGCGAGACGTACGCCTCCTCGCCGAGGCTCCGTACGAGTCGCGTGCCCGGGCGGGAGGCGGCCAGCGCCTCGAGCCGCGCGATGATCGTCTGGCCGGCCGTGTCGGCCCCGGGATAGGTGGCGATCACGTCGCCGTCCACCTTGGCGAGGGCCTGCGCCAGCTCCTCCACGTGGCTCTGCGTGTCGGCGTACTCGAGCGTGACCGGGTGGAAGGTGAGGAGGAGGGTGGGGCGGCGGAGCGGGAGCCCGATGCGCCGGGCCAGCGCCTCGCGGGAGAGACGCGCGAGGCGCAGGAGCCGGTCGAGCCCGGGGGCCCCGGTGCAGTGCACGCGCCACGGCTCCTCGCCCATCTGGACGATGCGCCGGGCGTAGGGCTCAGCCGCGGCGAAGTGCAGATGCGAGAGCTTGGTGATGGCGTGGCGGACCTGCTCGTCCATGGCGCCCTCCGTCAGCTCGCCCCCGTGGAGATGCGCCACGGGGAGCGCGAAGGGCAACGCCGCCACCGCGGCGCTCAGCATCTCGAAGCGGTCGCCCAGGACCACCAGCAGGTCGGGGCGGCGGCGCGCGAAGGCGCGGGCGAAGCCGGCCACGCCGATCCCCGTGGAGGCCGCGATGGCGCCGGGGGTGTCCGAGTCGAGCAGCATCTCGATCCGCTCGGCGATGGGCCAGCCGTCGGTCTCGACGGCGGTGATGGTGCGCCCGAAGCGCGTCGCCAGATGGCTGCCCGCCACGTAGACGCCCAGCTCGAGGTCGGGGGCGGCCTGGATCTCCTGGAGCACCGGGGTGAGGTGGCCGTAGTCGGAGCGGGCGACAGTGACGACGCCGACAGTTCGTGGCATCGCCCGCATTCTAGCACGCAGCTCGCTGGGGGAGTTCTTGACACCCCGAAGCGCGTCGCGCTACGGTGACGACCCATGAATCTCTACGACGATTTCCAGCCCGACATCGCCACGCTCCTCGCGGCGCAGGACGCGAGACTGCCCGCGCCCGACCCGGAGGCGCGGAGCGGCGACGGGCTCGGCCGGCTGGGCGCGTTCCTGAGTGTCGCGCGGCTCTACGCCCTCGGCGCGCTGGTGACGTCGGGGCTCCACCGCAGGCTGGTGTACGCCAACCTCCGGCTCGACTGGCTGCGGGAGTTCCAGGAGTACTGGTCGGGGGAGCTGGGCTGCCGGCCCATCCAGCCCTTCGAGTTCTACCACCTGGCGGGCGTCTACCGGCAGCGGCTGCAGACCGTCCACTTCGAGAGCCTGTCGAACCCGGAGCTGGCCTCCGACGACAGGCACCTGGAGGCGTGGCGCGATCCGCGGACAGTCCACTACCTCTTCAACCACACCTATCGGCTGGCGCTGGCGCCGCTGCGCGCGCACCCGTACGTGCGATGGATCCCGCGCGGGGGGCGGATCGCCGAGTACGGCTGCGGCGCCGCCCCCATCCTCACCTCGCTGGCGCGTCACTACCGCCACCTGCAGCTCCGGCTGGTGGGCTTGGATATCCCGCACCTGCTCTTCCACCACGCGCGCTGGAAGTTCCGGCACGACCGCTTCGTCACCATGCTGCCCGTGCTGCCGGGGAACGACGCGCCGCTGCCCGGCGCCTACGACACCATCTTCTGCCTGGAGGTGCTGGAGCATCTGCCCCGCCCCATCCCCGTGCTCCAGCACTTCCACCGCGCGCTCAGGCCGGGCGGGCACCTCGTCTTCGACTACATCCGCTCCGACGCCGTGGGCTTCGACACGGCGAGCGCGCTGCGCGACCGGCTGCCCGCGCTGCAGTTCGTGCTGGACCACTTCGACATCGTCCACGGCCGGGTCACGACCGACGGGTCCCACGTGGAGCCCGCCGTCGCCCGCAAGCGGTAGCTCGCCACCGTCCGGACGTGTTCGACGGGCGTCGCCCAGCCTGCACGGTGGAGCCCTTGCAGCCCGTTTGGGTCAGCCCCTGCTCCGGCCCGATTCACCCCGGCGTCGAACCGAGAAACCAGGCGACGGCGGGGAGCCAGCGCAGCGGTCTGGGCAGCGGCGGCCTGGGCGGCATGGCATCCAGCGTGAGCAGGAGAGGCACGGCCTTCCGGTATTCGACCGCGGCCCCCGCCAGGCCGCGAACCTCGCGCTCCCACGTGGACGACTCGTGCACGTCCTGGCAGACCTGTAGCAGCATGGCCGGCAAGCCTGGGGCCGTGGCAAGGAAGTCGGCCTGGAACCCCTCCCTGGTGCGGACGTAGGCGGCCTCGTAGCCGCGCCGCTCGAGCTCGAGGAAGACGGCGGTCTCGAGCGCGTGGCCGAGGTTCGAGCGCCCGGCGCGCTCGTAGAGGGGGATGAGACCGGGGTCCACCGGATAGGCCTTGCGCGGATTCACCATGCGCTGCCGTTCCGAGGCCGTGTGGATGGAGACGGTCCGGACCAGGAAGGCGTCCTCCAGGTACCCGAGGTACGCGTGGAGGCTGTCCTTGCTCGCGGGAATGCCCTGGGATCTGAGCGCGTCGTAGCATTTCTGGACGCTGAACAGCCCTGCGGGGTTCGCCAGGAGGTGGCGCTGCATCCAGCGCAGCGCCAGCGGGTTCGAGACGGCGTGTCGCTCGATCACATCCCGGAGCACCACCACGTCCACGTAGGAGCGCAACAGCGCGGCCCGGTCGCGCTCCTCGACTCCCAGGGTCTCGGGGAATCCCCCATGGGCGAGGTACCGGCGCAGCCGGCCGTCGAGTGCAGAGCGCCGGGCCTTGGGCAGTCGGTTCCAGGGCGCATCGGGCTCCTCCCTGAGGTGGCGGAGCGCCTCGCGAAAGCTGAAGGGATGGACCAACACCTCCAGCGCGCGGCCCCGCATGCTGGTGGCGACCTCGCGGCTCAGCAGGCGGGCCGAGGACCCCGACAGGAAGAGCGACACGCGCTCGGTGTCCACCAGGCGTCGGGCAAAGGTCTCCCAGCCCAGGACCGACTGGATCTCGTCGAGGAAGAACGTGGCGGTCCGAGCGTCGCGGATGCCCGGCTGCGAGCGGAAGTACTCCTCGACCAGCCACGCCAGGTCGGCGGCCGAAAGGCCTGCTAGCCGGTCGTCTTCCAGGCTGAGGAGCAGCAACGCCTCGCGGGGAGTGCCCGCCTGGAGGCGATCGGCGAGACACTGCCACAGGAACGTGGTCTTGCCGCTGCGCCGCACGCCGACGACCGCCAGGGCCTTGCCGGGCACCTCCGGCAGACGGACGTCCCGGCGGGTCAGCGGAGGGGGCGGGCTGGTGAGCCCGTCGAGCATCTTCTGCCTGAGGACTTCTCGCATATTTGTCCTTCCCTGGGGGACAAGATACCATCGTTTTGTCCTTCCCGGACGGACAAGTGTGGCCGCGGGGCCCTGATGGCGAGAGGCCCCGCGCTGGGCGCTACCGGAGCCGGTGGCGGAGCTGTGTCAGGCCGCGCGAGGCGTAGAGCACCGCGAAGCCGGCGAACGACAGGCCGCTCACCCAGAGCCCCACGGTGAGGCTCCGCGCGCGGCAGCGGAGCTCCACCACATGTGGGCCCGGCGGCACCTCCACCGCCATGAACACCGAGTTGGCGCGCAGGAGCGGCGCCGGGCGGCCGTCCACGCGGGCCTCCCACCACGGGTGCCGGTGGATGCCGAGGATCACGTGGACCGGCGTCTCCGCCTCGACGCGGAGCCGCACCTCCTCGCCCCGCGGGATCTCCACCTCCGTCACCCGCCCCGACTGGCGCGTCTCCCGCCGGGGGCCGTCGGCGTTGAGCACGCCCAGCGTCTCCTTCCCGTAACGCCGGCAGCCGCCCTCGGAGAAGGCGCCGAGCGTCTCCTGGGTCCACACGACCCGCTCGGGGACGTGGAAGCGCGGCAGCGCTCGGTCGAGCCGGTAGAGCACGAAGCCGTCCTGCTCGGCGAGGACTCTCGCGTGGGCGTCGAACCAGCCGCCGCAGCCCTCGGGATCGGACACATCGGTGCGGCGGTAGGCGTAGTCCCAGCCCCGGTGCCGCAGGACGTAGCGGATGGCGAAGATGTCCACCAGGCCGGGGTGCAGGGTGGCGTGGGACTCGAGGGTCCGGAACATGTAGCCGACGCCCCGCTCCCAGAAGAAGAGGTCCGTCATCGCGCGGTTGTCGGCCACGAGGCTCGTGTAGCCCGTGGTGATCGGGATACCCGCCAGCATGGTCCCGTTGGGGAGGAGCCGGAAGGCGTTCTCCACCCCCGCGGGCGAGGCGCGCGTCCGGCGCAGCGCCACGGCCCCGCGGTGGAAGAAGAAGGGGATGTCGAGGTGGAGGCGGTGGGCCATCCAGTCGGGCGCATCCGCCCGGAGCGCCCGCTCGAGGGGAGACGGCCGAAAGATGCCGAGGGTGTCGAGCGTGGTGACGGACACCTGGCGCCCGCGCTCGAGGAACGCCGTGCCGTCCGCCGAGGCCAGGAGCGCCAGCGCCAGCACGAATCCGCGGGGGAGCCAGCGCGCGACCACGCCGTCGGGGGAGGGCGGCCGCCGCGTCAGGAGCAGGTAGGTCGCCACCGCCAGGAGGGCCAGGGCGAGGAAGACGTTGTGGTTGGTGATGTTCTGCCGCATGGCGGGGAGGTACTGCGCGATGAACGGCCCGGGGCGCTGATAGGCCTCGGCGAAGCCCCGCTCCACCATACGCGGCACGAGCGGGCTCGCGTTCCACGCGGTGGAGAGCGCGAGCACGGCGGCCAGGAAGGCGGCGTACCCCCAGCAGAGCCGGCGGGAGCGCAGCAGGGCCAGGGCGGTGTCCACGCAGAGCACCGTGGCGAAGAGGCTGAGGAGCACGGTGAGCCGGCCATAGGGGACGCTCATGCCGAGATGCACGTAGTAGAGGAGCCCGACGCCGGCCGTCGTCGTGGTGGCCAGCGAGATGGCCACGTACGGGAGCTTCCAGAACAGCCTCGAGGGACCGAACAGCACCCCGAAGGCCGCCGTGACGGTGACGACGATCCCTTGGTAGGCGGTGAACGACTCCCAGAGCGACCAGCCGTCGCGCCAGATGGGCCACCAGGGGATGCCCGGGGTCTCGCGGAGCGCCAGCGGTTCCGGGAAGACGCCGCCGATCAGGCTCGGGTAGAGCAGGCGCAGGGCGTAGAACAGGGGCACGCGCTGATGCGCGGGATGGAAGGGCACGCTGAGCCGCGGCTCGTCCACGGCGGCGATCCTGAGGCTCTCGAGGAGCGGGATCAGGTGCGCCGCGCTCAGGAGCCCCGCCACGGCGCCGCCGGCGCAGAGCGCGCCCACACCCAGCAGCCGGCGCCCCCGCCCGGCGGCGAAGAGGGCGAAGCCCGCGTAGAGGTAAAGCGAGTAGAGCGTGAACTGGAGCTGCCCCCAGGTGAGCTGGAACCAGAGCAGCAGCGCGAGCCAGCCCACGGTGCGCGGCAGCGTGGGCCGGGAGACGCGCGCCAGCAGCAGGAGTGTCCACGGGATGGCGGCGAAGTGGAAGGAGGTGGAGAAGAAGACGTAGGCGGTGAAGACGCCGCCGGAGAAGAGGTACAGGGTCGCCGCCCAGAGGGCCAGCACCGGCCGGCCGGGCCAGAGCCTCCGGCCGAGGAAGTAGAAGCCGTAGAAGGCGGCCAGCAGCTCCAGGAACGAGAACACGCTCATGAACCAGATGAAGCCGCCCCGGTCGAGCCACCAGCCGGCGAGGAGGTGCAGCGGGCTCAGCGCGAAGTTCGGGTTGCCGACCAGCGGCATGCCACCCCAGAGAAACGGGTTCCAGACGGCGAGCCGCCCCTGCTTGAGCTCGGCGAAGAAGCGATCGAAGAGCGGGTAGACGAGATCCAGGTTGTCGGCGCTCTCGAGGGAGAAGGCCTGCGCCACGTACCAGAGGTCGCGGAAGAAGACGGCCAGCAGGACGAGCGGGGCGGCGAGGAGGACGAGGTCGAGGGCGCGCGTCCCGGCGGAGGCCTCCCGGCCGGCGGCAGCCTCCGGGGCCGGCGCCTCGATGGGACTCACGCCCCGATGATAGCCGCGGCCCCTGCCCGGCCCCGCCGCAATTCGCCCGCCGTCACCGTGCGAGCTTCGGGTCCAGCAGATCGCGGAGCCCGTCCCCCAGGAGGTTGAGCCCCAGCACGGTCACCGCGATGGCGCCGCCGGGGAAGATGGCGAACCACGGGTTCAGGCCGAGGAAGGCCTGGGCTTCGCGCAGCATGAGCCCCCAGGAGGGATACGGCGGCTGGGTGCCGAGCCCGAGATAGGCGAGCCCCGCCTCGGCGAGGATGGCGACGGGGAAGCTGATGGTGGCCTGCACGATGAGCGGCGACAGCGTGTTGGGTAGGATGTGGCGGGCGATGAGGGCCGCGTCCCCGGCGCCCAGCGCGCGGGCCGCCGTCACGAAGTCCCGGTCGCGGAGCTCGAGGAAGGCCGCGCGGGTGAGCCGGGCGAAGACGGGGAGGAAGGCCACCCCGATGGCGACCATGCTGATGGTGATGCTCGGGCGGAAGACGGCCGTGATCAGGAGCGCCGAGAGGATGGCCGGGAAACCCTGGACGGCGTCCATGAGACGCATGAAGCCCTCGTCGAGCCAGCCGCCGAAGTAGCCGGACAGCATGCCGAGGAGCACGCCCACTCCCATGCCGAGCCCTACCGCGATCATGCCCACGAGGATGGAGGTGACGGCCCCGGTCATGACGCGCGAGAGCAGGTCGCGCCCGAACTGGTCCGTGCCCAGCGGATGATTCGCGGAGGGCCCCTGGAGCCGGTCGCCGATGGACATCTCCAGCGGGTCCCGTGGCGTGTAGACGAGGCTCAACGCGGCCGTCCCCAGCAGGCAGAGCGTGATGGCCAGGCCCAGCGTGAACGTCACGTGCCTCAGCGGCCGCATCCGCCTGGACAGCTGGCGCTCACTCATAGCGGATGCGGGGGTCGAGGAGGCCGTAGAGGATGTCCACGGCCACGTTGATGGTCACGATCACCGAGGCGACGAAGAGCACGACCCCCTGCACCACGGGCAGGTCGCGCGCGGTGATGGCGCCCAGCGCGAGGCGCCCGAGGCCCGGCAGGTAGAACACCGACTCGAGGATGATGCTCCCCGCCATGAGCTGGCCGAGCTGGACGCCCGCCACGGTGAGCACCGGGATCATGGCGTTGCGCAGCGTGTGGCGGAAGAGCACCGCGCGCTCGGCCACGCCCTTGGCGCGGGCCGTCTTCACGTACTCCTCCCTCAGCACCTCCAGGACGGCCGAGCGCGTCGTCCGCGCCAGCACAGCGAACTGGAAGAGCCCCAGCGCCACGGCCGGCAGCAGCAGCGACTTGAGGGCGGGCAGCGCCCCCTGGCTCCAGCCGTCGAAGCCGCCCGACTGGAACCAGCCGAGCCGCACGGAGAAGAGGAGCACCAGCAGGAGGCCGGCCCAGAAGCCCGGCACGGCCACGCCCACCTGGGAGAGCGTCATCGCCAGGTAGTCGCCCCAGCGGCGCTGCTTCGTGGCCGCGAACACGCCCAGCGGGATGGCGGCGAGGATCATCAGGCCGCCGGCCATGCAGGTGAGCGGGAGGGTCACCGGGAGCCGCGAGAGGATCAGGGCGCCCACGGGCACGTCGTACTGGATGGAGCGGCCCAGGTCGCCCGCGAGCGCCCGGCCGATCCACTCGAGATACTGCACGGGGACGGGCCGGTCGAGCCCCATGGCCTCCCGCAGCCGCGCCGCCGCCTCGGGGCTCGCCTCGGTGCCCAGGATGATCAGCGCGGGATCGCCGGGCAGGATGCGCACCACCACGAAGACCAGGACCGAGACGAAAAGGAGGGTGGCCGCCAGCGCGGCCACCCTCCTCACGATGAAGCGACGCACGCCCGGGGGCCGCCGTCGACCCCGCCTACTTCTGCCAGGTCACCTCGGAGAGGTCCAGCGCCATGGCGGGCAGGTCCCTCCACAGGCCCGTCACGCCCTTCTTCGCGGCCACGAGGCGCGGGTGCATGTACAGCCAGACCACCGGGGCCTCGTCGGCGAGCGTCTTCTGCATCTTCGCGTACAGCTCCTGCCGCTTCTTGTCCTCCAAGGTGGCCTCGGACGCCTTGAAGAGCTTCTGGAACTCGGCGTTGTCCCAGCGGAAGTAGTATTTGGGGTTCGCGTAGTTGTTGATGTCCCAGGGCTCGCCGTGCCCGATGATGGTCAGGTCGTACTCCGGCGTCGTGCACGGCGGCAGGCAGTACACCCGCCCGAGCCACTGGCCCCACTCGATCTGCTCGATCTTCACCCGGATGCCCACCTTGGCGAGCTGGCCGACGACGACCTCGCCCGTGCGCACCGTGTAGTAGTACTGCGGCGCCACCTTCAGGACGGCGTCGAAGCCGTTGGGGAAGCCCGCCTCGGCCAGGAGCTTCTTGGCCCGGGCGGGGTCGTACGGCTTCTCCTTCGACATGTCCACGAAGTAGGGGTTGAGCGGGTCCACGTTGGAGCCGAGGATCTTCCCGTAGCCGAACATGGCCCCCTTCAGCACCTCCTCCTTGTTGATCGCGTGCGTGACCGCCAGCCGCACGCGCTTGTCGGAGAAGGGGGCCTTGGCGTTGTTCATCGCGAGGATCACGTCGTTGGTGGTGTCGCCGGTGATCACCTGGAAGCGCGGGTCCTTCTTGAGATCGGGCGCGTTCTCGGGGCCGATGCCGAAGGGCGAGACGTCGATGTCGCCCGCCCTGAGCGCGGCCAGCGCCGAGTTCGGGTCCGGGATGAAGCGGTAGACGATCCGGTCCAGGTGCGGCAGCCCCTTGACGTGATAGTCCTTGTTCCGCGCCAGCACCAGCCGGTCGCCGCGCACCCACTCGGAGACCACGAAGGGGCCCGTGCCGACGGGCGCTGTCTTGAGCGAGTCGACCGCCTCCCGCGGGTAGATCACCGACCCCGGCCGCGACATGGTCAGGAGAAAGTTGGAGTCGATCGCCTTGAGCGTGAGCGTGACGGTGTAGTCGTCCTTGACGATGATGCTGGTGATGCCCAGGTAGCGCGCGCGGTGCGGGTGCTTCGTCTCCGGGTTCATGGCCCGCTCGAGCACGAACTTCACGTCCTCGGCGCGCGTCTCGCGCCCGTTGTGGAACCGGACGCCCTTCTTGAGGAAGAAGGTGTAGTTGAGGTTGTCCGTCGTGTACCAGCGCTCGGCCAGCCACGGCACCAGCTTGCCGTGCTTGTCGAGCTTCACCAGGTTCTCCTGGACGTTGTAGTGGATGGTCGTCTGGATGGCCGTGGCGGGGCTCGCCGTCATGTCCAGCCCCGGCGGCTCCGCCGTGACCTGCACGACGAGCGTGCCGGCCTGCTGCTGGGCCCGGGCCGCGGGCGCCTCCGCGACCACTGCCGCGAGCGTCAGAACGAGCGCCACCATCACGCGCCGAAGGCTCATCGTGTTCCCCCCGTGAAGAAGTCCACCGTCCGACGCAGCCCGTGCTCGAAGTCCACGAGCGGGGCGTAGCCGAAGTCGCGCTTGGCGGCGCCGACGTCGGCCAGGGTGTGCGGCACGTCCCCCGCCCGCCGCGGCAGGTGCTTCCGCAGGAGCGGCTTCCCCAGCATCCTCTCCAGCATCGAGATCATCTCGAGCAGGCTGATCCGGCTGCCGCACCCCACGTTGTAGGACTTGCCGGAGACGGCCGTCGCCGGCGCGCGGGCCGCCAGCAGGTTGGCCGAGACCACGTTGTCGATATAGGTGAAGTCCCGGGACTGGGTGCCGTCGCCGTGGACCTGGAGCGGCCGGCCGCGCAGACCCCAGAGGATGAAGCGCGGGATCACCGCGGCGTACTCGCTCTTGGGGTCCTGGCGCGGACCGAACACGTTGAAGTACCGGAGCCCCACCGTCTCCACGCCGAAGAGGCGGCTCCAGACGTCCGCGTAGATCTCTCCGGCAACCTTGGTGGCCGCATACGGGGAGATCGGGGCCATGGGCTGGTCCTCCCGCTTCGGCAGGTCGGGACGCTCGCCGTAGACCGACGAGGAGGAGGCGTAGACGATGCGCGGCTTCCTCCGCAGGGCGGCGGCGGCGTGGAGGAGGTGGAGGAAGCCGGTGACGTTGGAGGCGTTGGCGCCCAGCGGGTCGGCCACCGATCGCGGCACGGACCGCATCGCGGCCTGGTTGAAGACGACCGACACTCCGGCCACCGCCCGCTTGACGGCGGCGAGGCTCACCAGGTCCCCGCGCATCACCTCGAGGCGCCGGTCGCCTCGCGCGAAATCGAGGTTGGCGCGGCTCCCGGTGGAGAAATTGTCGAAGACCCGCACCCGGTGGCCGTCGGCGAGGAGCCGCTCCACCAGGTGGGAGCCGATGAAGCCCGCTCCGCCGGTCACCAGCGCGAGTGATTTCGTCGTCATCTCAGGCGCGTCAAAGCCCCCAATTATGGTGGCGGGGCGCCGGGATTGTCAATCTTGGGTTCGCCGTCGGGACGCCCCGCGGAACGCCGCAGCGCGGTTTGACAAGCGGGGTACCCGCGGCTACGATGTGGTCCTCGTGCCACACCGACCCCCCTGCTCCGCCCCGAAGACGTAAGGAGGCTGCCATGCGTCGCGCCCTCACGGTCGTCACCGCGCTCGTTCTGGCGCTCGGAGTCGCCGTCCCGGCGGCCATCGAGGCCCAGACCAAGGACGACACCATCGTCTACGTGCTGCAGTCCGACATCGCCACATGGGACCCGCCCAACGACGTGCTGCGTGAGGCCATCATCCTCGGCTACCACGTCTTCGACCACCTGGCCGCGCGCGACGTCAAGACGGGCCGGGTGGGCCCGAACCTGGCCACCTCGTGGAAGGCCCTCGACGACACGACGTGGGAGATCAAGCTGCGCCCGGGCGTCAGGTTCCACGACGGCACGCCCTTCGGGGCCAAGGACGTCAAGGCGACCTTCGAGCGGGTGCTGGACCCCAAGAACAAGCTCACCGCCCGAGGCAACCACGCCAAGATCAAGACCGTGGAAGTCGTGGACGATTCCACGGTCCGCTTCAAGACCGACGGCCCCTACCCGCTCTTCGTCGAGCGTATGACCGCGCAGGTGATGCAGTCCGCCAAGGTCATCGCCGAGAAGGGCCATGACTGGATGCAGGAGCACCCCGTCGGCACCGGGCCCTACAAGCTCGTGAAGTGGAGCCGGAAGCAGGAGCACCTGTTCGTGCGCAACGACGAGTACTGGGGGCCCAAGCCCCACTTCAAGTACGTGCGCGTCCGGATCATCCCGGAGCAGGCCACGCAGATCGCCGAGCTGCTCTCCGGGGGCGTGGACGTGATCAAGGCCGTGCCCCCCGACCAGATGGACGTCATCAACAAGTCGGGGACCTCCCGCACCACCACCTCGCCCATCCTCCGCACGGCCATGCTCCAGCTCGACCAGGCAGGGCGCGGCGGGCCGAACCCCTTCCAGGACCGGCGGGTCCGGCAGGCGGCCAACCTGGCCACGGACATCGACGGTGTCATCAAGCACGTGCTCAACGGCCTGGGGGACCGCGTGGCCACCGGCGTGAACCCCATGGCCTTCGGCTGGGACCCCAATCTCAAGCCCTACAAGCAGGACGTGGATCGGGCCAAGAAGCTCCTGGCCGAGGCCGGCTTCCCGAACGGCCTGGACATCACCTTCCACGAGGGCCCGCCGGTGGTGGAACCCGCCACCCAGCAGACCAACGACGCCATCGTGAGCGATCTCACGAAGGCGGGCTTCCGCGTCAAGCGGAACTACACGGGCGACAACACGGTGTTCGTCGCCCGCGTGAAGGAGAACAAGGCGAGCCCCATGTTCAACTGGTCCTGGGGCTACTACTCCATCTTCGACGCCGACGCCATCCTCTACGACGTGTTCAAGTGCGGCGAGACGTGGAGCTACTACTGCAACAAGGAGCTGGACGACCTGATCCA
>MGBV01000285.1:2902-5290 GCA_001788415.1 Candidatus Rokubacteria bacterium GWC2_70_16 | reverse complement strand
TGGAGGAGGGGCGCGACGAGTTCCTGCTGGTGATCGCGCCGCTCCGCGTGGTGGGCGGCACGGGCTCGCCCGCGAACCCGCTTGCGGTGTTCTGACGCGGCGGGGACGTCGCTGACCGGGCTCGCGCTCTCGAGGGTCGCGCGGGTCCCGCCGCTACGGCAGGAGAGTCCGCAACGCGGTCTGCTGGTCGCGGTTGAGCTGCCCGAGCCGCGCGAGGAAGGGTTCGGTCGACGACCGGAACGCCTTGGAGACGGCCGCCCGCGCCTTCGTCAGCGTGTCTGGATCGAGGGGCTTCGGCGCCGCGGACGCGTCGGTGCGGGCCTTCGCGAGCGCCGCGTCGGCGGCAGCTTTCTCCTGGTCCGCCGCGGTCTCCGCGCGCTTGGCGGCCTCGAGGCGCGCGCGCAGGGCGTCGCGCTCGCCGGCCTTCTCGTCCGCGCGCCGCCGCGCCTGGCCCGCCGCGGCGAGCGCGGCCGGCTTGTCCGCCTCGGAGGCGCTGGCGGCCTTGGCCTCGGCGGCCCGCGCCTCGGCATCGCCTTCGGACGCCTGACCGCTGGCGACGCCCAGCTCGCGCTCGGCCCTTTCCCGGGCGTCGAGGGCCGCCGTGGAGGCCTGCGCGCGCTCTGCCGCCAGCGCCTCGGCAGCGCGCACAAGCTCCGCTCGCCGGCGGCGGAGCTCGGCGTGGATGGGCTTCTCGTCGATCCGCCCGAGGACCTCGTCTCGGCAGGCCTTGAGGTCGGCCAGCTCGGCGAGCGCCTCGGACCTCTGCCGGCCCTCCCGGAGGCAGCCGGCGTCCCCGGAGGCGAGGTCGAGCGCGATGGCGAACAGCGTGCGCTGGTCGGGGTCGGTAATCCCGGCCGCCTCCGCCGCGATCGCGGCCCGGAGCGCCGGGCGCACCTTGCGGAGATCGGCGATCAGGGCGGCGCGCTCGTCGTCGGCCTTCTTTTCCTGGCGCTGGAGCGCCCCCGACGGCGGCCCCGCCGGAGGCTTCTCGTCGGGCTTGAGGTCGCCGTCGATCTTCTTGCTGGCGCGCTCGACGGCCCCGGCGCTCAGCGAGCCGCCGGCCGCGTAGAGGGCGAGGGACTTCGCCGCCTTGATGATCGCCTCCGGATCGGCCGAGAAGTTCTTGACGTACCAGTTGCCGATGTCGTCCTTGGTCACCACGTAGTTCGTCCGGCCCGCTCCGGCGACGCGCACGGTGTTCACGTTCTGCCAGAACTGCTTGTCGAACTCCTGCACGGCCCGGCGGGAGGCGGCGTCCTCGCCGCCGAGGCCGAACTGCCGGAGCGCGTGACGGCTCAGCATGTTGGTCCAGGTCGCCGCCGAGTCGCGCTGCAGGGACGTGACCGGGTTGCTGTTCCGCAGGAAGGCCGCGGCCGGCCGGATGTGGATCAGGCGGGCGCGCTGCTCGAGCGCCGCCTGGAGCGCCTCCTGGGCGTTCCTGGCTTCCTGGGAGCCGGCACCGCCGGTCTTCAGGGCCGCGAGGTGCAAGTAGCGCAGCTCGGTGACGATGCAGTCGAGCACACCCTTGGCCGCGTCGGCCCGCGCCCCCGGCTCGGGGGGCGCCGGGCTGCCGCACTGGATCTGGTCGGTGCCCGTGGTCCGCTTCTGAAGCTTCTCCCACACCTTCAGGCGAACCGCGTTGTCGGCGACCGCGCGCCGCGCGGCGCGGTCGCCGGCCGCTTCGCCCACTTTGAGGTCGTCCACCTGGGTGAGGATCGCGTTGCCGACCGCCTGGAGGAGGAAGCTGTCCTTCTGGATCTCGGGGCTCCCCTCGACGAGCAGGCCGAAGTTCGCCACGAAGAGGACCTTCTGCGCGAAGCCGACCAGCTCGTCGAGGAGCTGGCGCTCGGTGTCGCCCGGGGCGCCGCCGTGCGCGGCCTCGCGGTACTTGCGGATCAAGGTCTCGAGGCCCTCCGTGATCCGCCCGGCCTCGAAGCCCGCGGCCGCCCCCTCGAGGATCGCGCTCGTCCGTCTCGCGACGTCGCCCGTTGTCAGCGCTTCGCCGATCTCAGGGTGCGGGGCACGGACGAGGCCGTAGCGGCGCGCCGGCGGCGGCGCGAAGCGTCCGTCTATCTTCTTGGCGTCGATGTCGGCCTCCCCGAACTCGGTTTCGCGCGCGAGGGTGTTCGCGCGCACGAGCGCGGCTGCGATGCCACCGGGGTCGGCGATCAGAGCCTGTTTCAGCTCACCACGCACGAACTGCCGCTCGTCGCTCTTCAGCACTGCCGTGTTGGACGGCAGCCGGGGCGCGAGTCGAGGCCGGAGCTTCGCGAGCGCCTGGGGCGCGTCGTCCCTTTCGAGCAGCGGCCTCAGGAGATGCGGCTCGAGCAGCTCGCTCACGAGGCCGGCCAGCGGCTCGAGAAGCGCAGCCTCCCTGGCGCCGGCGGG
>MGBV01000285.1:0-2896 GCA_001788415.1 Candidatus Rokubacteria bacterium GWC2_70_16 | reverse complement strand
GCCACTGCCGCTCCAGGGCGCCGCGTGCACGCGGCCAGGCCTCGAGGATCTCGCCGACGCGGCGCACGAACCGCTCGCGCGCCGTGGGGGTGGGAGGCGAGACCGGCGGCGTCGCGGGGACGAAGAGCAGGCGTGAGTGAAGCTCGGCGAGCCCCTCGGTCGCCAGCAGGGCGTAGACGACGTCCTGGCTCACCAGCTCGGGACTCAGCTTGCCGGCGGCGTAGCCGGAGAACGGCTTCCCAGAGACGGTGGGATCGGGAATGGACACCTTGAGTCCCGGCCACGCCCGGCCGAGATGGGCGAGGACGGTGGCCTTCTTCAGCAGCAGGCAGCGGTGGGCGAGCAGCAGCCCGGTTGCGCCAGGCGAGCGGCGACCTTCCTCTGGAGGGCTCAGGAAGCTCTGGTACTCGCGGCGGAGCGCCCGGCGGAGCGCGTCCACGGTGACGTCCGGGCCGCACTTGACGATCGCTGCCGGCGTGGGGGCGTCCTCGACGCCGATGTCGAAGGCCTTGCTGACCTCCACGAGGAACTGCTTGTTCTTCTGGGGCGTTCGCGTGAAAGCCTGGTAGGCGCTCTCGTAGTCCCGCCCCGCCCCGGCGAGCACGGCCAGGTAGGGACCGAGGCGGGTCCCGCCGACGTCCTTGTAGAGACTCAGGACGGCGTTGACTTTGAGCGCCAAATCGTCCTTGAAGACGGCGTCGCCGTTCTCCATGAAGTCGAACCTGTGCTTGTTCTTGGAGTCCCCGCGGAACTTCTGCACCCCCTCGGGGTCGTCTTTGTAGTCATGCGCGGCCTGCACCCTGTCGCGGAGCTGGATGAGGAGCGGCTTGGCCCCGATCGCCATGACCGCGACCTGCTCGACCTGGACGCGCTCGTCGTTGGCGAGCGGCCCCTTGTAGACGTCCACGTCGATGGTGAGCACGGCGCAGCCGGCCAGCGCGCCCGCGAGGGCGCCGAGCGACGCGAGCGCGACCCACGACCGCGCGCGCGCGCGCCGCCGGCTCGGAGTCGTCATTGCGTGGCTCCGCCGGACGCGGCCGCCCGCGGGGCGGCCGCCGCGTCGAAGTCGGCCTTGAGCCGCTGGATCCGGCCCTGCTCCTCGCTCAACTCGAGCAGGCGCTTGATCACATCGCCCTGCCGCTCCTCCGGGGTGAGGGCCTGCTCGCGCTTGGCGGCGGCGACGGCGCCGAGCACCTTCTCGATGGACTCGAAGTAGCTGTCGGCGTTGGAGCCCATCACGATGACGAGCCGGTGGTTGGCGGGAGCCTCGCGGAAGCCCTCCGGCCCGAACAGCATCAGGCGCCGGCCGGGGGTGAGCTTGGCCTGGCGGCTCGCGTCACCCGTCGTGAACTCCAGCTCCGTGCCCTTCTCCTTGAACTGGATGCGCGTCTCGAGCGAGTCGACGAGCTGGGCCGGGACCCATCCGGACGCGAACTGGACGGCGCTGATGAAGCTCGCCTGCCCACGGACCGTGAGCCGGTAGAGGCTCGGCGGCACCTGGTCGTCAGGGTCGAAGACGCCGAGGTAGTACACCTGCTCGATCTCGTGGCTCGGCGAGCGCGCCCCCACGAGCGTGGAGACGCCGGCGCCGGCGAGGATCCCGTCGAGCATCGTGCACCCGGACAGCAGCGAGGCGAGGGCGACCACCAGCACGACGCGAACAGGAGGCCCGGACCTGTTCGTCAGAGCCCACATGGCGGTTTTCCCTCCTCACCGGCTACGGTTGACGGGATGACACCATATCTGGTGGGCGCTGTCAAGGCGGCCCACAACCAATGGTTATCGATCCGCCGGCCCGGCTGTCCGGGCCGCGCGAGTCACGCCTCCTCGACGGCCAGTGCCGGGCGCGCGGACGAGGCGAGCCGTGGATCGGCGCCGCGGGAGGCGGCGCGGGGGCGCCCGCTCGAGTGCTGTATCCTGTTCCTGGCATTGACCAAGACGAACGAGGCTGATTGAATGCGACGCGTGGGCGTTTACGATCAGGTCACGTCGGCGATCCAGGACATCGTCGCGCCGGCGTTGCACGAAATCCGCGGCGACATCCGCGCGCTGCGGGCCGACATGCAGGCGATGCGCGGCGAGCTGCGCGGCGAGCTGCAGGCTGTACGCGCGGACGTCCAACACCTGGACCAGAAGATCGACGGCGTCGATCAGAAGCTCACCTACATGAAGGCCGAGCTCCTCGCCGAGATCCGCCGGCTCGACACCCGGATCGACGGCGTCGACCGCGAGCTGCACACCGCGATCGACATCCGCGAGCGCCTCGCCGCCCTCGAGGCCCGCCGCTCCTAGCCCCCGCCCTTCTCGATCTTCGCCCAGGTGTCGCGCAGGCCCACAGCGCGGTTGAAGACGAGGGCGCCCGGGCGCGAGTCCCTCGCGTCCACGCAGAAGTAGCCCTGGCGCTCGAACTGGAAGCGCGCCTCCGCGGGCGCGCCGGCCAGCGCGGGCTCGACGCGACAGCTCCGGAGCACCTCGAGGGACTTCGGATTGAGCACCGACTTCCACTCCTCGGCCTCGTCGGGCCGGGGCGCGGTGAAGAGCGTGTCGTACAGGCGCGCCTCGGCGCCGATCGAGTGCGAGGCCGAGACCCAGTGGAGCGTCCCCTTGACCCGGCGCCCGCCGGAGTCGCCGCCGCGGGACGCAGGGTCGTACTCACAGCGCACCTCGGCCACCGTGCCGTCGGCTGCGCGCGTGACCCCGGTGCACCGGACGATGTAGGCGTAGCGCAGGCGCACCTCGGCGCCGGGCGAGAGGCGGAAGTACTTGGGCGGCGGCGGGTCGCGGAAGTCGTCCTGCTCGATGTAGAGCACGCGGCTCCAGGGCACCCGGCGCGAGCCCGCCGACGGGTCCTCCGGGTTGTTGATGGCGGGGAGCTCCTCCACCTTCCCCTCGGGGT
>MGBV01000284.1 GCA_001788415.1 Candidatus Rokubacteria bacterium GWC2_70_16 | reverse complement strand
ACCGCCCTGAAGCCCGCGGAGGAGCAGATCCTGGCGGAGGACCAGACAGCGGGCGCCCCGATCGAGGAGGCTGTCGAGCGTGGCTCGCGCCTCTCCTGGGGCACGATCGCTTCCGAGGAGCACGGCGTCCTGCAGGCAGCAGAGCGTGAGCGCATGCCCCTGATCCGCCAGCGAGCTGGCCAGGGCGAGCGCCCGCTGCCCGGCGTGGGTTTCCGGGGAGCTGCCGAGGGTCAGGAGAATCGAGGCCACGGGATCCTCAGAAAAGGAGCGTCTTGTCGCAGCCGGCCAAGGCGGAGGCGATCTCGCCCGCCGCCGCCGGATGCACGCCGGGGACCAGCTCGCCGGCCGACAGCCCGCGCGCAGCGAGGGAGTCCTGGTCCACGAGCACCCGCACTCGGTCCTCGCCCATCTTCACGATCCCGCCGAGCGCCTCCGACAGGGAGAGCCACCCGCCGGGCGGCGCCGACTGTCCCGGCAGGGCCGTGTAGACGCTGTCTCCCATGAAGGCGAGCACGACGTCCCACCCCTTGCCGAGCGCCCCGCCGGCATGGCGGATCGCCTCCGCAGGCTGAAGGGAGCCATAAGGCGCATGGTCGAGGACGAGGCAGAGCACGCTCGGCATGGGGCCGGCCTATGGTCCGAAGGTCAGCACGGCATGGCTCTCCCCGAGCAGCGCCATGAGCCGCGAGAGGCTGCCGATTCGCGCGCCCGGCAGCAGGTCCTCCTCGGCGATTCCCCTGAATCGCAGGCAGGACCCTCAGAGGTGCACCTCGCCGCCGCGGGAGAGAAAGGCTGCGGCGGCCGCGCCCACGTCGAACACGCCGGCGGTCTGCTGGTCCTTGACGAAGCCGGAGACCCCGTCGGCGGTGGCGAAGACGGCCGCCCGGTGGCCGGCGTCCCGCGCCGCGCCGGCAAGCGTCAATGCGCTCCCGGCGGCCTGGCCCGCGTAGGGGCTCGCCGACAGGACGAAGGTCAGGAGGCGCTGCATCCCGTCACCGCGCCGCCCGGCTCCGCCGGGTCCCCGCCGCGGCCGCCTGGACCAGCCGCCGCCCGTCAGCGAGCTGCTCGAACAGCACCTCGCGCATGATGTCGAAGGCGCGGAGGATCTTGGGGTTGGCGATCCGGTAGTGGATGGTGGCGCCCTCCCGCCGGGTGAGGACGACGCGGCGCTGGCGGAGGATGGCCAGGTGCTGGGAGAGGTTCGGCATGCTCGTGCCCACGCGCCGCGCCAGCTCGGCCACGGCGATCTCCTGGTCCCGGAGCGCGTTGAGGATCTTCAGCCGCGTGGGGTTGGCCAGGATCTGGCAGACGCTGGCGTGCAGCTCGTAGATCTGGTCGTCGGCGGAGGTCACGGGTCCCTCGATTTAGAATTTAACAATATTCGAAAGTGATAGGCAAGTGAAAAGCTCGGGCGGTGAATGGGCGCGCGCGGCGCAGGCCGGGCAGGGCGGCGGTCGGACCGGGGGGCTTGCTGCTACGGACCGCTCGGGGCTGTCAGCCGGCCCTCGCGAGGACCGGCTGACAGCACTCCGACGACGAGGGCCGGGCGGACGGAGGACGCCCACCCGCGACCCTCAGGCCTGCTGGATGGCGCTGAGCCTCCAGGCATTGGGCCCGACCGGGCGAGCGAAGGTCCAGTACTCCTCGAACTTGACGGGCTCAGTGCGGCTGCCTTCCACCACCTGGCCTGTCGCCTCGTCGACCGTGTAGTCGAGCAGGTTGGCCAGGAAGCGCATCGTCACGAAGTCCTGCCCGGCTTCCTGCCACGCCTCGGTGGCCTCCACCGAGCGAACCGCGATGTTCTCCAGGTGGTTGACGCGGCGCTGCTGCCTCAGCCTGTCGCAGTCCTTCTGCAGGGTCGCGTGCATCTCGGGGGTCACGACCTCCCGCGCCGACCCCATGTCGCGCGCCATCCAGGCGGCCTGGAGCTTGAAGAAGATGTCCGAGGCCTTCTCCGCGAAGCCTCGAGGATCGAAGCCCGCGTCCATCTGGCGGATGTGGGCGATGCCGAGGTCCAGCTCGCTCGGCCCCGCCGGGGCCTCGACGGCTGCCGTCGTTGCGGCCGCCGATCCGGGCTGCCACGAGGACACCTCGCTCCCACCGGGAGCCCCATGGCCCGCCGGCGTGGCGGGGATCGGCTGCTGGCGCCGCCTGAACCATGAGAAGGCGAAGTAGGCCAGCGCGCCAAGGATGACGATCTCCATCAGCCCGATGCCACCGCCGAGCCCTTGGCCCATGCCGCCCCCGAAGAGCATGCTTCCGAGGAGGCCGCCGAGGACGAGGCCGCCGATCCCGCCCATGAGGCCGCCCATCCATCCGGAGCGCTGAGGCGCCGGCTGCTGGAACGAGGAGGGCGGCGTCGCGGGACGGCTGGGCGACATGGATCCCGGAGATGGCCGGGCCGGCGCCGAGTAGCTCCGCGACCCGCGGCTGCCGCTCGAGCTGCCGCCGCCGGCGCGGGCCCAGGCATCCGCCGCCCAGAGGGCCGGGAACAGGAGTGTCAAGGCGAGCGCGACCAGCGTGAGTGAACGCTTCATGGGGGGGGGTATCCTCCTGGGCGCATTATACGCGTCTTTGGCCGGTTGCCCCGCTTGACGTTCTCCCCCACCCGGCATAGGGTGCCCCCGGGGCCGTGGCGGCCCCGGGAACCCCCGGAAGCCAAGCGCTCCACCCCGAAGCTCGAGTCCGAGGAGACCATGGACTACTCGACCTACCGGACGATCCGAGTCGATCGCGATGGCGGCGTGCTCACCGTGACCCTGAACCGGCCCGAGAAGCTCAACGCCATCGACGCGGCCCTGCATGCCGAGCTGGCGACCATCTTCGCCGACCTCGGGCGGGACCGTGAGGCTCGCGCCGTGGTGCTCACAGGAGCCGGGCGCGCCTTCTCGGCCGGCGGGGACGCGGACTGGTTCAAGGCCGTGGCCGACGATCCGGGAGTCTGGCAGCTCGTCCAGTGGGAGGCGAAGCGGATCATCCACGACCTGCTCGACCTGGAGATCCCCGTCATCGCGGCGGTCAACGGTCCTGCCACCGGGCTCGGCGCCACGCTGGCGCTCTTCTGCGACACGATCTTCATGGCCGAGGGGGCCAGGATCGGCGATCCCCACGTCAAGATGGGGATCGTCGCCGGAGACGGGGGCGCGATCATCTGGCCATGGCTGGTCGGACCGGCCCGCGCCAAGGAGTACCTGATGACGGGCGATCTCCTCAGCGCGCAGGAAGCCGAGCGAATCGGGCTCGTGAACCACGTCACGCCGATCCAGGAATGCGTTCCCCGGGCGCAGGCGTTCGCCCGGCGGCTCGCTGAGGGTCCCGTTCTCGCGGTGAAGTGGACGAAGGTCTCGGTGAACAAGCTGCTGAGGGACGCTGTCAACCTCGTGCTCGACACCTCCCTGGCGCTGGAGGCCCAGACCTTCACGACCGAGGACCACCGGGAGGCCGTGCAGGCCTTCATGGAGAAGCGGCCACCCCGGTTCCTCGGCAGGTAGGGAAAGGTGGCCTCATTTCCTGCTGACTGGCTTCCACGCCCTGTCAGTCCCTCCACGCGACGCGCAATCCGGATCTCCAGGAAATCAGCTCCTTCCCGAGCCGGCATCTCTGGAATGCATCTTGCTACTGCATTCGGCAGGGGTAGGGATGCGGACAAGGTGGCAGAGGTCACCGGACTGGAAGGGAGGAATGGACATGGGCACTGCGACGGCCAGCACAGGACGCCCACGGGTCAGAGCAGGCGTGGGGGCCAAGCAGCGCGGAGCCAAGACCGCGCCGGGACGCCTCCTGCGCCCGGCAGGCAGTGGGGCGTCGCGCTCGGAGCCTCCCGCCATCGTCAGCGTGTTCTTCCACACGGACGGCACCATCTGTCACTCGTGGTGCGGGCGCCCTCTCGAGTTCCACGGCAGCCGCGGAGGGCTCGAGCTGGACTTCTTCTGCACCCGGTGCATCGAGCACGTGACACTGCCCCAATCCGTGCTCTCCCGGATCCCGGTGGGCCCGGGGATGTAGCGGACCCCGGGAGGCCGCCGTGAACGCCTACGCCTGCCGCGGGTGGCGGGTGACCGGCTCGGCTCAGTCCGCCCCCCGCTGCAGGGCCTGCGGGGGAGAGCCGCGGCACCTCTGTCACCGGTGCCGCGAGCCGACCCTGTGAGAGACCAGCCGCGGGATCGATCGGCGCGCGGGTCCTTCCCGGATCAGTGGCGGTGGCCGCCGGGAGCGGGAGAGGGGTCCACCGGGGCGATGTCCCCCATGTCGGATTCGAGCTGGAGGGTATCGGCGATCTTGGTGTAGCTCGAGAACATCTGCGTGACTCCGATCACTTCTATCACTTCGCGCTCGCCGACGCCGAGCCGACGCATCTCCCCCAGGTGGAAAGGGACACCGAAGGCCGAGCGTGTGGTCAGCGACACTGCGAAGGCGAGCGACTCCTCAACCTCCAGCGAGCGGCGGGAACATCGTCAGCACATCGCCTTCCGCCAGGACCTGCCCGGGGGCCGCGTCGCGACCGTTCACCACGGTAAGGCAGGGGAGGTCGAGCGGGATCTGCAGCGACTGCATGACCTGGCCGACCGTGGCGCCTTCGTCGAGCACGAGGGTCACGCCCTCTCCGCCGGCAGCCGCGGGAAGGTAGGCTGAGAGGGTCGCGAAGAGCTGTACCTGGACCCTCACCTGAAGCCGCCCTGGCCCTCCTCCTTCTCGGCACGGGCCGCCAGTGTCACCTGGAGCCTGTCGCCGGGGAAGATGCGGGCGGCGCTGGTGAGCTGGTTCCAGCGCACGATCTCCGCCGGCGAGACCCCGTAGCGCTTGGCGATGCCGCCCACCGTCTCCTGGGCCTTGACGACGTGGATGTTGCGGGCCGACGGCCCGGTCTGAGCCCCCCTCGCCGGCTGGTGCGGGGCACCACGCCTCGCAGCTGCCGCAAGGGTCGCTGCGGCCTCCCTCCGGAAGGCGGCGCGCATGATGGACGCGCCCCCCACGGGAACCTTGAGGGCATAGGGACTCCCGGGCGGCGTCTGGGCAAGCCGCAGCTCCGCGTTGAGGCGCTGCAGGTCGCCGCCGGCGGTTCCAGACATGCCGGCCAGGCGCTTCAGGGGCGTCGAGGGGGGCACGTGGATGACTTCATAGCGGAGCGGATCCTCGGGCGTGACCGAGAACCCGTAACGATCTGGCTCCCGGCCGATCAGCGCCGCGGCCTGGATGGCGGCGACGAAGCTCTTCGTCTCCTCCGCCAGGAGGGGCGTCCGGCTGAGCTGCCAGAAGTCGCTGGTGCGCAGCCTCTGGACGGCGCGTGCGACGCGCATCTCTCCGGCGTTATAGGCCGCTTGGACGAGGTGCCACGAGCCGAATGTGGCGAAGAGGTCCTTGAGGTGGCTGGCGGCGGCCCGCGTTGACTTCTCGGGATCGAGTCGCTCGTCGACCCACCGGTCCACCCTGAGTCCGTAGCGGCGGGCGGTGGGAGCCATGAACTGCCAGAGACCCTTGGCGCCGGCCCGGGACACCGCCACGGAATCGAACCCGCTCTCGATCATGGCGGTGAAGACGAGATCCTCGGGTAGCCCTCGCTGGGCGAAGATCTCCCGGATCATCTCCAGATAGCGACCCGAGCGGGACAGCCAGCGCTCCACCACGGCCCGGCGATACCCGGTCTGGAACCGCTCCACGAAGTAGCGAACCTCCGGGCGATCCTGGACGACGTAAGGAGGCAGACCTCCCAGGGTGACGAGGGCAGTCTCGGAGACGGGGGGCTCACGCTGTTCCGGAGGGTCCGGCTTCACGGAAGCCTGGGAACCGTCCTCTACCCGCTGATGTTGCCTCGATGACGGGGGATCGCCGAGCTCGAGGCTGAACGAGCCGTAAGGCTCTGCGACCCAAGGCCTTCCCGTCGGAGTTCGAGCGAGAGCCGCCTCGTCGAGGCCGCGGAGAGACGCCGGGTATGGCTCCGGTGCTGCCTCCCCCGGCTGGGCCAGGGGACCGGCATACAGGAGCGCTAACCCGATCAGGAGACGCTTCGATGAGGGCAGCATGAGGAGAGTGAAGGTCTGCAACTCTTACCATGACAGGCGCCCGACGTCAATGTCCCAGGGGCTGAGGCCGGAGATTGCCCTTGACAGGCCGGCGGCGGACTACGTAAGGTGGGGCGTTGGTGAGAACCTTTTATTGATAGGTACTTATATTCAATCGAAAGGAGGTGAGAACCCATGAAGAGAATGATGGCGCTGCTGGTCAGCATCGCCTTCTCCCTCACCGTCGGCGGGCTCGCCGCAGCGCAGCCCAAGCCAGCCACCGAGACGGGCAAGGCCGCGGCCCCCGGCCAGGAGGTGAAGAAGGAGCAGATGGAGAAGAAGGCCGACAAAAAGGCCGAAAAGAAGGCCGAGAAGAAGGAGACCAAGGCCGACTGCCTGAAGGCGGCCAAGGACGACGCGGCCAAGGCCGACTGCGAGAAGAAGTTCGCGGCGAAGAAGGCGGAGAAGAAGGAAGCCAAGGCCGACAAGAAGGCCGAGAAGACGGAAGCCAAGGCCGACAAAAAGGCCGAGAAGAAGTAGTCCCCGCTGCTGGCAGCCGAACCTTCGAGCGCTCGCCGGTGCGCCACCCCTCAGCGGGTGGTGCCCTGGCGACGCTTGGCGGCATCCCCGGGAGAGCCCGGGAGCCGCAGCTCCTCCCGCACCCCGGTCATCCAGCCGTTCCGGTCGCTGAGGGTAACGGCGACCACCTCGCTCGCCGGGACATGAAGCCGCATCCTCCAGTACATGACGGCCGTGGAGCCCACGCGCTCCGGGTTATCCGTGAAGCGCCCCGCCTCCCGCTTCTGGAGCCTCCGGCCTCGAACGGGGTGCTCTACATTCCGCCAGGCCAGAAGCAGCCAGTCCCCGGCAGGCACCCCCGAGAACCGGAACCGCCCGGCCACGTCGCTCACCTCGCCCCGGACCAGCTCCCCGGCCCCGGCGGCCAGGAGCGCGCGCTCGTACGCCTCTCTCGCCGCCACTGCCCGTACCGCCCCGTCGGCATAGCTCCGGAGCGAGTCCCGGAGTCCGGCCTTGATCCGGTCCAGCTCCTGCTCGAAGGCGGCAGAGTAGGGGACGAGCATCACGGCCACCGCCCCGTAGGGGACCGGAGGCCCCGTCGGCGTCGGCGCGTCAGCGCGGGCTGTACCGACAACCTCCCCCAGCAAGGCCCGGGACAGGCCCGTGAGATAGGGCGCCACGAGCGCCCCGATATCCTCGGCGGCGCTCGCCGATCCCCAGACGCTGGCGCAGAGCAAGCCTGCGCCGAGGGCAGCCCCGCCGCCCCTCACGCCGGGCCCTCCTCGGGACGCGTCTTCCAGCGCCGATGCAGCCAGAACCACTGACCGGGAGCCCGGCGAATGGCCGCCTCTATGGCCTGGTTGAACGACGCCGTGTAGGACACCACGTCGCCATCGGCCGGAGCGGGGAGCGCGGGCTCGATCTCGACGTGATGGCGCCCGTCCGGCTGGCGCCGGATGAACACCGGGATCACGGGGGCGCCGGTCCGCAGCGAGATGACGGCGAGGCTTTTCGACGTGGCGGCCGGCACGCCGAAGAACGGCGCGAAGACGCCCGTGCCGCGCGAGGCGTTCTGATCCAGCAGGATCCCGACCATCCGGCCCCGGCGAAGCGCGTCCATCACCTCCCTGAGGCCTCGACGCCGGGTGATCAGCTCGACTCCGCTCCGCTCGCGAAAACGCTGCACCACCCGGTTCAGCAGAGGATGGTCCAGGGGGCGGACGACCACCGAGAGGGCGAAGCGAGTCAGCGCGTGGCTCGCGGCCAACAGCTCCCAGTTCCCGTAGTGGGCGGTGAGGAGCAGGACCCCGCGTCCCCGAGCCGCAGCCGCGTCCAGGTGGCTCACCCCGCGCATCTCGACCCGGGACAGCAGCACCGAGGGTGATCGGAAGAAGAACACGCAGGCTTCGACGAGGGTCATCCCCAGGTGCTCGAAGGAGGCGCGGCCGACGCGGGTCAGCGCGGATGACGCCCGCTGCCCGCCGAAGGCGCGAGCGAGGTTCTCGACAACGACGGCTCGTCGTCCCCGGAGGAGCACCCAGGCAAGATCGCCGATCCTCCGCCCGAGCCAGAGCCCGATCCGCGCCGGGAGATACGCCAGCGCCAGGCCCGCGGGGGCCAGCACCGCGGCTCCGGCCCAGCCCAGGACGGAGCTCGAGGCTCCGCGCCTGACCCTCATCCGTGGGGCAGGACCAACCAGGTCAGGGCCGCGATGCCCGCCGACAGCGGGATCGTGAGGATCCACGCCCAGATGATACGACCCGCCAGCCCCCACCTCACGGCGGAGAGGCGCTGGGTCGCTCCGACGCCCACGATGGAGCCGGTGATGGTGTGGGTCGTGCTGACGGGGATCCCGCCCACCGCGGTACCGATGAGCATCACCGCGCCGGCCGCCTCGGCGCAGAAGCCGCCTACCGGACGCAGCTTGGTGAGGCGCATTCCCATGGTCTTCACGATGCGCCAGCCGCCGGCCAGCGTGCCGAGGCCGATGGCCAGGTGAGCCGCCATGATCACCCAGAAGGGGACGTAGAACTCCGGGCCCAGGTAGCCCCCCGTGAAGAGGAGGATGGCGATGATGCCCATGGTCTTCTGGGCGTCGTTCGTCCCGTGGCCGAGACTGTAGCACGCGGCCGACACCAGCTGGAGGCGCCGGAACAGGCCGTCCACCCGGCTGGGCCGGAAGCGCCGGAACACCCACAGCGTCGCCACCATGAACGCGAACCCGAGACAGAGGCCGATGACGGGCGCGAGCACGATGAAGAGCGTGATCTTGAGCAGTCCCGACGGGATCAGCGCGCCGAAGCCCGCTTTCGCCACCGCCGCTCCCGCGAAGCCGCCGATCAGGGCATGCGAGGAGCTGGACGGGATGCCGTAGTACCAGGTGATCAGGTTCCACGCGATGGCGCCCGTGAGCGCGCCCAGGATGACCCAGTGGTCCACGACCCCCGAGGCCACCACTCCTTTCCCGACCGTCTTCGCGACGTTGACCCCGAAGCCAAAGGCCGCGGCGAAGTTGAAGAAGGCCGCCCACAGCACGGCCTGGGTGGGAGTGAGCACGCGGGTGGAGACCACGGTGGCGATGGAGTTGGCTGCATCGTGAAAACCGTTGATGTAGTCGAAGGCGAGCGCGACCAGGATGATGGAGATGACCAGCAGCAGCGGGGCCGTCATGGAGCGAGGCTCACGCCATCTTGAGGACAATGCCCTCGATGACGTTCACCACGTCCTCGCAGCGGTCGGTCACCGACTCCATGGTTTCGTACAGCTCTTTCCACTTGATGACCTCGATGGCGTCGGTCTGTCCGTCGAACAGCGAGGCGAGCTCGTCCCGCAGCAGCCGGTCCGCCTCGTTCTCGAGCCGGTTCACCTCGACGCAGTGCTTGTGGTACAGCGGCGACAGCGTGCGCAGGCAGTGCACCGCGCGGTCGGTCTCCTCGGCCGTCTTGACGATGATCCTCGCCATGCCCACGCAGCCCTCCGTGGGAGCCGTGATCTTGTAGAGGAGCAGGCGGTCTGCCACCGCGTCGATCAGGTCGAGGACGTCGTCGAGCCGGCTCGACAGGGCGTAGATGTCCTCGCGGTCGATGGGAGTGATGAAGGTCGTGTTGAGCCGGCGCACCAGCTCGTGGGTGAGGGTGTCCCCGGCATGCTCGAGGTCCTTGATCTGCTGGGCCTTCGCCTTGGCCTCCGGGTAGTCCAGCGCGAGCTCCTCGAGGACCCGCGCGGCTGCGACGATGTTCGAGCCCTGCTGCTCGAAGAGATCGAAGAACTTCTCCTCGCGGGGAAGGATCCGGAACATGGGGGTCAAGCTCCTGCGGCGGGAGTGCGTGCCATGCGCATCGGCCGCGGCGCTGGCGGCCGCTGACCCGACTCTAGCGAAGGCCCACCGCCGTGTCAATGGGCCAGAGGCCATGTTGACACGCGTCGCGCGCGGCCGATAGGATGGCGTCATGGCTCGTCGATCCACCGGCACTCGCCGCTCTCGTCGCTGTCCGAGGTGCGGCGGCGCCGTCGCCTGGGCGGCCAACCCGAACCGGCCGTTCTGCTCGTTGTCCTGCCGGCTCATCGACCTCGGCGTGTGGCTGGACGAACGCTATCGGATCGCGGGCGAGTGCGTCCCGAACGACTCGTCGCCGGAAGATCGCATCCCCGCAGGCAGCGGATGACCGACCTCTTCGGTGATCCGGCTGCCTTCCTGCAGCGGCTCGTCCTCCAGGTTCCCGCGCTCCTCCTCGCCGTCACCGTCCACGAGCTCGCGCACGGACTGCTGGCCGACAGGCTCGGCGACCCCACGGCACGGCTCCAGGGGCGGCTCACGCTGAACCCGCTGCCCCACCTCGATCCACTCGGCGCGCTCGCCTTCGTGCTTGCGGGCTTCGGCTGGGCGAAGCCGGTCCCCGTCAACGCGTACAACCTGAGGCATCCCGTACGAGACATGGCCTGGATCGCCGCAGCGGGGCCCCTGTCGAACTTCGCGACCGCGTTCCTCGGCCTCGTCGCTCTGGGGCTGGCGCGGCAGATCGCCGACGTCCCGCTGATCGGCGCGCCCCTGATCGGGATGCTCGTGTGGATCTACCAGTTCAACCTCGCGCTGGCGATCTTCAACCTGATCCCGCTGCCCCCGCTGGACGGGGGCCATTTCCTGCCGTATTTCCTCCCGCGCCGCTCCTGGACGCTCCTGCACCAGCTGGAGCAGTACGGACCCTTCCTCCTGCTGCTGCTCGTCATGACGGGGGCGACCCGCTACGTCCTGGGGCCGGCGTTCCATCTGGTGAGCAGCCTGTTGATCGCCACCGCGCGGCTTCTGTTCTAACGAGGCGTGGGCGCGGGCGAAAATAAAGGCGCCCGGACCTTTCGATCCGGGCGCTTCGAATTACCCCGGCGGCGACCTACTCTCCCACGCCGTTACCAGCGCAGTACCATCGGCCCTGGAGGGCTTAACTTCCGTGTTCGGGAT
>MGBV01000283.1:47632-49383 GCA_001788415.1 Candidatus Rokubacteria bacterium GWC2_70_16 | reverse complement strand
AGCAGGGCGAGCGGAGCCGTGCCCCACGGCGAGGCGAGCGGAGAGGGAAGCAGGGCGAGCGGAGCCGTGCCCCACGGCGAGGCGAGCGGAGATGGAAATAGGGCGAGCTGAGCCGTGTCTCACGGCGAGGCGAGCGGAGAGGGGCATGGGGCGAGCTGAGCCGTGTCTCACGGCGAGGCGAGCGGAGAGGGAAATAGGGCGAGCTGAGCCGTGTCTCACGGCGAGGCGAGCGGAGAGGGAAACAGGGCGAGCGGAGCCGTGCCCCACGGCGAGGCGAGCGGAGATGGAAAGAGACCGAGCGTGAGCCAGCCCGGGCGCGCCGAGCCGTTGCTCGTCATCGTGGGTCCCACCGCCGTCGGCAAGACCGCCGTGGCGGTGAGGCTGGCCTCCCGGGTACCGATGGAGGTGGTGAGCGCCGACTCGCGCCAGGTCTATCGCGGCATGGACATCGGCACCGGCAAGCCCACCGAGGCGGAGCGGCAGGCCGTCCCCCATCACCTCATCGACATCGCCGAGCCGCACGAGCGCTATCATGCCGCGCGCTTCCGGCAGGACGCCCTCTGCGCCATCGCCGACATCCGCGGGCGCGGCCGGCTGCCTGCGGTGGTGGGGGGCACCGGCCTCTATGTCCGGGCGCTGCTCAAGGGGCTTGACCCGGCCCCGCCGGCGGATCCCGTGCTTCGGCGAGAGCTCGACTGCCTCGCCCGCGAGCGCGGCCCGGGCGTGCTCCACGCGCGGCTCCGGGAGCAGGATCCCGCCACCGCAGAGCGCCTGCACCCGAACGACCGCGTGAGGCTCGTCCGCGCCCTGGAGATCGCGCGGGCAGCGGGGCGGGCGCGCGCGGCGGATGTCCCCGAGGGGCCCGGGCGGGGCGCCGCGCCCTCCGGCGCGAGCTGGGCGAGCACCACCGCGCCCTTCCGCCTGCTCATGGTGGGCCTCCAGCAGCCACGCGCGGCGCTCTCTCGCCGCATCGTCGAGCGGGTGCATGCGATGGTGGCCCGTGGGATGATCGAGGAGGTGAGACGGCTGCTGGCCGCCGGCGGCACGGAGGGGCTCCCGGCCATGGACGGCATCGGGTACCGTCACTTCTGCGCGGTGCTCGGCGGGCGCATGCCCGAGCCGGAGGCGGTCCGGCTCATGATCCGGGATACCGGCCGCTACGCGAAGCGGCAGATGACCTGGTTCGCGCGGGACCCGGAGGTCCGCTGGCTCGACGTGGACGCCCTGGGCGGCCTGGACGCCGCCGCGGCGCGCATCCTTGAACATCTCACGACGGAGGGGTTGCTCGAGTGACCGCTCGCGAGAAGGCCGTGCTGGGCGCCGTGCGACTCCCCACGCAGCGGCGCTTCGAGGTGGAGGAGTCGCTGGACGAGCTGGGGCGGCTGGCGGAATCGGCCGGAGCGGAGGTGGTCGGGCGGATCACGCAGGAGCGGAAGGCGCCGACGCCGGCGCTCTACTTCGGCAAGGGCAAGGTGGAGGAGCTGCGGGCGTGGTCGCGGCAGCACGGCGCCGACCTCATGATCTCCGACGACCCGCTCTCGCCCATCCAGGAGCGCAATCTCGGGGGTTCGCTGGGCCTCAAGGTCATCGACCGCACCGCCCTCATCCTCGACATCTTCGCGCAGCGCGCCCGCAGCATGGAGGGCAAGTTGCAGGTGGAGCTGGCGCAGCTCTCCTACCTGCTGCCGCGGCTCGTGGGGCAGTGGAAGCACCTGGAGCGGCTCGGCGGCGGCATCGGGACGCGGGGCCCC
>MGBV01000283.1:44803-47588 GCA_001788415.1 Candidatus Rokubacteria bacterium GWC2_70_16 | reverse complement strand
CATCCAGAAGGTCCGCGATGAGCTCCGGCGCGTGCGCTCCCACCGCCGCCTGGTGCGGGAGCGCCGGCGGGCCACGGGCTTCCCCGTGGTCGCTCTGGTCGGCTACACGAACGCCGGCAAGACGACGCTGCTGAACCGGCTGACGGGGGCCGATCGCGCCGCGGCCGACCAGCTCTTCGTCACCCTGGACCCCACCGCCCGCCTCGTGGCCGGCGGGGCGCGCGCGCCTTTCATCCTCACCGACACGGTGGGCTTCATCCGCAAGCTCCCGCATCAGCTCGTCGAGGCCTTCAAGGCCACGCTCGAGGAGCTGGAAGAGGCCGACTTGCTGCTGCACGTCGTGGACGCGAGCCACGCTGGCCTCGAGGAGCAGGCGGCCGCGGTGGAGAGCCTGCTCCTCGAGCTGGGGCTCGGGGAGCGCCCGACCATCGTGGCGCTGAACAAGATCGACCGCATCGAGGGCGGGGCCGCGCCCCGCATGCTGGTGGGGCGCTTCGACGGGGTGCCCATCTCGGCGCGCAGCGGCCAGGGGCTGGACCGCCTGCTGGACCGCATCGAGGAGATGTTGCGCGGACGTGTGGAGCGCGCGGTGCTCCGCATCCCCTACCGGGATGGCCAGACGCTGGCGCTCTGCTACGAGCGGGGGCGCGTCCTCGACCGCTCGGACGAGCCCGACGGCATCCGCCTCGAGGTCGAGCTGCCGCCGCGGCTCCTCGCCCCGCTCCGGCCGTACCGGGAGGCCGGCTGAGGGGCGCGCGCGCCCCGGCGGGCTTTCCCGCCGTGAGGCGCGGGGCGATGCTACAATCGGTCGGCACTCACGCTCCGCGATCCCATGGGACTGGCAAACTGGCTCACGATCCTGCGCATCCTGCTGATCCCCGTGTTCGTGACCCTGCTGGTCTACCGGCGGGCCACGGCGGCGTTCGTCGTGTTCTGCCTCGCGAGCCTCACCGACCTGCTCGACGGCTACATCGCGCGGACCCACGGGCAGAAGACCCGGCTGGGCGCCTTCCTCGATCCCGTCGCTGACAAGCTCCTGCTCACCTCGGCCTTCGTGACGCTGACGTATCTCCGCGTCATTCCCTTCTGGATTACCGCCGTCGTGGTGAGCCGGGATCTCATCCTGAGCGTGGGCGTGCTCGTGATCCACATCTCCGGCGGCACGGTGCACCCGGCGCCGACCTGGCTCGGCAAGGCCTCCACCGTCTTCCAGATGGCGACGGTGCTGGCGGCCATGCTGTTCTTCTACTTCCGCGTGCCCATGGTCCCGAGAGCCTTCGCCTGGGCGGCGGCCGTCCTCACCGTGGCCTCGGGGCTGCAGTACCTCATCCAGGGACTCAAGCAGATCAACCCGCCGGCAGGCGCACCCGGCCGGAGCTGAGGCGTGGGGAAGAGAGCGGCAGAGCCCGCCGAGGGCGTGCTGGTGGCGGCGGTGGGCGCGGGGACGCCCGCGGCACGGGCGGGACTGCGCGCCGGCGACCGCATCCTGGCCATCAATGGCCATGCTCTGCGCGACGCCGTCGACTTCCACTTCCACGGCGGCGAGCGGCGGCTGGCGCTCACCCTCGACCGCCGCGGACAGCCGGCTGCCGCGGTGCTGGAGCGGCGGGGGCCGGATCTCGGTCTCGAGCTCGAGACGCCCCGGCCCGGGGAGATCTCGACCTGCGGGAACAAGTGCGTCTTCTGCTTCGTCCACCAGCTCCCGCGGGGCATGCGGAGGAGCCTCTACGTCAAGGACGACGACTTCCGGCTCTCCTTTCTGCACGGCAACTACATCACGCTCACGGACCTGGAGGAGGCCGAGCTCGCCCGGATCGAGGAGCAGCGGCTCTCTCCGCTGTACGTCTCGGTCCACGCCACCGACCCCGAGCTCCGCCACCAGATGCTCGGGGAGCCGCGCGTCAGGCGCGCCCTCATGCCCCTCATGGCGCGTCTGGCCCGCAGCGGGATCCGGATGCACGCCCAGATCGTCCTCTGTCCGGGCTGGAACGACGGAGAAGCCCTGGCGCGCTCCGTGCGCGACCTCGCGGCGCTCCACCCCGCCGTGACCACCGCGGCCGTGGTGCCCGTGGGGCTCACGAAGCATCGGGAGCGACTGCCCCGGCTCCGGACGCTCGATGCTTCCGAGGCCCGCGCTCTCGTCGCGTCCATCCACGGCTGGCAGGGCGAGTGTCTCGCGCGGCTGGGCAGCCGCTTCGTCCACGGGGCCGACGAGCTCTACCTGCAGGGCGGGGTGCCGCTGCCCCCGGCGCCGGCCTACGAGGGCTTCCCCATCGCCGAGGACGGCATCGGTCTGGTCCGCCGCTTCGAGGACGGCTTCGCGCGCGCCCTGGGCAGTCTGCCGCCGGCTCTCGGCCGCGACCGCCGCGTCACCGTCGTCACGGGAGGGATGTTCGCCCCGCGCATGCGCGCGCTGCTCGCGCGCGTCGCGGTGCAGGGGCTGCGGCCGAGCGTCGTCGCGGTCAGGAACGAGTGGTTCGGCGGGACCATCGGCGTGGCCGGCCTCCTCACGGGCCGCGACATCCAGGCCCAGGTCGCCGCCTCCCCGGGGGGCGAGGAGGTGCTCGTGCCCGCCGTGGCGCTCCGGGACCCGGCCGGCGTGTTCCTGGACGACCTGACGCCGGCCGATCTGGCCGCCTCGCTCGAGGTGCCCGTCACCGCGGTCGAGCCCTCTCCGGGGGCGCTCCTGCAGGCCCTGCTCGGCCCTTCCGCGTCCCGATGATCCGCCCCGTCGTGGCCATCCTCGGGCGGCCCAACGTGGGCAAGTCCACGCTCTTCAACCGCC
>MGBV01000283.1:0-44789 GCA_001788415.1 Candidatus Rokubacteria bacterium GWC2_70_16 | reverse complement strand
CGTGGCCTTCGAGCGCTGGCAGGCGACCGTCGTGGACACGGGCGGCTTCGAGCCCGGCGCCACCTCGGACCTCATGACCGCCGTGCGCGAGCAGATCATGGTCGCCATCGACGAGGCGGATGTGATCGTGTTCGTGGTCGACGCGCGGGAGGGGCTCACGCCGCTCGACACGGAGATCGCCGCCACGCTGCGCCGGAGCCAGCGGCCCGTGGTCATCGCGGCGAACAAGATTGACGGCGCCGGGCAGGAGGCGCAGCTGGGGGAGTGCTACCGCCTCGGGTTCACACGCGTGCTGCCCGTCTCCGCCGAGCACGGCCGCGGCGTGGCCGAGCTGCTGGAGGCCGTCCGCGACCTGGCGCCCGCCCCCGTGGCCGCGCCCGAGGGCGGGGGCGCGCGCGTCGCGATCGTGGGACGGCCCAATGTGGGCAAGTCCTCCCTGGTCAACGCCGTCCTCGGCCACCGGCGCGTGCTCGTGCACGAGGCGCCGGGGACGACCCGCGATGCCGTGGACACGCCCCTCACCTTCCGGGGCCGGCCCTACGTGCTAATCGACACGGCGGGCATCCGCCGGAAGGGGCGTGTCTCGGAGCCCCTCGAGAAGCTCTCCGTGGTGATGGCCCTCAAGAGCCTCGAGCGCTGCCAGGTGGCGGTGCTCCTGCTCGACGCCTCGGAGGGCGTCACCGCGCAGGATGCCCACATCGCGGGCTACGCCCACGACGCGGGCCGCGCCCTCGTTCTGGCCGTCAACAAGTGGGACCTCGTCCCGCCGGGCTCGGTCCAGAAGGCCGACGTGGTGGGGCAGATCTACGATCGGCTTCCATTCCTCGATTACGCGCCCGTCTGCTTCACCTCGGGGCTCGAGGGCAGCGGACTCGGGGAGCTGTTCGACCAGGTGGACCGGGTCGCCTCCGAGGCGCAGCGCCGCGTCCAGCCGGGGGAGATCCTGTCGATCTTCCGCGCCGCCGTCGAGCGGCGACCCGTGTCGTCGCGAGGCGTGGCGCTGCGGATCCAGTCCGCCCAGCAGGTGGGGGTCTCTCCGCCCACCTTCGCGCTCCGCGTGAACTTCCCGGACAAGATCCACTTCTCCTACGAGCGCTATCTGATCAACTCCCTGCGGCACGCGCAGGGCTTCGCGGGCTCGCCTGTGCGCCTCCTCTTCCGGAAGGGCGGCGGGCGACGCAAGGGGCGCGCTTCGGGGCCAGCTCGCCGATAGCCCGGCTTCCCGTGGGGGCCGCTCCCACGCCGGGCAGTCGAGCGACCCCCGGCTCTCTCAGCCGACAGGGCCTAACTAGGCAGAACGCCGAGGAAAATGCGTTTGCCCCGGCAGACCTGTGTGCTAGAATTCCGCCAGCGTGAGCCCAGACCGCGAAGAGTATCTCGACGACGACGACCGAGGGCGGTTCTCTCCCCGGAGCATCCTCGCGTCGGGGTGGTTCCGTGCGCTGCTGGTGCTCGGGGCGCTGGCGGTGATGCTCGTGATCGCGGTGCCCTACCTGCTGCGATGGTTCGACGGAGCGCCCCCCGAGCCTCGGCCTCAGGCCCGGATCACGGCGCCTCCGGCTCCGGTCCCGGCCGCGCCTCCCCCTCCGGCGCCGGCTGCGCCTGCCGCATCGCCCCCCGCGGCAATGCCAGGGGCCGCGCGCAAGACGGAGTTGATCCAGCCCGTCCCTCCGCCCGAGCGGCAGCCCGGGGCCCCGACCCGCCGCGCCGAGGCGCCCACGCCCGCACCGCGCGAAGCGGCGCCGCGCTCCCGACCGAGGCCGGAGGGTGCCGAGCCCAAGGCGGCGGATGCCCCCCGCGAAGCCTCGCGCCCGGCCGCCGCGGCGGCGGGAAGCTACTGGGTCCAGGTCGGAGCCTTCCAGGACGCGCGCAACGCCGAGCGCCTCGCTGTCAGCCTCAGGAGCCGGAAGCTCCAGGTCCAGGTGGCGCAGGTGACACGGGTGCAGTCCGCCGCCGCCCGGCACGAGGTCGTCGTCAGCGGGGCGAGCGTGGAGGCGGTGAGTGCGGCCTTGGGCGGAAGCGGCACGGCCCAGCAGACCGGCGCCGTGGTCGTCGTGCGGCCCCCTCTCGAGCTTCGCGAGGCCGTGGCGCTGTCCCGGAGGCTTGCAGGCGACGGGCTCAGCGTGAAGATCCGCCGCGCCGGAGACGGAGCGCCCGCCACGTATCACATCGTCCGCGTTGGGGGCTACCCGAGCCGCGCCGCGGCCGAGGCGGGACGCAGGGAGGTGGAGGGCCACGGCCTCGCCACGTTCATCACGCAAGGCGCACCACGGTGACCGAGGGCCGGGAGCCGGGCCGGACGCTCGTCGTCCTCGTCACCGCCCCCTCCACGGGTGACGCGCTCGCGCTGGGCCGGACGCTGGTGGACGAGCGGCTCGCGGCGTGCGTCAACGTGGTCCCCGGCGTGACGTCGATCTACGTGTGGGAGGGGAAGCGGCAGGAGACCCCGGAGGCGCTGCTGGTCGTCAAGACGGAGACTCGCCGGTACGCGGCGCTCGAGCATCGCGTGCTGGAGCTGCATCCGTATTCCGTGCCCGAGGTGCTGGCGCTGGCGGTCGAGGTGGGGTCAGCCGCCTATGCGCGCTGGGTGAGGGACTCGGTCGCAGTCGAGGGGAGGTGAGGGCACTGACCAAGAATGACCTGATCAACGCGGTGGCGGCCCACGGGCTGTCGAAGCGGCAGTCGGCCTCGGTCGTCGAGTCGCTCTTCGACATCATCTTCAACTGCTTCGAGCGCGGGGAGGACGTCAAGATCGTCGGGTTCGGGCACTTCCGAATCCGCCGCAAGGCCTCCCGCCGCGGGCGGAATCCACAGACCGGGGACAGCATCGAGATCACGGCCCGGAAGGTGCTGACGTTCAAGCCCAGCAAGGGACTCAAGCTGCGGCTCAACCAATAGCGCGGGGCAGACGTGACCCAGGTGATCCCGGACAAGCTGTTCTACCGGATCGGCGAGGTCGAGACGATCACGGACATCCCCGCCTACGTGCTGCGCTACTGGGAGTCCGAATTCAAGCTGCTCCGGCCGAAGAAGAACCCGGCGGGGCAGCGCCTCTATCGCAAGCGCGATGTCGAGTTGGTGCTGCGCATCAAGGGACTCCTCTACGAGGAACGCCTGACGCTGGAGGGCGCCAAGAAGCGTCTGCTGGCCGAGTCGCGGGGCACGGTGCAGATGGATCTCGGGCTCAAGGCCACCGCGCTGGCGGAGACGCTGCGGCGACTCCGCACGCGCCTGCGCGCCGTCCGGGAGCGGCTGGCGCACGACGCGAAGTGAGCCGCGCCTTGAGTTTCCCGCCGTCTCTCCGTACAATGCGCGTGGGTCGGGGCGTGGCGCAGCCCGGTAGCGCACTTGACTGGGGGTCAAGGGGTCGCTGGTTCAAATCCAGTCGCCCCGACCAATTTTTTCGGCTGGCAACGGCAGATTCCTGGATCTGCTCGTTTTTGTTTTTGGGCGATCGGAGGGGTGGATGCCAGGCGTGATCCTGGTCACCAACGATGACGGGATCCACGCCGCGGGACTCCGGGCGCTGGCGGCAGCGCTCGAGGATCTCGGCGAGGTCTACGTGGTGGCGCCGGACCGGGAGCAGAGCGCGGTGGGACACGCGCTCACGCTCCATCGGCCGCTTCGCGTCGACCAGCTCGGCGAGCGGCGCTTTGCCGTGAACGGGACCCCGTCGGACTGCGTGAACCTCGGGATCCTCGGGCTCCTGCCGGAGACCCCCGTGCTGGTGGCCTCGGGCATCAACCACGGGGCCAACCTCGGCGACGACGTCACGTATTCGGGCACGGTCTCGGCGGCGATGGAGGGGACGCTGCTCGGGGTCGCGTCCATGGCGGTCTCGCAGGTGGACCCGGCCGGCGAAGGCTTCGCCGGGGCGGCGGCGGTGGCGCGCGCCGTGGCCGCGCGGCTCCTGGTGGAGGGGCTGCCGGCGCAGACGCTGCTCAACGTGAACGTGCCCCCGGGCCCGCCCGCGGGTGTGCGCATGACGCGGCTGGGACACCGGGTCTACAGCGCCAAGGCCGTCCAGGAGATGGACCCGCGCGGGCGGCCCTACTACTGGATCGGAGCCGGGTCGCCGACGTGGGAGAAGGAGGAGGGATCCGACATCGCGGCGGTGCACTCCGGGTGGGCGTCGGTCACGCCGCTGCATCTCGACCTGACCCACCACGGCGCGCTCCGCGGGCTGTCCGGCTGGGAGGGCGGCCTCAACGCCGTCTTGAAGCAGCGGGCGCCGTGATCGGGCGAACCGACGGGCTCGCTTCTCGCGAGCGCTTCGCGCGCGAGCGTGAGAAGATGGTCGAGCAGCAACTCGTGGCGCGCGGCATCGCCGACCCGCGGGTTCTGGCGGCCATGCGCCGGGTCCCGCGGCACCTGTTCGTGGAGGAGGCGCTGCGCGAGCGGGCGTACGGCGACCACCCGCTGCCCATCGGCGAGGGGCAGACGATCTCGCAACCCTTCATCGTGGGAAGGATGACCGAGCTCCTGAAACTCACCGGGGTGGAGAAGGTGCTGGAGATCGGCACGGGGTCCGGGTACCAGGCGGCCGTGCTGGCGGAATGCGCCGGCCGCGTTTGCACCGTGGAGCGCCTCCCGCGGATGGCCGCGCGGGCGCGGCAGACGCTCGAGGCCCTGGCCTACACCAACGTGTGGGTCCGCACGGCCAACGGGACCTTCGGGTGGCCGGACGAGGCGCCGTTCGACCGGATCCTCGTGGCCGCGGGAGGGCCGTCCGTCCCGCCGCCGCTCTTCGAGCAGCTGGCCGAGGGCGGGCGGATGGTGATGCCGGTGGGCGAGGCGGATGCCCAGCGGCTCCAGGTGATCGAGAAGGCGCGGGGGGAGATGCGCGTCACCGACGACTCGGGATGCGTGTTCGTCAAGCTCATCGGGAAGTACGCGTGGCAGGCCTGAGGAGCCGGGGTCGAGCGGTGCCATGCGAGGTCGGGGCGTAGCGCAGCTTGGTAGCGCGCCTGCTTCGGGAGCAGGAGGTCGCTGGTTCAAATCCAGTCGCCCCGACCATTTTTCCTCCCCCGGCCCGCGGGCATGCGCTGTCTTGATTCGCCGCCGGCCGCGGCGCCGGGCCCACTCTCCATGAGCGCCGCCGACATCCGCAGCGCCGCCGAGATCGTCGTCGGCGGGCGCGTCCAGGGCGTCGGCTATCGCAACTTCGTGGAGCGCAAGGCGGGCCAGCTGGGTCTCGCGGGCTACGTCATGAACCTGAAGGACGGCCGGGTCCGCGTGCGGGTGGAGGGCTGGCGCCGCGTGATCGACGAGCTGGCGCGGGAGCTCGAGAAGGGGCCGCCGCTGGCCCGCGTGGAGAAGGTGGAGGTCATGTGGCGGCCGGCCACGGGGCGCTTCACGTCCTTCGGGATCCGCTACGCGGAGTTCGATCCGTGACGCCCTGCCGGACCCACGCCCGGCGCGCGATCGGGATCGGGCTTCTCGTGCCCGGTCTGCTCCTCGCCCAGGGGGCCTCCGCGCATGCCGAGCCTCCCCCCCTCAAGAGCCCGCAGAAGCGGGCGCTCCCCAAGATGCAGAAGGGCTCCGAGTCCCGGCCGGCTCCGTGCGTTCACGTGGTGCAGGCCGGTGACTCCGTGATCCGCATCGCCGCCCGCTACCGGGTGAGACGCCAGGCCCTCATCGACGGCAACCGCCTGGCCCGCCCGGAATCCCTCCGGATTGGCCAGCGGCTCGACATCCCCGGCTGCCAGGGCGCGCCGGCAGCGGCGGTGGCGGAGCCTCGCGCCCCCGTGGCCCGCTCCGATGGGACGCTGCTGGTCTCGGCGGGACCCCGGCGCGTCCCGACACGCTTCTTCCTGGGCGTGCCCGAGTTCAACGGGCGGAGCATCGACTTCACCTGGCCCGTCCTGGGCCCGGTGCTCTCCGGCTTCGGCCAGCGTCGGAGCGGTTGGCACGCGGGGATCGACATCAGGGCGGAGGTGGGCACGCCCATCCTCGCCGCGGCGCCCGGGACGGTGTACTTCAGCGGCTGGGAGCGGTCGTACGGCCGGATCGTGCGAATCGAGCACGACAACGGGTTCACGAGCATCTACGCTCACAACCTTCAGAATTTCGTCGAGGCAGGGGATCGAGTGGAGGCCGGCACCGTCATCGGGACCGCGGGACGGAGCGGCCGGGCCACTGCCTACCACGTTCACTTCGAGATCCGCCATGAAGGCAAGGTCTACAACCCCCTCTACCTGCTGCCGGCCCGGGATGTGGTCCTGACGGGCGCGGAGGAGATGCCCGAGCCGCCCGAGGACGACGACGAGGATGAGTGAGGAGGACCTCGAGGAGCGCATCGAGGGCGCCGAGGAGCCCGTGGAGACCGTCCTGGCGGCCGACCTCTCGGTGTTCGGCGACGCCAAGGAGCCACCCGAGGCCGCGGAGCGGAACCGCGCGCTCCTGCGGCTCTACCTCGACGAGATCCGCGGCATCAGGCTCCTCGGCGCCGACGAGGAGCGGGAGTCCGCGCGCCGCGTCCAGGCCGGGGAGGCCGAGGCGGAGCGGCGCCTGGTGGAGGCCAACCTTCGCCTCGTGGTGAGCCTGGCCCGCCGGTACGTGAAGCGCGGGCTGTCCCTTCCCGACCTCATCGAGGAGGGCAACGTGGGCCTGCTCCACGCGGTCGGGACGTTCCGCCCGGACCGGCGCGCGCGCTTCGCCACCTACGCGACCTGGTGGATTCGCCAGGCCCTCGTCCGCGCGCTGGCCCACCAGGCCCGCGTGAGCCGGCTGCGGGTGCACGTGGATCTCCTGCTGTCGCAGTACGGCAGGGCGCGCGCGGGGCTGGCGCAGGAGCTGGGGCGCATGCCCACGGTGGCGGAGGTCGCCCTGCGCCTGGGGCGCCCCGTCGAGCAGGTCGAGGACCTCGAGGCGCTGCGCCAGCGCCGGCCGGTGTCCCCCGCCGCGCGGGGCGTGGATCTCTCCGACCTCAGCTGAGACCCCCGCGCGAGGTGCTAGAATCGAGACTGCGTGCTGGCCGCGGAGGCATGCCCCCGTAGCTCAGGTGGATAGAGCAGCAGTTTCCTAAACTGCGTGCCGGGTGTTCGAGTCACCCCGGGGGCACCACTTTCGGCTTCAGTCGAACATGGCGACGGCGCGGACGAATCCGGCCGATGCCGCCTTGATCTTCCACGGGAAGCAGCTGACCAGGAAGCCGGTGGCCGGCAGCTGCTCCAGGTTCAACAGCTTCTCCATGTGGCAGTACGGCTGCTCGATGCCGGCCCAGTGGCCCTGCCACACCTTGCTGGCGTCGCGGTCCCTGGCGTACTGCTCCCGCGCGAACGTGAACGGCGCGTCCCAGCCCCAGGCGTCGATGCCGGTGACCCGCACGCCATGATCGCGCGTCAGGTACAGCGTCGCCTCCTTCCCCATCCCAATGCCGTGGTCCAGGTACTCGGCCGTGCCGTAGTAGGCGCTCGCGCTCGTGTTGACGAGCACGATGTCCAGCGGCTGCAGCCTGTGCCCGATCCGCGCGAGCTCCGCCTCGACGTCCGCCGGCTGGACGATGTAGCCGTCGGGCTTGTCGCGGAAGTCGAGCTTCACGCCGGGCCGGAAGAACCAGTCCAGCGGCAGCTGGTCGACGGTCTGCATGGGCTTGCCGTTCCGGTCGCGCGCATGGTAGTGCCACGGCGCATCCATGTGCGTGCCGTTATGGGTGGTCAGGGTGATGACCTCCCAGGCCCAGCCTTCCCCGTTGGGCAGGTCGGCCGGGCGCATGCCCTCAAAGAACCCCGCCATCGCCCCGGCATTGTCCCGCTGGGTCACGTACTGGATTCTCGGACGCATGATGTCCGGGTCGCAGAGCGTCTCGTTGTCCAGCGGCATCGAGAGATCGACGATCTTCGACGGCAGCCTCATGTGGGGTCCTCCCTCCGGGGTGAGGTCAACGGGGCACGACGTAGCCGACCGACTCCCGATCCCAGGTGGACGGGGTGACGCCGGCATTGCGAAGGTCCTGCTTGCGGATCTTGCCGGTCGCCGTCTTCTCCAGGGCGGGCATGAACTCGAGGAAGCGTGGCACCGCGGGGCGCGGCATGCGGCGGACGCACCAGTCGAGGAGTTCCACCGGATCCGGGGGCGCGCCGGCCGGGACGATGCACGCCTTGACCTCCTCCTCGCCGCCGGCGCCGACGGCCCGGATGCCGATCACCGCGCTCTCCGCCACCCCCGGATGGGCGTTGAGCACCTGCTCGACCTCGTAGGAGGAGATGTTCTCCCCCCGCCTGCGGATGCAGTCCTTGATGCGGTCGACGAACCAGAGCCGCCCGCGCGGGTCCAGCCGGCCGGCGTCGCCCGTGTGGAACCACAGGTTGCGCCACGCCTCCACGGTCTTCTCGGGCATCCGGTAGTAGCCGGCCGAGAAGCACGAGGCGAGGCGGGGGCGGACGGCGATCTCGCCCACAACATCCGGGGGCCGCGGCTCGTCGGTGTCGGGGTCGACGATGCGGACGTCGAACCAGTCCGAGCGCACCCGGCCCGCGCAGCCGGGCAGGACGGGGTCAGCGGGGTCGCTGTAGGCGACGATATTGCACTCGGTCATCCCGAACCCCTGGAAGAACCGCACCCCGAAGCGCTCCTCGAAGGCGGCGCCCCATTCCTCGGCGATGGGGACGGCCATGACGAGGCGCAGCCGGTGCTCCCTGTCCCTGGCCGTGGGCGGCTGCCGGAAGATGAACTCGGGCATCACCCCCAGCGCGTTGGTGACGGTGGCGTCCGCGGCCCGGACCTCCTCGAGCCAGGTCGACGCCGAGAAGCGCCTGGCGATGTGCGCCGGGGTGCCGGCCAGCAGGCAGCCGACCACCTGCATCAGCAGCGCGTTGGCGTGGAAGAGGGGCATGCAGACGTAGTAGCGGTCGTCGGGGCCCAGCCGGATGGCTTGCGCCAGGCCGAGCCCGAAGAGATAGCAGTGCCCATGCGGCATGAGCACGCCCTTGGAGGGCCCGGTGGTCCCCGACGTGTACATGATCATGCAGACTTCCCGCGGGTCCGGGGTGATCACGGCGTCGGGATCGAGGCGCCCCGCCACGAGCTCGGCGAAGGGCACGGCCACCGTCCCGGGCACGGCCCGGGTGGACGGGTCGCCGACCACGACGGTGTGAGAGGCGGTCAGTCCCGACACGTCCGCAGTGTCGAAGTTGGAGCGCAGCTCATCGTCGACCAGGAGCACCGACGGCGCGGCGTTGCGGAGCTGATGCTCAAGGAAAGCCCCCCTCAGCTCGGTGTTGATCGGCGTGAAGATCGCTCCTCGCTTCTGGGCCCCCAGCATGGCCAGCAGGAAGGCGGCGGAGTTCCGGGCCAGCGCCAGGACCCGATCGCCCGGCCGGACGCCGAGCCGGGCGAGGGCCGACGCGACGCGGTCGCTGTCCCGGTCGAGCTCGCCGAAGGTCAGCGTGGCGCCGTCGTGGAAGGTCAGGAACGGGCGGTCTCTCAGTCGCCGGGCCTGGGCTCGCAGGGCATGGACGAGCGTCCAGGACTCCTTGGGAAGGTCGAGCATCGGGGCCACCTCTCGCTGCGGACCGCGCCTGCCGCCGCGACGGAGCCCCCTCACAGGTCGAGGATCGCCTCGACGACGGAGCGGTCCTCTTCCTGGGGCGCGGCGCGGAAGCCGAGCCGCGTGGCCAGTTGGAGCATCTGGGTGTTCTCGGCGGAGATGTAGCCGACGATGCGGCGGAGCCTCTCGCCGCGCCCGACCTCCACGATGCGACGCAGGAGCTCGGTGCCGAGCCCGCGGCGCTGGAACCGATCGCTCACGAGCAGGGCGAACTCCGCCTCCTCCGACCAGTGGAGCTTGGTCAGCCGCCCCACCCCCACGATGAGGCGCCCGTCCCCTGCGGCCGCCGGCTCCTCGGCCACCAGAACGATCTCGCGGTCGTAGTCGACGATGCAGATCCGCGCGAGCCGCTCGTGCGCGATGCGCTGGTGGAGCGCGATGGGGTGCAGGTAGCGCATGTAGACGCTCCGGTCGGAAAGCGTGCCGTGGAACTCGGCGATGAGCGGCTCGTCCTCCGGGCGGATCGGGCGGATGGTGAGCCGGCTGCCATCCCGCGGCCGCCAGTCCCACTGGTACTGGCGCGGGTACGGGCGGATGGCGGGCTGCGGCAGCGCCGAGTCCGGGATCTCGGGCGCGTGGAGGACGACGCGGGCATCCAGCGCCAGCAGTTGCTCGCCCGAGGCGAGCAGGGGATTGATGTCGAGCTCCTGGATGCGCGGCTGCTCGACGACGAGCTGGCTCACGCGCACGAGCAGCTGCTCGAGCCGGGCGAGGTCCACCGGCGGCTGGCCCCGCACACCCTGGAGCGCCTGGTAGATGCGCGTCTGCTCCATGAGCCGCCGGGCCAGCGTGCTGGTCAGCGGCGGCAGACCGAGGGCCCGGTCCCGGAAGACCTCGACGAGACGCCCGCCGGCGCCGAAGAGGAGGACCGGCCCGAACTGCGGGTCGATGCTGCTGCCCACGATCAGCTCGTAGCCGTCGAGGCTGACCATGGGCTGGACCGTGACGCCCTGGAAGTGCCCGGGGCCTGCGCGCTGGGCCACCGCGGCCTCGATGTCGCGCCACGCCGCGCCCACCGCCGCCGCATCGGGCAGGTTGAGCCGGACGCCGTCGACGTCGGTCTTGTGGGTGATCGTCTCGGAGTGGAGCTTCACCACCGCGGGGAACCCGAGCTCCGCCGCGGCGCGCTGGGCTGCCTCGGGGTCGGTGGCGACGCGGGTCGGCACGGTGGGGATCCCGTAGGCGGCGAGGAGCTTCTTGGACTCCGCCTCGGTGAGGAGCGTGCGCCCGGCGCGCCGCACCGAGTCAAGCAGCGCGCCGGCGGCCTCCGGCCGGTCCGCGTCGGCGGCGGTGGCGGGCGTCGGCGTCTCGTACAGCAGGCGCAGGTTCTCGGCGTAGCGCCACATGGTGGTGAACATGCGCGCGGCGGTGTCCGGGTAGGGGAAGGTGGGGATGCTGGCGCGGTTGAGAATGCTCTCGCCGGCCGCCACCTCGGCGCCGCCCATCCAGCTGGCCAGGAGCGGCTTGCCAGTCAGGCGCGCGTGCGGCTTGAGCTCCTCCGCGGTCCGCGTCGGGTCGGTCATCGCCTGGGGCGTGAGAATCACCAGCAGGCCGTCGCTGCCCGGGTCGGCGGCGACGATCTCGACGGCGCGGGCGTAGCGCGCGGGGTCGGCGTCGCCCAGCACATCCACGGGGTTGGCGTGACTCCAGGCGGGCGGCAGGAGCCGGTCGAGGGCGCCCAGCGTCTCCGCGGACAGCTCCGCGAGCTGGCCGCCCCGGAGCAGGAGCACGTCGGTGGCGAGGACGGCGGGGCCTCCGGCGTTGGTCACGATGGCGAGCCGCGGCCCCCGCGGCCGCGGCTGCTTGGCGAGCGACTCGGCGGCGTAGAACAGCTCGGCGATGCTCTCGACGCGGAGCACGCCGCTGCGCCGGAAGGCCGCCTCCAGCACGTCATCGCGACCGGCCAGCGCGCCCGTGTGCGAGGTCGCCGCGCGCGCGGCCCCCTCGGTACGGCCGGGCTTGATGACGATGATCGGCTTGCTGAGCGCCACCTCGCGCGCGGCCGAGAGGAAGGCGCGGGCATCCCCGATGGACTCCATGTAGATCAGGACCGCCTGGGTGCGCGGGTCGTCGCCGACGTAGAGGATGAGGTCGCCCCAGCTCACGTCGAGCATGGAGCCCACCGAGACGAAGAGGCTGAAGCCCACGTTCTCGCGCAGGCTCCAGTCCAGCACCGCGGTGCAGAGCGCGCCACTCTGGCTCAGGAAGGCCACGTTCCCGGGGCGGGCCATGGCGCTGGCGAAGGTCGCGTTGAGGCCGTTGAGGGGATTCATCACGCCGAGACAATTGGGGCCGATGATGCGCAGGCGGCCGCGCCGCGCCTCGGCCAGGACCTGCCGCTCCAACTCCGCGCCGGCTGCGCCGGTCTCCTTGAAGCCGGCGGAGATCACGATGGCCCCCCTGACGCCCGCGCGCACGCAGTCGGCGATCACGGCGGGCACCGCCGGGGCGGGCGTGACGACCACCGCGAGGTCCACCGGCTCGGGGAGCGAGGCGAGGTCGGGGTAGGCCTTGATGCCCAGCAGGCTCGTGCGTTTCGGGTTGACGGGGAAGACAGTGCCGCCGAAGGGGTGCGTGATCAGGTTCCAGAGCAGCGTCCGCCCGACGCTGCCCTCCTTCTCCGTGGCTCCCACCACGGCCACGCGCGCGGGAGCGAAGAGGGCGCGAAGCGCCTGCCGCTGATCGGGGAGGAGATTGCGCACGGGATCGGCGGCGCTGCCGGGCGTCGCGCCGGGCGAACGCTTGTCCTTCTGGGGCCGGGGCCGGGAGGCGGTCATGTCGAGCCTGGCGCGGCGCCACCGCGCCGGTCACTATCTTCGCCGTTCCGCGCGGCGGGGGCAAGCCGAGCCTCAGGTTCGAGAGAGCCGGGTGCTACCATCAACTCCCGTGACAGGCCGATCCCATCCCGGCGGCGCGCCGCGACGCCACCCGATGAGGGGGGCGCCGCGGGGCGGGCGGGGCCTCGGGCTCCGGACGGGGACTGCCCTCGGGGTCCTGGGCGGAATCGCCATCGGGCTCTGCCTCGTCGCCCCGGTCGTGGCCGAGCCCCGAGGCGCCTACGAGGAGCTGATCCAGGCGCCCCTGCGCCGGCTCCTGGCCCCCTGCCTCCTGATGGCCGAGCAGTGCCAGGCCCGGGGAGAGCACGAGGCGACCTGCCGGCCCCGCGTCGAGAGATGCATCCGCGACATCGAGGAGCAGGCCAAGGAACAGGCGCTCAGGGAGATGGAGAAGGAGGATCCCGGAGCGCGGCGGACCATGGAGGCCATCGAGGCGCAGAGCGCCTGCACCCAGGGGATCCTGGACTGCATCCGCGCGGCGCCGGAGCAGGACCGCCCCCGCGCCTTCGGCCCCTGCGTGACCGCCGCGCGGACATGCCCGCTGGGCCCTCCGGGATCGGGCCCGTCAAACTGCTGCCCGCGGGCCTGCATCGAGGCCTTCCAGGTGCTCGCACAGCAGGGAACCGACGCGCAGGAGGCCTTCGCCCGGGTCTTCCTCCGGGACCCGGGCTGCTTCCCGGGAGTGCCTCGCCCCCCTCGCTAGCCGACAGGTCCGCGCCTCTGAGCGGACAGGAGCCGCTGTCTCGCCCCTGAGCTCCGGGGCGGGGGTCACAGGACGGGGGTCTCGGCCTCCGGGCCGCGCTCCACGAGGCGAAGGCGGCCGGCCTCGACATCGAGCACCGTGACCGAGCAGGTGTCCGGGGCGAAGAGCGTCACACGGTCGTCGCCCACGGCCGCGCCCACCGCCGCATTGATCGCCACGTAATGGCTGACCAAGACGGTCGGTTCGGCGATCGCGGCCAGCGTCGCCACCAGCGTGATGCGCCAGGCGACCAGGCTTGGAGCGACGAGCGGCCAGCGGCTCCCGAGAATCCCCCGCAGCCACCGGGCGCGCTCGGCCAGCGGGAGGCCGGGCGAGGGGATCTCGGAGATGGCGGGTTCGATGCGGGCCGGGCGTCCCCAGAGCTGCTCGAGGGGTGCTGCTGTCTCGCGCGCCCGGCGCATGGGGCTCGAGACGATGGGCAGGGGGCCGTGGGGGGCCAGCCGCGCCGCCAGCGCCTCGGCCTGGGCGAGACCCGAGGGGTCGAGCGGCGCATCCTGGGACTCCGTGAAGGACACCGCCGCCTTGCCGTGACGGACGAGGTAGAGCCGGACCGGGGGCCCGTTCACGGCTCGTGGCCGAGGTGGTGCTGGAAGCGGAACTCCTCCCGGGGGCGCATGGGGCGCAGTGAGTCTACCCGCATGCCGAGGCGATGCGCAAGGATGCCGAGGCGAGGCGGCGGAGCGGGAGCGGGCGCGGTGGCGGCTCGAGGCAGTCGCCTGCCGAGCCGTAGTCCTTGAGGCCTGGTGCCGCTTCTGCTAGACTCGCGCCCCGTGGCGAGCCCTGCGTGCCGGCCGCCCGGTGACCCGGGCGCGTCGGGAAATCTTACGGTCGACGCGCGCGAGGGCGCGGGCGGCCTCGTACTTGCTCGTTTTCGCGCATCGGGACTGTCCGGCACCGAACGTGCAGGGTGTGCGCACCGGGGCGTTTGGATGCGTGATAGAGATCCACGTCGCGCGGTGCCAGAGAGAGGGAATATGGCCCGAGTGCTGTTCGTCGTGGCGCGGGAGCAACCCGAGCTGCTGAGCCATCTCACCCACGAGTTCCCGGAAGGCGACGTGAGCGTCGTCGTCGACCGCCGCCACGGCGATCGCCGGCAGCGGGAGCGACGCAGGCGCGCGATGGCCGCTGGCACGGAGCGGCGAGGCGCCGAGCGGCGAGGGACCACTGCTAGCGCCCACGAGCTCCGGGCCCTCGGTTACTCCATTGTGCGTCTGGAGGAGGACGACTTCTCGCTGGCGGCGCCCGAGCGGCCGTTCGTGAACGCCACGGCGGTCCGGCAGGTGGAGGCGTACCTGCGCGATCATTTTCGCTACTACACGCCGGTCTCGTCGTGGGATCGGGTCCGCGAGGGCCAGGCCTTCGTGATCCTGGCGGCGAGCGGGCAAACCGCGCACCGGGTGGTCTTCACCAAGGAGTTCCTCGACTACTACGGGACGGCCATGGCCGATCGGATCCCGACCATCCTCGACGAGTGGAAGGTCCTGCAGCATCTGGAGCTTGCGGGCACCCAGCGCCTGGTGGTCTCCTCCTACGGAGTGCGCTCCGGGGACGACTAGCCGCGGCCGGGGGGGGCGGGGGAACCGTGGCCAGGCGGTTCGCGCTGGGAATCGGCCTCACCAACGAGTGCAATCTCCGCTGTCCGCACTGCTACCGCCCGGAGCTGGCGGCCGGCCGCCTCTCCCGCCAGGACGTCGCCCGGGTGTGCGACAGCATGCCCGTGCGCTCGGTGAACCTCGGCGTCGGCGAGAACGGCCTGCACCCGAATTACCGGGCGATCCTCGACGACCTGCATGAGCGCCGGCTGCCCGTGAGTATCACCTCCAACGGCCTCAGCATCCAGTCCCTGCCCGACGAGATCGTCAAGCGCTTCCAGGCCGTGGAGTGCTCGCTGGACTTCCCGACCGAGCGCGAGCACGACGGCTTCCGCGGGCGCGGCAACTGGCGCCTGGTGATGGACACGCTCGAGCGCGCGAGCGCGCTGGGCGTCCCGGTGACGGTGACCGCGGTGTTGATGCGCATCAATCACCTGCGGCTGGCGGGGATCGCCCGGGTCGCCGCGTCCTTCGGCGCCCACCTGCGCGTCAACATCTACCAGCCCTCGAGGAGCGAGCAGTTCAGCGTGGGCTACGAGGAGTTCTGGCGCGCCATGCGGCGCCTCGCCGAGGCGACGCGGCTCGTGGCCACGACGGAGCCCGTGCTGGCCGGCGTCCTCGGCCTCGAGGACGTGGCGGCTCCTGGCTGTGGCCGGTCCACCGTGCGCGTGGCTCCGGACGGGCGCGTCCTGCCGTGCACGTACTGGCCCGACAGTACGCTGCGGCTCGGGGACCTCGAGGCGCTCGGCGAGTCCATCATCGAGACCGCGGAGTTCAGGGCCGCCCGGCAGCTCCCGTCGGTGTGCGCGGGGTGCCCGTGCGGGGGAGGCTGCGCTGGCCGGCGGGCGCTGATGGGGGACCTAGAGGCCGCCGATCCCTTCTGCCCCTTCGCGCGTGGCCAGCGCCTCGCGCTCCGCTGGGAGCAGGCCCCCCGCGAGGATCTGCCCAAGCTCGGAAGCGCCTGCACCACCGTGGTCAGCGCGCGCTAGGCGGCGGGGCGGTCGCGGCGCCGGCGGGCCGGTAGCGCCGACGCAGCGCGGGCACCGGGGGCACGCGCAGCAGGAGCGGCAGGAAGCGCCAGTACGGCGGGGCGACGCCGAGCAGGCCGAGGGCGCGGTCCACTAGCCGTTCGTAGGCCGAGCCGCCTTCCTCGGCGGCATGCACCACGGCCGGGCAGCGGCCGATGGCGCGGCTGACGCGGGCGAGGATCCAATCCTCGTCCACGGCGGGCGAGAGATAGAAGGCCGGCTCGGCCAGGTCGCGATCCGGCGCCAGGTGCCCCTCGGCGAAGGCGCGGCGCGCCAGCTCGGTGCCGGGCAGGATGCGGATGCCCGTCATGAAGATGGACACGCAGCCTCCCCAGCTCAGGTGGCGCTCCACGAAGGACACCGTCTGCTCCACCGTGTCCCGCGTTTCCCCCGGCCCCCCGAGCATGAAGAACCAGGCGCTGGCGATGCCCGAGTCCCGGGCCAGCGCGGCCGTGCGGCGCACGTCCTCCACCGTGAACCCCTTCCGCAGGGCCCGGAGCATGACGTCGCTGGCGGCCTCGGGGGTGATCATCATGGAGTTGAAGCCCGCCCGCCGCATGAGCGCGAACAGCGCCTCCGAGACGCCCAGGGGGTTGACGCCCATCGCCGTCAGGTTGACGCGGAGGCCGCGGCGGATGATCTCCCGGCAGAGCGCGGCCGCGGGCTCCGGCGGGACGTTGAAGGTGGAGTCCACCAGCTCGAAGGTGCGCGGACCCACGCGGGCCATGACATGCTCGATCTCGTCCACGACCTCCTCGGCGGAGCGCATCCGGCCGGTTTGGCCCTCGATGCCCGGGTAGGCGCAGTAGCTGCACCGGAGCGGGCAGCCGCGCTTGGTCTGGATCGCCCAGGTGCCGCCTCGCCGCTCGTACGCGGGCCAGTGGACCCAGCGCTCCATGCCGGAGGGACCGAAGCGGGGCAGTCGCGCCGGGGGCGTGCAGCGCACGGTGCCGCCATCGCGGTAGCAGAGTCCCTGGATCGCGTCGTAGGGGCCGTGGGTCTCCAGGGCGGACAGGAGCGCCGGGAAGGTCTCCTCGCCCTCGCCGACCACCGCGAAGTCCGCGTCGAGGCGGGTGAGCGCCGTCGTGCCCAGGATGGACACCGCCGGACCGCCGAGCACGATGGGGGCAGGGCTCTCGCGGCGCACCGCCGCGAGCAGCTGCGCGAGCTCCCCCAGATGCCAGGCCGGACGCTGGCGGACGATGTTGTCGATGTTGCGCACCGAGATGCCCACGGCGTGAGGGGCGAAGCCCCGCACGGCCTGCGCCACCTCCGCGCCCGGGCGCTCGCGGGCCAGGAGGTCGAGCACGCGCACCTCGTGGCCGGCGCGCTCGGTGGCGCTGGCGACGTAGGCGAGCCCGATGGGTGGCGCGGGGAGGAGGTCCCGCGCCGGATTGAAGTAGACGAGCAGGACGCGCATCGGCGCCGGTCAGCGCTGGATCATCAGGGCAAGCGCGCCGCGCCGCGGCCATAGGCGCGGAGCGCCCGGCGCATGGCGGGGAAGGCGATGCCGCGGAGTGGAAGCCGCCGCCGCGGGAACCACCGCACCTCGGAGACGTCGCTCATGGCGGAGGGCTCGCCCGCGAGTCGGACCCGGTACACCGCTGCGAGGACGGGCATGCCGCCCGCGCCGTAGCTGTCGGTGAAGAAGCCGATGAAGCGCGGGGCCAGGGCCCGGACGCCGAGCTCCTCGCGCAGCTCCCTCGCCAGGGCCCGCTCCGGCGTCTCTCCCGCCTCGAGGAAGCCGCCCGGCAGGTCCCATGTCCCCGCGTACGGCGGCGCGGCCCGGCGGGCCAGGAGCACGCGCCCCCCGCGCTCGGCGATGCCGAGCACCGCGGGCACCGGGTTGTTGTAGAAGGTCCAGCCGCAGCGGCGGCAGCGGAGTCGCAACCGTCCCTCCTCGCGGACGGTGGCGAGCCGGCCCCCGCAGGCCATGCAGAATCGCGGATGCTGTGACAAGCACTCGCTCCTTTCCTTGACTCTCCGGCCTGCCCCGCCTAGCATACGAGCGTGAGCCGATCGCCTGATCCGACACCCGGAGCCCGGTCGTGGGCGTGATGCGCGCCGCGCTCGACTACCTCGGCCTGAGCGGCGCGGCGAGCGACGCCGAGCCCGCAGAGGCGCTGCCGCGGCGGATGGAGGCCGTCAGTGCGCCGGCCGGCGCCCTCGTCGGCAGCCGCCTCTCCTTCCGCGGCGAATTGGCCGGGGAAGGGGACTTCCAGATCCTCGGCAAGTTCGAGGGCGAGATCAAGGTGACCGGGCGCGTGCTCGTGGGCGAGGGCGCCCAGGTGGACGCCAACATCGACGCCGCGGCCATCGTGATCGGCGGCACCGTGCGCGGCAATCTCTCGGCCTCGACGCGCGTGGAGATCCTGCCCTCGGGCGTCCTCACCGGGACCCTCCGCACCGGCAGCTTCTCGGCCGCCGACGGCGCCTCGGTCAAGGGGGAGATCTGGGTGGAGCGCCCCGCGACGACGCGCCCCGCCCCGCCCCCGGCCGGAGGCTGATGCCGATGCGCGACTTTGTCGCGACGTGGCTCAGAGAGTCCCGCACCGCGCGCTGGACCCTCATTGGTCTGGGCGCCCTGCTCGTGCTTGGCGCCGCGGCCTTCGGCGGCTACAGCTGGTACGGCGCGCAGGACACCCGTGCCCGCCTGGCGCTCGTCGCCGCGGCTGATCTCGCCCAGCAGGCGACAGCACCCGGAGCCCCGGCCGAGGCCCGCGACAAGGCGCTGCGCGCCCTCGAGACCGTCCTCACCGAGCACCCGCGCTTCTCGGGAGCCCCGGAGGCCGCCTACCGCCTCGCCAACCTCCGCCTCGACGCCGGCCAGCACGCCGCGGCGCGGGGCGCCTACGAGATCGCCATCGCCAAGGGAGCCACGGGCACCCTCAGGAGCCTGGCGGCTCTCGGCATCGCCTATAGCTGGGAGGGGCAGCGCGATTACGCTCGGGCCCAGGCGGCCTTCCAGGCAGCCCTCAACGGGTTGTCCTCCAAGGACTTCCTCTACGAGGAGATGCTCCTGGGTCTTGGCCGCGCCCAGGAGTTCGGCGGCAACCCGGCCGCGGCGCGAGAGACGTACTCGCGCCTCCTCAAGGAGCGCCCGGATACCCGGCGCGCCGACGACATCCGTAGCCGGCTCGCCAGCCTGCCGGCCCCACCGAAGCAGTAGGAAGCCCGAGTCTCCTGGCGGCGTGTGTCGAGGGTTCGCCCCGAGCGCCTCGTAATGTCCGATAAGGCGCATTATGTTAAGTTCATCCTGCGGCTGCGCGGCGGTCCACCACCCTCACGGCCTTCCCCTGGGGCCGCGGGATCTCCCCCTCCTTGAGGACGGTCACTTCCGGGGTGAGGTTGAGAACATCCTTGAAGTCCCGCTCGATCCCTCTGAGGCTCTGCGGATCGAAGTCCGGCGTCACCTCGATGAGCAGGCGCAGTCTCTCGGCGCCCTCCGGGTTGCGCTCGAGGATCACCTGGTATTCGTGGCCGAGGCCTGCTCGGCCGACCACCAGCGACTCGATCTGGCGCGGGTAGAAGTTCACCCCCTTGAAGATCACCATATCGTCGGTGCGCCCGCGCAGCCGGTCGAGCCGGAGATGGGTGCGCCCGCAGGCGCAGGGATCCCGGCTCACCACGCGGGTGAGGTCGCCCGTCCGGTACCGGACCAGGGGCAGTCCCTCGCGCGTGAGCGTGGAGAGCACCAGCTCCCCCTCCTGCCCGTCCGGGCGCAGCGCGCCGGTCACGGGATCCACGATCTCGCAGTAGTAGTGGTCCTCCCAGACGTGGATCCCGTCATGCGCCCGGCAGTCGATGCCGAGCCCGGGCCCCCCGCTCTCGGTCATGCCGATGATGTCGAAGGTCTCGACGCCGAGTTCGCGCTCGATGAGGGCGCGCAGGTCGTCGGACCACATCTCCGACCCCAGGATGGCCACCCGGAGCCTCAGCTGCCGCAGGTCGAAGCGCTCCTCCCGCGCGACCTCGAGGAGGCGCAGCGGATAGGTGGCGATGCCCGCCAGCACCGTCGCGCCGAGATCCTTCATGAGCTTGAGCTGGAAGGCGCTGCGCCCGGCGCCCGCCGGGATCACCATGACGCCCAGCCGCTCGGCGCCGTAGTGGAAGCCGAAGCCTCCGGTGAACAGGCCGAAGGAGGGTGTGATCTGGACGATGTCGGCCGAGGTGACGCCCGCCGCCGCGTAGCAGCGGGCCATGACCTCGCCCCACTGGGCGATGTCGGCGCGCGTGTACGGGTTCACGATGGGATTGCCGGTGGTGCCGGAGGACATGTGCACCCGCTGGATGGTCCCCCGGGGTGCGCAGCAGAGCTGGAAGGGGTAGGCATCCCGCAGCGCCTCCTTGGTGAGGAAGGGCAGCCGCGCCCAGTCGGCGGCGGACCGGAGCGCCTCGGCGTCCACCCGGCCGAGGCGCTTGCGGTAGGCGGCGTTCTCCCTGATGAGGCCCAGCGTGCGGCGCATCCGTTCGAGCTGGAGGGCTTCCAGCTGCTCCCGCGGGCGCGTCTCCACCGAGGGCTGGAACATGGGGGTGGGCGGGCCGTTCATGCGAAGGCTCCCCCGCGGTCCCAGTCCAGCTCGCGCCCGATGATCAGGCGCAGAATCTCGGAGGTGCCGCCGCCCGGAAGGAGGAAGCGGGCGTCGCGGAAGTAGCGCTGCACCGGGTACTCCATGGCGAGCCCGTAGGAGGCCAGCACGCGCGTGGCCTCGTCGGTGACCCGCACGGCCATCTCGGAGGCGAAGAGCTTGGTCATGGCGGCCTCCCGGCCCACCGGCTGCCCGGCGTCCAGGCGCCCCGCCGCCTGGTAGGTCATGAGGGTCGCGGCGTGGATCGCGGTGAGCATGTCGGCGAGCTTGAAGGAGATGGCCTGGTGCTCGACGATGGGCTTGCCGAAGGCCACCCGCTGGCGCGCGTACTCGAGCGCCGCCTGGTACGCCGCGCGGGCCAGCCCCACCGACAGCGCGGAGGTCATGATGCGGGCCTCGGCCAGTACGCCGCCGACCTTCTCCACCCCGCCCGTCTCGCCGCCCAGGAGATGCTCGTCCGGCACCTCGACGTCCTCCAGCACAATCTCCCCCGTCTCCGAGGCCCGCACGGCCATCTTGTCGATCTTCTTGCCGAGTGAGATCCCGCGCATCGCTGCACGGTCCAGCAGGAAGAGGGCGATGTTTTTCATGCCGCGCTCGGCCGAGGTCTTGGCGGCCACGGTGAGGACATCCGCGACAGGGGCGTTCGTGACCCAGGTCTTGCGTCCCCTCAGCACCCAGCCGTCCCCTCGCCGCTCGGCCCGCGCCGTGATGTTCGCCAGATCGGAGCCGGCATCGGGCTCGGTGAGCGCGAAGGTGGCCACGAGCTCGCCCCGGAGCGCGGGGACGAGGTAGCGCTGCCGGATCTCGTCGTTGCCGTACCGGTAGATGAAGTGCGTGCCCATCAGCGACTGCATGGCCCCCACCGCCGCCAGCGACAGCGAGCCCCGGGCGAGCTCCTCGGCGAAGAGGCAGTAGGTGACCATGTCGCAGCCGGCGCCGCCATAGGCCTCGGGATAACGCAGTCCCAGGTACCCCAGCTCCCCGAGACGACGGAAGAGCGCCCTGGGGAACTCCGCCCGGTCGTCAACGGCCGCCGCGGCTGGCGCGACCTCGGCGTCCACGAAGCGGGCTACCGACTTCCTGAACTCCTCCTGCTCCGGGGTGAAGCGGATCATGCGCTCACTCTCCCTGGTCCGCGCCGGCGCCCGGCGGCCTGAGGCCGAGATAGGCGGTGCGCACCCGCTGGTCCTCCAGCAACTCCCGCGAGGGGCCCGAGACCACGAGACGCCCGGTCTCGAGCACATAGCCGCGGTCGGCCACCCCCAGCGCCCGGCGCGCGTTCTGCTCCACCAGCAGCACGGACACCCCCCGCTCGTTGATCCGCCGGATCACGCGGAAGATCTCCCGCGTGAGCATGGGGGCCAGCCCCAGCGACGGCTCGTCCAGGAGGAGGACGCGCGGCCGGGACACCAGCGCCCGCGCCATGGCCAGCATCTGCTGCTCGCCCCCCGACAGCGTCCCGGCCCGCTGCCGCTTCCGCTCGCGGAGGAGGGGAAACAGCTCGAAGCCCAGCTCGAGGCGGGCGGCCAGCTCCCGCCGCGCCACCGTGTGGCCGCCGACCAGGAGGTTATCAAGCACCGTGAACTCGGGAAAGAGGTCGCGTCCCTCGGGCACATGCCCGATGCCCGCCGCGACGATGGCATCGGCCGCCCAGCCCGTGATGTCGCGGCCGTCGTACAGGACGCGCCCGCGCAAGGGCCGGACGAGCCCCGACACCGCGCGGAGCGTCGTGGACTTCCCCGCCCCGTTGGCTCCGAGCAGCGTGACGATCTCCCCCTCGCCGAGACGGAGCGACACCCCCTCGAGCGCCCGGCGCTTGCCGTAGTACACGCTCACATCCTCGAGCTCAAGCGTCGGCTGCATCTCTGCCCAGGTAGGCCTCGATCACCGCGGGGTCCGCGGTGATCTCCCGCGGCTTCCCCTCCGCGATCTTCCGCCCGTAGTCGAGCACCGCGATCCGGTCCGAGATGGACATGACCAGATCCATGTCGTGCTCGACCACCATGACGGTGAGCTTGAGCCCCTCCCGGAGCGCGCAGATCAGCTCCATGAGCGTCCGGGTCTCCGTGGGGTTGAGCCCGCCCGCCGGCTCGTCCAGCAGGAGGAGGCGAGGCTCGGAGCCGAGCGCCCGGGCGATCTCCAGGCGCTTCTGGCTCCCCAGCGGGAGGTTCCCCGCCTCCACCTCGGCCACGTCCAGGAGCCCGAAGCGCTCGAGCAGCCCGAGCGCCCGCCGGCGGGCCGCCGCCTCCTCCCTCCGTACCCAGGGCAGCCCCAGCGCCGCGCTCCACACCGAGCTGCGGAGCTGCCCGTGCTCGCCGATGAGCACGTTCTCCAGCGCCGTCAGCTGGCGAAACACCTCGGTGTTCTGGAAGGTGCGCCCCACCCCTCGGCGGGCGATCTCGTGGGGAGCCAGACGCAGCAGGTCCTCCCCCGCATAGGTGATGCGGCCGCCCGTCGGGCGGTAGAGGCCGGTCAGCACGTTGAACACCGTGGTCTTGCCGGCGCCGTTGGGCCCGATCAGCGCGAAGATCTCCCCCTCGTTGACCTCGAGGGCCACCCCCGACAGGGCGGCGAGGCCGCCGAAGGCGATGGAGAGATCCTCGACGCTGAGGAGCGCCACGGTCACTCCGACTTGAGCCAGTCCGTGAGCGGCTTGAACCGCCCCTTCTCCATGCGCACCCAGAAGCCCTGCTTGAGCGGCTCGAGGTCCGACCCGATGCTGATGGGCGGCAGGATGCCGCTCTCGAAGGCCTTGATGGAGGTGAGCGCGGTCATGAGCCCCTCGCGTGTCAGGCTCTTGCCCGCCCGCTTGGCCCCCTCGGTGAAGACCATGGCCGCGAAGTAGCCGTGGAGCGCGTAGCGGTTGGGCTCGGCCTTGGGCGCGAACTTCTGGAGCGCCTCGCGGTAGGCGCGGACGCCGGGCAGGTCGGAGGTGAGCGGGTCGGGCCAGAGGGAGAGCCCCTCGGTCCCCTCCGCGGCCTCGCCGGCGAGCCCCAGGAAGCGCTCGTCGGTGAGCGGGCCCGAGGAGACCATCAGCGTCTCGGTCCAGCCGATTTTCTGCCGCTCCTTGAGCGCCTGGGCCCCCGGACCCGGGGTGAGCACGAGGAAGGTCACCTGGGGCTTGGCGACCTGGAGCTTGGCGATCTGGGCGCTCACATCCGTGGCCCCGCGCTTCACGGGCTCCGCCGCCGCCAGCTTGAGCCCATGCCGGCCCAGCTCCTTCTCGAACGGTCCGAGGAAGGCCCGGCCGTACTCGTCGTCCTGGTAGATCGCCGCGAAGCTCTTGAGCTTCCGCTGCCCCACGAGGTAGTCCACCATCATCCGCGCCTGGCGGTCGTAGAGCGTCATGCCGTTGAGGACGTACTTCTTCCCGCGGGTCACGGTCGAGCCCTGGTACGGGAAGAGGAGCGGAACGCGGTTCTCCTCGAGGTAGTCCACGGTGGCCGCCACCGGGGCCGTCCCCTGCGAGGACAGGATCGCGAACACCTTGTCCTGCTCCACGAGCTTCTTCGTGTTGGCCACGGCGTCCTGCGGCCGGTAGCCGTCGTCGTAGTAGACCGTGCGGACCTTCCGGCCGTGGATGCCGCCGGCGTCGTTCACGCCCTTGAAGTAGAGGTCGATGCCGAATTTCGTGAGCTGCTCGCCCGTGAAGGCCAGCGGGCCCGAGAACGAGTTGGAGCAACCCACCACGATCTCCGTGTCGGTGACTCCCTGCTGGGCGGCGGCCGGCGCGCTCGCCACGAGGGCCAGCGCCGCGGTGAGGAGCGAACAAATGAGTCGCATGGGCGTCCTCCTCTGTGGGGTGTGGGTCACCGGCGCCCCAGCGGCCTCAGCGCGCGGGCCATCCCGCCGGGCATGAAGAGCATGCAGGCGATGAGGATCGCGCCGAAGATGAGCGGCCGGAAGTTCTGGAAGGCGGCCAGCCAGTCGTGCAGCACCGTCACGACGGCGGCGCCCGCGATCGAGCCCGGCACCGAGCCGAGCCCGCCGAGGATGATCATGACGACGAAGTCCACGGAGAGGAACACGTCGAAGGCATCCGGCGAGAGGAAGCCGACGACGAAGGCGAAGAGCCCGCCGGCCACGCCCGTGTAGAAGGCCGACACGACGAAGGCCGCGGTCTTGTAGGCGGCCAGGGAGACGCCGCTGGCCTGGGCCGCCACCTCACTCTCCCGGATGGCGAGGAAGGCGCGGCCCACCCGGCTCCGCGTCAGGTTGACGGCCGCCGCCACGAGCACCCAGGCCACGGCCGCCGTCAGGTAGTAGCGCGCGGTGTCCGTCGACAGCGTGAAGCCCGCGAGGCGGCCGGCCGGCACGCGCAGGCCATCGGCCCCCCGGGTCAGCCCGTCCAGGCTCAGGATGGCCTCGGACACCACGAAGCCGAAGGCCAGCGTCGCCATGCTGAGATAGAGCCCGCCGAGCCTGAGGCACGGCACGCCGAAGCCGAGCCCTACCGCCGCCGTGACGGCTCCCGCCGCCGCCAGCGTGACGATCACCGGCACGGCGGGGGCGTGGATCGTGAGCAGCGCGGCGGCATAGGCCCCGATGGCGAGGAAGCCCGCGTGCCCGAAGGACAGCTGATTCGTGTAGCCGCTCAGGAGATTGAGCCCGATGGCCACCACCGCGTTGACCAGCACGAGACTCGCGAGGAAGATCAGGTACCGGGGAGCCACCCAGGGCCAGACGAGCATCCCTGCCGCCGCCGCGCCGAGGGCCCAGCGGCGCATCAGACCTTCCTCTGCTCGACCCGGCCGAAGAGTCCGGCGGGGCGGATCAGGAGGATGGCGATCAGGACGAGGAAGGGGACGGAGTAGCGGATCCCGGAGGGCAGGTACAGCGGGGCCAGGTTCTCGATCACGCCCAGCAGCATGCCCCCCGCCACGGCCCCCGGCATGGAGCCGAAGCCACCGATCACCGCGGCCGTGAAGCCGTTGATGACGACGAGCCCCATCTTCGTGGAGAGGAAGGTCACGGGCGCGACGAGCACGCCCGCGATGGCGCCCACCACTCCCGCCAGCACCCACGACAGCGAGTACATGCGCTCCACGCTGATCCCCATGAGCCGCGCCGCACGCTGGTTCTGCGCCACCGCGCGCATGGCCCGCCCGAGGCGCGTGTGGGTGAAGAGGGCGTAGAGCCCGAGCATGAGGAGGAGCGAGCCGCCGATGATCCCCAGCGACACGGGCGCCAGCTTCACCGGGCCCACCACCATGGGGCGGTTGCCGAAGAAGGAGGGGAAGGCGAAGTCCTCGTGCGTCCAGACGAGACCGGCCGCCGAGCGCAGGATCAGCGACAGCCCCACCGTGATGATGAGCACGTCCCAGTGGGTGGCGGCGATGGAGCGGCGGATGATCGCGCGCTCGAAGACGAGCGCCACGGCGGCGCCCGCCGCGACCGCCACCAGCAGCATGACCGGCAGGGGGAGCTGCCAGGCGCGCTGGGCCGCCCAGGCGACGAAGGTCGAGACCATCAGCATCTCCCCCTGGGCGAAGTTGAGCGTCCGCGTGGCGTTGTAGATGATGACCAGCGCCAGCGCCATCAGGGCGTAGATGCTCCCCGTGGCCAGCCCGCTCACGACGACGTGGACCACGGCGGCCGCGCTCACGCGCCCCTCCCCTGCCGCCCTCTGAGCGCCGGAGGCGCGAAGAGGCCCGGCCGCAACGCGAATTCTTCGACGTTCAAGCGAGATGGAGAGAGCGCCGCGGTGCGCGCCTCGTCCAGCGCCAGCGTGTCCGGTTCCACCCAGACGCCGTAATCCCGCCGGGCCGCCTCCACCGAGATGAGGCCGTCCAGCACCTCGGCGGCCACGAGGCGGGCCGGGCGCTCCCGGGGATCGCCGTAGCCGCCGCCGCCGCCTGCGGCCTGCCGGAAGAGGCTGCCGCGCGGGATGGCGATCACGTCCTTCGAGCGGGGCGTGAGGACCTGCCCCGCCGGCGTCCGGAGCTCGATCCGGTTGAGGCTGCCCGGGTGCCCCCCGAAGAGCCCGAAGGCCCGCGCCTCCTCATCCACCCCGTCGCCGAAGACGATGCCCGTCACCTCGTCGCCGTGGATCTCGAGCTCCGTCTCCACGCCGAGACCGCCGCGCCAGCGGCCCGCCCCTGCCGAGTCGGCCAGGTACTCGTGGCGCAGGAGCCGATGGGGGGTCTGGACCTCCAGCATCTCGTAGTCCTGCGCCAGCAGGCCGCCGGCGGTGTTGATGAGCCCGATATGGTCGTAGCCGTCGCAGTGGGCTACCGCCCCCGACCCGCCCTTGAGCGCCAGGAACAGGATGTCCACGTAGCGGCGGGCGCCGCGCGGGTCCAGCCCCGCCACGGTCATCCCGAGCATTCGGTTCCATCCCGCCGACACTCGGTCGGGAACGGCCGGGGCCAGCGCGCGGAAGATCGCGTCGGAATGCGGGCCCGCCAGCGTGTTGCCGAAGGTGGTAGCCGCGGGGAAGCTCGCGTTGAGGATGCATCCGGCCGGGATGTGCACGTGGATCGGCCGCAGCATCCCCTCGTTGTGCGGGATGTCGGGGTCCACCAGCATCAGGAGCGTCAGCAGGATCGCCGAGAAGGAAGAGGCATAAGGCGCGTTCACGAAGCCCACCGTCTGGGGATCGGTGCCGGTGTAGTCGAGCCGGATCTCCCCGGCCCGCGTCTCGATCGCCACGCGGATCAGGTGACGGCTCCCCGCGTGGTGCCCATCGTAGAAGACGGTACTCTCCCCGACCCAGGTCCCATCGGGGATCCGCGCCAGCTCCGCGCGCATGCGCCTCTCGGCGGCGTCGAAGAGGTAGCGGATGTGCCGCTCCACCTTGTCAGCGCCGTGGCGGCGGTACAGCTCCGTCACCCCGCGCTCGCCCACCACCGTGCCGCCGATCTGCGCGCGGATGTCCTCCTCCACGATGGGCAGCCGCACGTTGGAGAAGACCAGGCCCCAGACATCGCGCCGCCGCGTCCCGCGGTCGATGATCCTGAGCGGCGGAATCCTGAGCGCCTCCTGCCACACCTCCGTGGCCCTGGGGTTATAGCCCCCGGCCTGGCCGCCTCCGATGTCGGCCTGGTGTCCCTTGGTCGCGGCCCAGGCCACGACGCGCCCGTCCACGAACACCGGCCGGAACACCGCCACGTCGTTGTTCTGGTTTCCGCCGGAGAAGACGTCGTTGTGGAGGAAGACATCGCCCGGGTGGACGTCGTCGCGGAAGGCGGCGATCACGGCGCGGCAGGCCGGCTGGAGCGCGAAGGCCAGGATCGGGATGTACTCCGACTGGGCGAGGATCTCGCCGCGCGGGCCGTAGAGGCCCGTCACGAAGTCGCGCGCCTCGCTCAGGATCGGCGAGCGCGTGGTGCGGAGCAGCGTGAGCCCCATCTCCTCCGTGATGGCCTTGAGCCTCCGCTCGAGGACCGAGGCGAAGATGGGATCCGAGCTCACGGGAGCCGCTCCAGGAGGAAGGAGCCGTGGCGGTCGGTCTCGAGGCGCCACGCAGGAGGGACGACCACCGTGGTGGCGTCGAGCTCCACCACCGCCGGCCCCGCGAGGCGGGCGCCCGCCCCGAGGGCCTCGCCCTCGTAGACGGCCGCCTCCGCGAAGGCTTGCTCCTCGCCCATCCACACGCGGCGGCGGCCGCGCCGCGCCCCGTCCCCCGTCCCCGGCGGCACCTCGGGCAGCGGCGGCTTCTCCGTGAGCCCGAGGGCCACCCCGCGGACATTCACCAGCTCCAGCGGCGTGTCCGGGAGCGCGTAGCCGTAGAGCCGGTCATGCGCCTCGTGGAAGCGTTTCGCGACCCCGTCGAGGTCGCCCTCCTGCGCCTCGTCCGGGAGCCAGGACACCGGCAGCTCGTGGTACTGGCCGAGGTACCGGACGTCGCAGGTGAAGGAGAGGCTCACCTGCCCCCCGCGGATGCCCTCGACGGCGAGCGCACCGCGCCCCTCCCGTCCCAGGGACGCCACGATGGCGCGCAGCCTGTCGCGATCGGCCCGCTCGAAGGGCGTCACGTAGGTCCGGACGAAATCGTGACGGAGGTCGGAGAGCAGGAGCCCTCCCGCGCAGAAGATGGACGAGCTGCGTGGCACCAGGATGCGCGTGAGCCCCAGCTCGGCGGCGATCCCCGCGGCGTGGACGGGGCCCGCGCCGCCGCCGACCACCAGGAGGAATTCCCGCGGGTCGTGTCCCCGCTCCACCGTCACGTGGCGGATCCCGGCGGCCATGTTGGCGTCGATCACCTGCACCATGCCCGCCGCTGCCGCCTCCACCGACAGCCCGAGGGGACCCGCCAGCCTCTCCATCGCGCGCCACGCCGCCGCCGCGTCCAGGCGCAGCCGGCCGCCCAGGAAGCGCTCCGCCCGCAGGGAGCCGAGCAGCAGGTCGGCGTCGGTGCAGGTCGGCAGACTCCCTCCGCGGCCGTAGCAGGCGGGGCCTGGCGCGGCCCCGGCGCTCCGGGGCCCCATGCGCAGGAGCCCTCCCTCGTCCAGCCAGCCAATGGAGCCGCCCCCGGCGCCGATGGTGTGAATCGCCAGCGCGGCGAGGCCGAAGGGATAGCGCGCGATGCGCCCCTCGGTGGTTATGGCTGCCGCGCCGGCTCGAACCAGGCACACGTCGAAGGACGTGCCTCCCATGTCCACGGTGAGGAAGTCGCGGACGCCGTGGGGCGCCGCGTACGCGAGCCCCGCCGTGGGCGCCGCCGCGGGCCCGGAGAGGAGCGTGCTGGCCGCCGCCGCCCGCGCCGCGGCCGGCGCCGCCACACCGCCGTTGGACTGCATGATCAGGAGCACGCCGCGGAACCCCGCCTCGCCCAGCCGCGCGCCGAGCCGGTCGAGGTAGCGGCGGAGCACGGGGCCCACGGCGCCGTTGAGCACCGCGGTGCTCACGCGCTCGGCGAAGCGGATCTGAGGCAGGAGCGCCGAGGAGCGAGACACGTAGGCACCCGGAAGCGCCGCCAGCGTCCGCGCCTCGGCGAGGACCTCGTGGGCGGGGTTGGCCCAGGCGTGCAGGAAGCAGATCGCCACCGCCTCGACGCCGGCCTCCGTGAGCCGCGCGAGCGCCGCCTCGAGGCTCTCCGGGTCCAGCGGCGTCCTCACCTCGCCCGAGACCTCCACCCGCTCCGTCACGGGGAGGCGGAGCCAGCGCGGCACCAGCGGTGTGGGGGCCGTGTACCGGTTGTCGTACTGGGCCTCGCGGATGCCGCGGCGCATGGCCAGGGCGTCGCGAAAGCCGCGCGTGGTGAGGAGCCCCACCCGGGCCACGGAGCCCGTGAGCACCGCGTTGGTGGTCACCGTGGTCCCGTGGACGATCAGCTCCACGCGGCCGAGGAATTCCCTCAGCCCCATGCCCTCGGCCTCGGCCAGCTCGGCGAGGCCCGCCAGGACGCCCTCCGAGAGGTCCTCGGGCGTGCTCGGCGTCTTGGCCACCCGCGGGGATTCTCCGTGGCGGTGCAGCAGGAAGTCAGTGAAGGTCCCCCCCACATCCACTCCCATCCGGTAGGCCATCTCAGCGCGCCCCGGTCATGCCCGGAGCTCGCACAGTTCGGCGATGAGGCCGGTGGTGGGCTCGGGCTCGAGGAAGGCGATCCGCCCATGCGCCCCGTCCACCGGAAAGCCCGGCACAACTCGCAGGCCCCGCGCGCTCAGCTCGCCGAGCGCGGCCTCGATGTCGTCCACCCGGAAGCACACGTGATGGACCCCCTCACGGCGGGCGAGCACCGGGCCGAAGCGCTGGACGACAGGGCCCGTGTACTCGACCAGCTCGATCCGCGTCGCGCCCACCTCGAAGAAGGCCACCCGCACTCCCACCGCGTCGCTCGACCACGCATCGCTGGCGCGGACGCCGAACAGCCGCTCCCACTGGGCCACCGACCGGTCGAGGCTCTCCACGACGATCCCGAGGTGAAGGACCTCGCGGAGCAGCCCGCCTCCCGCCTCCCGTATCGCCTGCTCGCCGTGAGCCGCCATCTCAGAGGGCGCGGAGGGGGACGTGTCGTGTCACGCCCGCGCCTCGAAGCGGCAGATGAGATCGCCGGCCGCCTCGCAGCTGGTCTCGCTGGCTTGCATGGGCCGGCGCAGGAGCTGCTCGGCGAAGGCCTCGACCACGCCGCGGATCAGGTGGCACACGGGCCCCTGGCTCCGGCCATGGGCCTCGGCGAAGGGCGAGTGCTTCACCGTGATGACGAGCCGCGCCGGGTTCCAGGACTCCACCCCGAACTCCCCCCAGCCGAGCTCCCGTCCCATCTTCAACAGCCTGTCCAGCCGCTCGCGGGCCTCCCCCGCGACGGCCGCGGTGGCACGGGCGCCGCCCGCCCGGCCCCCGGCGGCGAAGCACTCGGCCGCCCCGGGGCCGGCGGCCGCCTCCACGGCGCGCTGGGCGGCGACCAGCGTCTCGGGGCGGATGAGCAGGAAGCGCGAACCGCGGTACAGGAGCCGGCCGTGGCCGTCGTCTCGAAGCTCCGCCAGCAGGCTCGGGGCCGGGTGCTCTGTCATGGGCTGGCTTTTTTTGTCTCGCCTGAACGTCGAAGAGTCCGCGTTGCGGGGGGGCCTCTTCGCCCCCATGGGGCTCATCGGGGTGTCCGTTCTGTGCTGCGCGCCGCCACGAGGGCGGCGTGGACGCGCTGGGGGGTGATGGGAAGCTCGGTGAAGCGCAACCCGATGGCGTCCTTGACGGCGTTCGCGATGGCCGCCGACAGCGGGATCACCCCGGACTCGCCCAGGCCCTTGGCGCCGAAGGGGCCGCTCTCGTCCACCGTCTCGATGAGGCGCACGTCGATCTCGGGCATGTCGGGCGCCGGGAAGAGCGCGTACTCCATGAACTGCGGATTGAGCACCCGCCCCTCGCGGATCACCAGCTCCTCGCTGAGCGCATAGCCCAGCCCCATGTGGATCCCGCCGTGGATCTGCCCCTCGGCGGCCATGGGGTTCAGCGCCCGGCCCACGTCGTGAGCGGAGACGATCTTGAGGACGCGCACCTCCCCCGTCTCCTCGCTCACCTCCACCAGCGCCGCCTGGGCGGCGAAGCCGTAGGCGGCCGAGACATTGCCGCGGAGGTCCTTCGACAGCATCTCGTTGGGCGGGTCGTAGAACGCCTCGGCGACGAGCGCCTGGCCGCCAGGACGGAAGTGGCCGGCCCGCACCACGCGCTCGTACGGCAGGCTCCGCTCGGGACGGCCCTGGACGCGCACCCGCCCCGAGACGAGCTCCAGGTCCTCGGCCTTCTCGTCCATCACCTCCGCGGCCAGCGCCAGGAGCCTGCGCTTCAGCGAGCGCGCGGCCTGGAGTGCGGCGTTGCCCGCGATGAAGGTCGTGCGGCTGGCATGCGCCCCCACATCCCACGGTTTCACGGAGGTGTCGCTGTTGATCACCTCCACGCGCTCCAGCGGGATGCCCAGCTCCTCGGCCACGATCATGGCGAGCACGGTCTCGGACCCCTGGCCGATCTCGCTGGCGCCCGTGAGGAGCGACGCCTTGCCGAAGTCGTCGAGCCTGAGGATGGCCCCGCAGCCGTCGGAGCGGTAGACCCGGGCGCCGCCGGCCACGTGGAACATGGCCGCGAAGCCCACGCCGCGCTTCCACCCCGGGCGCGCCGGCGCGGCGGCGGCCCGCGCGATCTCCCGCTCCGCCGTGTCCAGGCACTCGGTCATGGCGCAGGAGGTGATCACGTTGCCCTGCGGGTTTACGTCGCCGGTGCGGGTGGCGTTGCGCCGCCGGATCTCCAGGCGGTCCAGGCCCAGCCGCTCCGCTAGGTCGTCCATCTGCGCCTCGATGGCGAAGGTGGACTCGAGATTGCCGTAGCCGCGCATCGAGCCCGAGTAGGGGTTGTTGGTGTAGACGATGGTGGTGTCGAAGCGCACGGCCGGGCAGCGGTAGAGCCCCGCCGTGGTGGAGAGCATCACGTAGGGCGTCGTCGAGCCCCAGGAGACGTAGGCCCCGTTGTCGATGACGACGCGCGCATCGCGGGCCAGGAGCCGCCCGGAGGCGTCCGCCGCCGAGCGGAGGTGGATCACGCAGGGCTCGCGGGTCGGGCTCGCGATGAACTCCTCGACCCGCTCGAAGGCGATCTTGACGGGCCGCCGCACGTGACGGGCCAGGAGGGCCGCGATGATGTCGATGGGGTAGAGATCGAGGCCGCGTCCGAAGCTGCCCCCGACGGGCGGCTGGATCACCCTCACCCTGTCCCCGCCGATCCCGAGCGCCTCCGCGAGATCGCGCTGGTAGAGGAAGGGCACTTGCGTGGTGGTCCACATGGTGAGCGAGCCGTCCGCTCCCCAGGAGGCGATGGACGCCATGGTCCCGAGGCACGCCGTGGTCACGTAGTTGAGCCGATACGTCCCCTCGACCACGGCGGCAGCGCGCGCGAAGCCGGCCTCCACGTCGCCGTGGGAGAACTGGTAGCGGAGGCTGACGAGATTCGTCCCCATCTCCTCATGGACGAGCGGGGCACCGGGCCGGAGGGCGGAGGCGGGGTCGAACACCGCCGGCAGCTCCTCGTACTCCACCTCGATGAGCGCCACCGCCTCCTGCGCGATGTCCTCGGTCTCGGCCGCCACCGCGGCGATCTCGTCCCTGATGCAGCGGACCTTCCGGTTGCCGGGCCCGCCCTTGAGCGCCAGGTGGTCCTTCGCGTAGCCGAAGGGGCGCTGCTCCACCCTGTCGGCCGTGATGACGCCGATCACCCCGGGCAGACGCTCGGCGGCGGCGGTGTCGATGCGCACGATCCGCGCGTGCGGGACCTCGGTCCTCAGGATGGCCCCGTGGGCCATGCGCGGCAGTGTGAGATCGTGGAGATACTGCGTGCGGCCCGTCACCTTGTCGAGGCCGTCCCGCTTGGGCGTCGCCTTGCCGATGACGTCGAAGCTCACCGGGCGACCCCCTCGTACCTCAGACGCTCCACCCGCTCGCCCGGGTAGGCCAGGAGGCCCGTCAGCACCTCCTCGGTGTGCTCCCCCAGCCGCGGCGCCGGCACCACCTCGAGCCCCAGCGCCCCGTCCACCTTGATGGGCGTCCCGAGCGTGGGAACCCGTCCCAGGGCGGGGTGGCGCAACTCCACCACCATCTGCCGATGGCTGACCTGGGGGTCGGACAGGACCTGGTCCACCGACTGGATCGGGGCCGCCGGCACGCCCTCCCGCTGCAGCGCCTCGAGCCAGTCGCGCACGGACCGCGTCCGGAAGATCTCCTCGAGCAGCGCGATCAGCGCCCCCCTGGCTGCGACGCGCTGGAGGTTGGTCTCGAAGCGCCGGTCGCGCTCGAGGTCCGGCCGCTCCATGGCGCGGCAGAACCCGCTCCAGAACTTCTCGGCGAAGACGGCGACGACCAGGTAGCCGTCACGCGCAGGCAGCGCCTGGTAGGGCACGACGGAGGTGTGGCCGGAGCCCATGGGTCCCGGCACCTTCCCGTCGGCCCAGAAGTACTGCGCGAGGTAGGTGAGGAGCGAGACCTGGCAGTCGAGCAGCGAGAGGTCCACGACGCCTCCCTGCCCCGTCCGCTCCCTCCTGAACAGCGCCCCCGCCACGGCGAGGGCGCCGAACAGCCCGCCCGCCAGGTCGCCCATGGGCAGGCCCATGCGCACGGGAGCGCGCCCCTCCTCCCCCGTGATGCTCATGGCCCCGCCCATGGCCTGGAGCGCGAGATCGAAGGCCGGCCAGTCACGATACGGCCCCTCCTGCCCGAAGGCGGAGATCGAGCAGCAGATGAGGCGCGGGTTCACCGCCCTGAGCCTCTCGGGGTCGGCGCCGAGCTTTGTCAGCATCCCGGGCCTGAAATTGTCCCATACCACGTCGGCGACGCGCGCCAGGTCGCGAAGGGTGGCGCGGCCCGCCTCCCGCGTGAGATCCAGCGCCACGCTCTTCTTGTTCCGGTTGATGCTGAGGAAGTAGGCGCTCTCCCCGTTGGCGAGAAAGGGTGGTCCCATGCTCCGCATGGGGTCGCCGCCCTCCGGCTCCTCGATCTTGATGACCTCGGCGCCGAGATCGGCCATGAGCATCGAGCCATAGGGCCCGGCCAGCATCCGGGAGAGATCCAGCACCCGCACCCCGGAGAACAGGTTCATCCTCAGAACCTCACCGGCTCCTTGTGCTCGCCGAAGACGTCCCTGAGCGCGCCCGCCATCTCGCCGAGCGTCGCGTAGGCGCGCACCCCCTCGAGAATGGGCCCCATGAGGTTGCCGGCGCCCCGGGCCTCGTCCCTGAGCCGGTCCAGGGCGCGCGCCACGGTCTGGCCGTCGCGCTCCCGCCGGAGGCGATCGAGCTTCACCACCTGCGCCTGTTCCACGCGGGGGTCGAGGCGGTAGAGCTCGAGGTCGCGGCTCTGGGCCTCGCCATCCTGCGCCACGTGGCGGTTCACGCCCACCTTGGGAATCTCCCCCGAGAGGACTTTCTGCTCGAAGCGGTACGCCTCCCGCGCCACCTCGGCCTGGAGAGCGCCCGACTTGACGGCCTCGACGATGCCGCCCAGCGTCTCGACATGGGCCAGCTCCTCCAGGATCTTCTTCTCCATCGCCTGGGTGAGGGCCTCGACGTAGTACGAGCCGCCGAGGGGATCCACCGTGTCCGCCACCCCGCTCTCCTCGGCGCAGATCTGCATGGTCCGGAGCGCGATGAGCTGGGCCTTGGGCGACGGGATGGTGTAGGCCTCATCGTAGGTGGGCAGCGCCATGGTCTGGGCGCCTGAGAGCGCCGCCGTCAGCGCGAGATAGGCGCCGCGCACGATGTTGTTCTCCGGCTCCTGGACGGTGAAGGCGGAGCCCCCGCCCCCGATGAGCGAGCGGAACATCATGCTCTTGGGGTTCTTCGCGCCGAAGCGCTCCTTCATCATCCGCGCATAGAGGCGGCGGCCGGCCCGGAACTTGGCCACCTCCTCGAAGATCTTCCCCCAGCAGGTGAAGTTGAACGAAAGTCGGGGGGCAAACTCGTCCACGTCCAGGCCACGCCGCAGGAGGAGCTCGGTGTAGGCGGCGGCCATGGCGAGCCCATAGGCCATCTCCTGCGCGGTGGTGCAGCCGGCCTCCCTGATGTGGTAGCCGCAGATGGAGATGGGGTTGACGCGCGGGGCCCGCCGGGCGCAGAACTCCGCGAGGTCGGCCACGAGCCTGAGCGACGGCTCCACCGGGTACACCCAGGTGCCACGCGCGACGAACTCCTTGAGGATGTCGTTCTGCGGCGTGGTGACGATCCGGTCCCAGGGTATCCCCTGCTTCTCGGCGACCACCATGTACATGGCCTGAATGATGGCGGCCATGGAGTTGATGGTGAAGGACACGCTCACGCGGTTTGCGGCGATGCCGTCGAAGGCCTCCTCCATGTCGGCCAGGCTGTCCACGGCCATGCCGACGCGCCCCACCTCCCCCGCGGCCCGCGCATCGTCGGAGTCGAGCCCCAGCTGAGTCGGCAGGTCGAAGGCCACGTTGAGGGCGTCCTGGCCGTGGGCCATGAGGTACTTGAAACGGCCGTTGCTCTCGGCGGGGGTCCCGAAGCCGACGTACTGCCTCATCGTCCACACCCGCGCCCGGTACATCTCGGGGTGGATCCCGCGGGTGAAGGGGTACTCCCCCGGCACGCCGAGATCGCGGGCCGGATCGAAGTCCGCGAGATCCCCGGGCCCGTACACCGGCTTCACGGGGATCCCCGAGTGCAGCACGACATCCCTGGCCTTCTTTTCGCTGGTCATTGCCCCGCCCTCCTCAGCGAGCGCCCGCGCGCTCCGCGCTGCGGCCGAGCCTCCCGAAGGCCTGGATGATCGCCGGCAGCGGCGTGCCCATGGGGAATACCGCCCAGGCCCCCGCCTCGAGCAGCGACGCGATGTCGGCCTGAGGGATCGTGCCCCCCACCGCGACCTTGATGCTGCCGGCCCCCGCCGCGCTGAGCCCCCGGATCACCCGCTCGCAGAGCAGCGTGTGGGCCCCGGACAGGATGGACAGCCCCACCACGTCCACGTCCTCCTGGACGGCCTCGGCGACGATGGCCTCGGGGGTGCGCTTGAGCCCCGTGTAGATCACCTCCATGCCCGCGTCGCGGAGCGCCTGCACCACGACCTTGGCCCCGCGGTCGTGGCCGTCGAGCCCTGGCTTCGCCACGAGCACCTTGAGCGGTGTCATGCCGGCCTCGCCGCCGGGGCGAAGGCCACCAGGTGCCGGGCGCCGCCCTTCGGGTCGTCGGCCACGCGAATCGGAGCGAAGCGCACTGCGTCGCCGACGCTGAGCGCGGCCAGGTCGGCGCCCACGATGGGGCCGAAGATCCTGAGCCCGCCGACCTTGACGATGGCGAAGACCAGGGGCACCTGGAAGCCTGCGGGCACCCCGGTCTCCTGGATGCTGAAGCCGTGCACGGTGCCCTCGTGCGGCAGGTCCACCCACTCGAACTGGTCCGCGACGCACTCGGAACAGAAGCCCCGGGGCGGCCAGGCCAGGCGCCGGCAGGCCGTGCAGCAGGTGGTGACCAGCCTGCCGGCCGCCAGGTACTCGTAGAACTCGTGCAGCTTGTTCTGGTCCGCCGACTCCAGCGGAAACGGGTCGATGGCGCGGAAGTAGGTCATCGCGCGCCCTCCCGCCCGTAGATCATCACCACGTGCTCGCCCATGCCGCTGTTGTTGTGGGTGAGCGCGATGGAGGGCTCCGCCACCTGGCGGGGTCCGGCCTCCCCGCGGAGCTGGGCATAGACCTCGGCGGCCTGGGCCACGCCCGTGGCCCCCAGCGGGTGGCCGCAGCCCATGAGCCCGCCGCGGGGGTTCACCACGACGTCTCCGCCATAGTCCGAGCATCCCTTCGCCACGAAGCGCCCGCCCTCGCCCTTCTCGCAGAAGCCCAGCTCCTCGTAGGCGATGATCTCGGCGATGGCGAAGCAGTCATGCACCTCCGCCAGGTCCACGTCCGCCGGCCCGATGCCCGCCATCCCGTAGGCCGACTCCGCCGCCCGCTTCATGGCGGGCCAGTGGGCGTAATCCTCGTGGAGCGAGGTGAGCGTGAAGCCGTCCAGCGCCTGGCCCGTGCCGCGGATCCACACCGGGCGGTCGGTGAGGTCTCGCGCCCGTTCCTCCGAGGCGAGGATCACCGCCGCGGCGCCGTCCGTGATGGGAGAGCACATGAAGAGCCTGAGCGGGGAGGCGATCATCCGCGAGCCCATCACCTGCTCGAGCGTCGCCCCCTTCTGGAAGTGGGCGTTGGGGTTCCGGGCCGCGTGCGCGTGGTTCTTCACGCCGACCAGGGCCAGCTGCTCCTCGGTGGTGCCGTACCGGGCCATGTGCTTCTGGGCGGCCAGGGCGAAGCAGGGGGGCGCCGTGAGCCCGTAGCAGGCCTCCCAGTCGCGGTCCACCCCCGTGCCCATGTTGAGGATGGCCTCCTCCGCCGCCGGCTGGTTGAGCTTCTCGACGCCGAGGACCATGACCAGGTCGGCGAGCCCGGCGGCGATGAAGGCATAGGCGTAGCGGATGCCGACGGTGCCCGAGGCGCACATGTGCTCGGTGCGGGCCGACAGCGCGCGCGGGGTGATTCCCAGGGCTTCCGCCGCCATGGACGAGATGTGGCTCTGGAACGCCGTGCGCTCCGGCATCACCGAGCCGACCACGAGGCCCTCGAGGTCGTGCGGCTTCACCGAGGGCGCGGAGTCGAAGCAGGCCTTGCCGGCCTCCCAGATGAGGTCCCGATAGGAGGCCTTGCGGACGCCGAACTTCGTCACGCCCGCTCCCACCAGCGCCACCTTGCGCATGCCTGTTCTCCTCCTACTCGGACAGCCAGACGGTGTCCAGCTGGTGGTTGAGGTAATGGCTGGGCGTGAGGGTCCACCCCCGCACCCGGCTCGCATGCGGCACGATGCGATGCCACTGAAGCGTCGTGGCGTAATGGGCCTCCTCGTCGAGGAGCCGGCGCTCGAACTCCCGCAGGTGGCGGCGCCGCTCGTCCGGGCTCTGCGCCCGGCCCTGCTTGACGAACAGCTCGTCCAGCACCGGGTCCTTGTAGCGGGCGTAGTTGGCGTGACTGATCCCGGTGGGGTCGGCCGAGGTGGGGCCGCTCTGAAACTTGTAGAGGTCGAGGTCGGGCTCGATGAGGTAGCCGCACTTGGGGTCGAAGGACACCTGGTAGTCGCCGCCCCGGAGCTTGTCGTAATAGCGGGAGCGGTCGGGGACCTCCTGCTTCACGTTGAGCCCCACCTGCCGCCACTGGTCGATGAGCCACACGGCGATGGCATCGAAGGGCTGATTGACCCCGGTGGCCAGCAGCGTGAAGCTGAAGCCCTCCGGCACCCCGGCCTCCTTGAGCAGCCGCCTGGCCTCCGCCCGCGAGGCGCCGACGTCGCGCCCGTAGCCGGCCAGCTTCGCCAGCTCCTCGGCGGGCGTGGCCCACGGCGACCCGGGCACGTGCAGCCCCACCACCTCCTTGACGATGGCGATCTTCGAGAGCGCCTTCGATCCCTCATAGCGGTCCACGGCCAGCGACAGCGCCCGGCGGAAGCGTCTGTCGTTGAACGGCGGCTTCTCGTGGTTGAACACCAGCATCGCGTGGCAGTTCCACGCGCTCTCCTGCACGGTGAGCCTGGGCCCCAGCGCGGCGACCAGGGCGTCGCGCTCGCCCGGGGTGAAGCCGCGGAACTGGATATGGGCGCGCTCGCCCCGGATGGCGGCCACCTGGGCCGACGCGGAGGGGATGAAGAGCGCCCGGTAGCCGTCGAGATAGGGCTTGCCACGGTCCCAGTAGTCCGGGTTTCGCTTCCCCACCCAGTGGGAGCCCTTGACGTGCTCGGCGAACCTGAAGGGGCCCGTGCCCATGATGTTCCGCTCGTACCAGCGCGGGTCGCGGGCCAGGATCTCGGCCTTGTAGATCCAGTTCCAGGGCGAGGCCAGCGAGCCCAGGAACGAGGCATGCGCCCACTTGAGCCTGAACACCACGCTGTGGGCGTCGGGCGCCTGGATGCTCTCGACGCTCACGAACTCCCCCTTGCGGGCGGAGGCGACCCCTTCCGGCGGAAACGCGATCTTGTCGTAGGAGGCCTTCACGTCGGCGGAGGTCAGCTCGCTGCCGTCGTGGAACCTGACCCCGCGCCGCAGCCTGACCGTGTAGGTCCGTCCATCGCTCGACACCGTCCAGGACTCCGCCAGGTCGCCCACGAGCCTCGTCCCCGTGCGGTCCGACGGATCGGGGCGCAGCAGGGTGTTGTAGTGGGGGGCGGCCGGCTGGATCACCGCGAAGGTGTCCTCCCGGTGGGCGTCATAGGACGGCGGGTCGGCCGCCGGCATGATGAAGAGCAGCTCACCGCCGCGGCGCGGGCTCTCGTCCGCCGCCAGCGCCGCCGCTGCCGTCCCGAGGAGAAGCGCCGTCGCCATCGCTCCAAGTCGCCTCCACCGACGATCACGCATGTCGCAGGCCCTCCGTCGCCTTCGTGTTCACCGTCATCGTCGCCGGATCCACCACCACGCCGTATGCGGTCCGCGCCTGATCGAGACTGACGTAGCCGTCCAGCACGTCCTCGAGCACGCGCGCCGGATCGCGCTCGAAGGGGTCGCCGTAGCCCCCGGATCCGGAGAGCTGGAACGAGATCACATCGCCGTGGCCGAAGTCCTCCGAGGTTTTTCCGTGCACCACGCGTGCCTCGGCGCCGGGGTTGATCACGGTACGGGCGAGGCTCCCGCTCTTCCCCCCGAACAGCCCCCATGGGGCGAAGCGCTGCCGCTCGGAGAGATTCGTCAGCTTGCCGTCCTCGGCCAGGAACTTCATGTCCCGCCTGATGCCGCAGCCGCCGCGGAATCGGCCCGGTCCGGCCGAGTCGGGGATCAGCTCGAAGCGCTCGACGACGATCGGATGGTTCTGCTCCTGGGCCTCCACCGGGATGTTGGAGGCGTTGAAGGCCGCGCACATGGCCTCCACCCCGTCCTTCGTGGCCCTGGCGCCGGTGCCCCCCAGCACCAGCTCGTAGGCCACGAAGCGCCGCTTCCGCGCTGGATCGTAGCCCCCGAATGTCGGGTTGGCCATGTGGGAGGAGGCCGCGGCGACCCGGTCTGGCACGGCCGGGGCCAGGGCCCCGATCACCGCCTCGAAGATCCGGTAGCAGATGACGGCCCGCGGTCCGCCGCCGGCGGGCGGGCGGGGATTGAGGAACGAGCCGAGCGGCGCCTCGACGGCGATGGGCCGGAGCGCGCCCTCGTTCATGGGGCCCAGCGGATCGGTGAGGCACTTGACGGCGGCGTAGGAGTAGGAGCGGGTGTAGTTGATATAGGAGTTGAGCCCCGAGGCCGTCTGGGGGGCCGAGCCTGTGAAGTCCACCTGCACCTCGTCGCCGCTGACGGTGACCGTCACCGCCACGCGAAGCGGAGGGGTGCCCGGCCCGAAGTCATCCATGAAGTCCTCGAAGTGGTAGGCGCCATCTGGGATCTTCCGGATGGCAGATCGCATACTTGACTCGGTTCGGCTGAGGATCTCCTCCATGGCGGCGTGGAGCGTCTCGGACCCGTAGCGCTCGGCCAGCTCCACGAGACGCTGCTCCCCGACGCGCAGCGCGCTCCGCTGGGCGCGGAGATCGCCCAGCACCTTGTCTGGGGTGCGCGTGTTGGCGGCGATGATGCCCACCACGGCCTCGTTCTCCCGGTACTCGCTCCAGACCCTGGTGGGCGGGATCCGCAAGCCCTCCTGGAAATAGTCGAAGATCCCCACGACCCCCTGGCTGCCTGGCCGCTGGCCCCCCACGTCCGTGTGGTGGAGGATATTGACCACGAAGCCCATGAGCCGCCCGTCCAGGAAGGCCGGCTGCGTGATGAAGAAGTCGGGGAAATGGCCAGAGCCGAGGAGGGGATCGTTGAGCAGGATGGCATCTCCGGGCCTGAGCGTCTCCACCGGGTGAACGACCAGCGCGTTCTTCACGGCGAAGGACATGGCGCCCATGTGGCCCGGGCTGTACGGGCCCTGGGCCACCATCCGTCCCCGGGGATCGAAGACGGCGACCGAGAAGTCCTGCCCCTCGCGCGCCTGCTCCGAGTAGGCGGTCCGGTGCACCGTGGTCCCGATCTCGACGGCGATGGACTGGAGCGCCCCCCAGATCACCGACAGCGTCAGCGCATTTACCGGCGCTGTCATGCGCCCACCTCGACGATGAGGCTGCCCCAGTCGTCCACCCGCGCGCCGCAGCCGGGCGGGAGCACGGTGGTGGACTCCCGCTCCTCCACGATGGCCGGCCCTTGGATCTCGGCGCCGGCCGGAAGCCGGTAGCGGTCGTACACCGGCGCGTCCACGTAGCCGCCCTTCTCGGGGAAATAGGCCTGGCGCCGCCCTTCCAGCGCCGCCGCCGCCCCGCCCCCCCGCGGCGCGCGCGGCAGCGCGAGGCGAGGCCCCGCGCCCACCGCGGTCAACTTCCAGGTGACCACCTCCACCGGCTCCTCGGGGGCGGCCACCCCGTAGCGCAGCTGATAGGCGCCGTCGAAGGCCTCGCGCACCCGTGCGAGCTGGTGCTCACCGAGCGCGCCCGGCGGCACCGGGACGTTGAGCTCGTACCCCTGCCCCACGTAGCGCAGGTCGGCCGTCCGCTGGATCCCGATCTCCCCTTCCACCGCCGACTCGTGCACCACCTGGAGCGCCTGGGCTTCCATCTCGCGGTACATGGTGCCGAGATGTCCCGGATCCACGGCGTCGAGCCGCCGCACATAGCTCCGGGCCACGTCGAACTTCACCTCGGCCGACAGGAGGCCCAGCGCCGCCGTCACGCCCGCCGCAGCGGGCAGGATCACCCGAGGGATCCTGAGCGCCTGGGCGAGCCGGCACCCATGCACCGGCCCCGAGCCGCCGAAGGCCACCAGCGTGAGGTGGCGCGGGTCGTGCCCCCGCTCGATGGACACCACGCGCGTGGCCAGCTCCATGTTGCTGTTGACCACCAAGTGGATGCCCCAGGCCGCCTCCGCGAGCGTGAGCCCCAGGGGTCGGGCGACGCGCTCCTCGATGGCCTCCCGGGCCTTCGCCACGTCGAGCCTCATGCTCCCGCCGGCGAAGCGGTCGGGGTTGAGATAGCCGAGGACGAGATCGGCGTCGGTGACGGTGGGCGCCGTCCCGCCTCGCGCGTAGCAGGCGGGCCCCGGCGTGGAGGAGGCGCTCTCGGGCCCCACGCCGATCACCCCGAGCCGCGCCGTGGCTATGGAGCCGCCGCCCGCGCCGATCTCCACCAGGTCCAGCGCCTGGATGTTCATGGGGAGCCCGCTGCCCGCCGCGCCGCCCACCCGGTGGAGCTCGAAGAGGGAGGTGACCAGCGGGCGGCCGCCATGGATGAGGGCGAGCTTGGCCGTCGTCCCGCCCATGTCGAAGGCGATGAGATCCCTGTGCCCCGAGAGCTCGCCATAGGCGGCCGCCATGAGCGTGCCCGCCGCCGGACCCGACTCGATCATCCGCACCGGATAGCGCTCCATGGCCTCGGCCGTGGCGATGCCGCCCGAGGACTGCATGATGAAGAGCCGCCCTCCGTACCCGCGCCGCCCCATCTCCCCCCGCAGGCTCTCCAGGTACTCGCGGATGGCGCCCATGATGTAGGCGTTGACCACGGTGGTGCTGCTGCGCTCGTACTCCCGGAAAGTCGGCGAGACCTCGTGAGAGAGGCTGACCGAAATCCCCGGGGCCTCCTCGGCGACGATGTCGGCGAGCCGCCGCTCGTGGGCGGGGTTCACGTAGGCGTGAAGCAGGCACACCGCCACCGTCCTCACCCCTCGAGCGGCCAGGCCTCGGATCACCCGGCGAGCCTCGTCCTCGTCCAGCCGCTCGAGCACCGAGCCATCCGCCAGCACCCGCTCGGGGACCTCGGCGATGAGCCGGCGCGGGATGAGGGGCCTGGGCTTCTCGATCTGGAGATCGTAGACCTGGTAGCGCTTCGACCGCCCGATGATGAGCACGTCGCGGAAGCCCCGCGTCGTGATCAGCGCCACGTCGCGCCCCTTGCGCTCGATGACCAGGTTGGACCCGATGGTGGTGCCGTGGACGGCCTGCGCGAGCGCCGTCCACGGGCAGCCGGCGCGCGCCAGGAGGTCATCGAGCCCGGCCAGGCAGGCCTGGGAGGGATCGGGGTACGTCGTCAGCCGCTTCGCGGTGCGGATCTCCCCCGTGGGGGTCTGGAGGACGAAGTCGGTGAACGTTCCCCCGACGTCGAACCCGATGCGGTACTGGGACTGGGCCATGCTACCGGGGGGTGGCTTCCGAGCGGAAGAGCATCATGGCGTAGGGGTAGCGCCCGGCCCAGTGGAAGGTCACGGCGTGCTCCACGGGCTCTCCGGACGCCGTGAAGTAGGTGCGGCGGAAGCGGAGAATGGGCGACCCCGCCGCCACGGCCAGGAGCCGCGCGATGCCCCGCGGGCACCGCATCACCTCGATGGCCTGCTCGAGGTACTTCACCGCGAGCCCCAGCTCCCGCTCCACCGTTCCGATCACCGAGGTCGCCGACAGGTCCGCCTCCAGGATCCGGCGGCCGATGGCCTCGGGCACGTAGGCGGTCACGTGCTGGAAGGGCCCGTCGTCCCCGTGACGGATGCCCGTGAAGCGCGCCACCGGCGCGCCGGGCGCGAGCCGGAGCGCCGCCGCCGCGTCCGCGGGCGCCGGCGTGAGCATGCGCTCCAGCGGCTTGAACCACGTCTCGTCGCCCAGCGCCAGCATGTCCTCCACGGACCCGATCACGCGGAGCCTGCGCTCGGCGGGGACGGGCGAGGTGAAGGTGCCGCGGCCCACTTGCCGGGACAGGAGCCCCTCGCGGCAGAGGACGTCCAGGGCCTGCCTGACGGTCATCCGGCTCACGCGGAACTGACGGCAGAGGGCATGCTCCGAAGGCAGACGCTCGGCCCCGCCCCGGCGGCTGGCGCGGATGCGGGCGCGCAGGGCGTCGGCGATCCTCAGGTAGCGCGGGGCGGCGCGGCGCTCGGTCATGGCTTGCGCGGGACCCCGGGGGGCGCCGCGGTTGTCTAGACATATCAGCGCCGCGCGCGACCTGTCAACACCCTCGTGGCGCGGGGCCGGCTGCCCCCTACTTCCGCCCGGTGACCCGGTGGGAGAGACAGCTCACGGAGGCCACGAGGACGCCCTCCGCGGTGCGCACGCGGATGTCGTAGAATCCCACGCGCCGGCCCTGCTTGCGCTCCCTGCCCTCGGCGATCAGCCGCGAGCCTGGCGCCACGGCGGCCACGTAGGTGATCGTCGTCGTGAGGGCCAGCGCCGTCTCGCCGTGGGCGTTGCAGGCCGCGCCGAAGGCCACGTCAGCCAGCGAGAAGATCACGCCGCCGTGGGGGAAGCCCCGGTGGTTGAGCATGTGCGGCTTTACCGTCAGAGCCACCCGGCAGTAGCCCGGGGCGATCTCCTCGTACTCGACCCCCAGCGTGCGTGCCCAGGGCTCTCCCTCGAGCTGCGCCCGGAGGGAGGCGGGGACGGCCGACGGGTCGCGGCTTCTCACGGGCTCACCTGCCAGGCGCGCCCGAGGGGGGGACGCCGCCGGCGATGCCGAGGTAGGCCTCGCGGACCAGCG
>MGBV01000282.1 GCA_001788415.1 Candidatus Rokubacteria bacterium GWC2_70_16 | reverse complement strand
CCGAAGCGCGCGACCTTCAGCGGCGTGTCGATGGTGAAGGCGAGCCCCATCACGGGGATGTGGAACGTGTGCAGATCGGGCGCGGTCATGCGGGGCCGTGCAGGCGGGCCGAGATCAGTGAGAGGTCCAAGGGCCTCCAGCCTACCACGGAACAGCGGGGCACGATGGCGGTAGGCCCGGGGCCCTGGCTAGCTCGCCTCCTCTCTCGCCACCGCCAGGCGCGCGCGGGCGCGCCGGAGGACGAAGGCCTGGAAGAGGATCGCCGCGACGAGGAAGGCCATGGCCAGCGGCCGCGACAGGATGCGCGTGGGATCTCCGTCGAAGGTCTGCATGGTGAGCCGGAGGCTGCTCTCGGTCATGGGGCCCAGCACCATGCCGATGGCCAGCGGGGCCGGCGGGAAGCCCCAGCGCCTGAGCCAGAGCCCCGCCGTCCCGGCGATGAGCATCACCCAGACATCGACGAGCGAGGAGCGCACGCTGTAGGCGCCCACGAGGCAGAGCACGCCCACCACCGGCATCAGCACCTGGGGGCTCAGCGTGGCGATGCGCGCGAAGAGCCCCACCAGCGGCAGGTTCAGCGCCAGCAGCATGAGGTTGCCCACGTACATGGCGGCCACGAAGGCCCAGAAGATGTCGGCGCGCGTCGTGAAGAGGGTGGGGCCGGCCTCGACGCTGTGCATCCGGAGCCCGGCCAGCATGACGGCGGAGGTAGCCGAGAAGGGGATGCCAAGTGCGAGGAAGGGCACGAGCGAGCCGATCACCGCGGCGTTGTTCGCGGACTCCGGGCCCGCGACCCCCTCGACCATGCCGGTGCCGAAGGCCTCCGGGCGCCGGGACAGGCGCTTCTCGAGCGAGTAGGAGAGGAAGGTCGAGATCGTGGGGGCGGGACCGGGGACGAGCCCCACGAAGAAGCCCAGCCCCGCGCCGCGCAGGATCGGCCCCACGGAGCGGCGCGCCTCCTCGCGATCGGGAAGGAGACTGCGCAGCCCGACGCGCTCGACGAGCCGCGGGACATGGGGATCGGCCGCGATGGCGAGCACCTCGGCGATCCCGAAGAGGCCCACGGCCACGGCGAGGAGATCGATGCCCTGCAAGAGCGGCGTCGGGCCGAGGGTGAAGCGCATCGTCCCCGAGATGGGGTCGATGCCCACGATCCCGAGGAAGAGCCCCACCGCGAGCATGAGGATGCCCCTGGACTGCGCCTCCCCCACCAGCCCCGAGAGGACCACGAAGGCCAGGAGCATGAGCGCGAGATACTCCGGCGGCCCGAAGCGGAGGGCCGCTTTCCCGAGCGGCGGCGCGAAGGCCTGGAGCGCCACGATCGCGAGGGTGCCGGCCACCCACGAGCCCACCGCGACGAGGCAGAGCGCCGCGCCGGCGCGGCCCTTGCGGGCCATCTGGTAGCCGTCGAGGCAGGTGACCACGCTGGCCGCCTCGCCCGGGATGTTCACGAGGATCGAGGTGGTGGAGCCGCCGTACATGGCGCCATACCAGACCCCCGCCAGCATGATCAATCCCGCCGTGGGGCCATAGGCCACGCTGAACGGCAGCATGAGCGACATGGCCGCCGTCGGGCCGAGCCCGGGCAGCACCCCCACCACGGTCCCGATCAGCACGCCCAGGAAGCAGGCGAGGAGGTTGACGGGCTGGAGCGCGATGGCGAAGCCCCGCAGCAGCTCCTCGAGGCCAAGCATGGCGCTGGCTGTCTAGGGAGCCAGCAGGCCCCGGGGCAGGTCCACGTAGAAGACGAAATCGAAGAAGAGGTAGAGGCCGACGGCAACCCCCGCGGCGAGGAGCAGCGGGCCCAGCCGGCCCGGCAGCCCCATCGCCTTGCCCATGGCGACGACGGCCAGGAAGGTGGCGAGGACATAGCCCGCCACGGGCAGCACGAGCAGCCAGCCCACGAGGCTCGCCACCATGAGCCCGACGCGCGAGAGGCCCTGGCGGGAAAGCGGCGCCGCCCTTGCGCCGCGGCCGGCCGCGCGCCGGCCCGAGGCCGCGCTGCAGGCGCCCGCCGCGGCGAGCACGACGCCCACGGCGCAGGGGAAGAAGCCGGCGCCCGGCTCGGCGAGGGTGCCGAAGCCGAGCTCCGCGGCGGAGGACAGCGCCGCCGCGACGCCGAGCCCCGCCATCAGCAGGGCGAAGCCCCTCACTTCAGGAGGCCGGCATCCGCGAGGATCGGGCGCATGGCCCCCGCCTGCTCGTCCAGGTACTTGAAGGCCTCGTCCCCGGCAAGCCCCAGCGGCGTCGAGCCGAGGTCCCGCATGGTCTTGTCGAAGACGGGGCTCTTCACCGCCGCCGCGTAGGCGCGCGCGAGCGCGTCGTGGACGGGCTTCGGGAGGTCCCTGGGCGCCAGCAGCACCGTCACCCCGAGCATCTCGATCGTGTAGCCCGCCTCCGACAGCGGCGGGATCTGCTCGTAGCCCGCCACCCGCCGCTGGCCGAAGACGGCGAGGATCCGCACATTGCCCGCCTGCACCTGCGCCCGCGACTCGGCGAGCCCCGCCACGCCGAAGTCCACGTGGCCGCCGGCGACCTGGGTGACTACCATGGCGCCGCCGCCTGGCTGGGCCAGCACGTTGAGCTTGAGCCCGGCGTGCTTCTCCAGCGACTTGGTGGCGAGCCACCAGTAGCCGCCCCGGGAGGTGGTGGCCACCTTCAGCTCGCCCGGGCGGCTCCGGGCGTGGTCCACCAGCTCGGCGACGGTCTTCCACGGGCGGCCCGCCGGCACCATGACGGTGGGCACGCCGGCGGCCGGAATGCCCAGGATGGTGAGATCGTGGTGGTCGAAGGGCACGAGCCCCACGAGCTTGGCGTAATGCGCCGTGGCGCTGATGCCGATGGTGTAGCCGTCGGGCCTGGCTCCCTGCACCTCCCGGAGGCCGATGGTGCCGGCCCCGCCGGGCTTGTTGACGATCATGATCGGCTGCCCCAGCTCCTTCTGCATCAGCTCCGCCAGCGGGCGGCCCAGGCTGTCGAGCGCGCTGCCCGCCTCGTTGGGGACGACGAAGGCAATGGGCTTGCGCGGGTAGCCCGCCTCCTGTGCCCAGCCCGGCGCGCCCGTCACCAGCCCCGCCGCGAGGATCGCCACCGCCCACGCGCCGCTCCTATGCCTGTGCATGCTCGGTCCCTCCCTGGATGCCTCTCAGCTTCTTCCGCTCCACCTTGCCGGCCTCGTTCTTCGGCAACTCGGCGACCACCTCCACGATGCGCGGCTTCTTGTAGCCGGCCAGCTCGCGGCGGCACGCCGCCACGATCTCGTCGGGCCCGGCCTGCATGCCGGGCTTGAGGACGCAGACCGCCTTCACCACCTCCCCCCAGCGCTCGTCGGGCACGCCCACCACCGCCACCTCGGCCACCGCGGGGTGCTTGAGGATGGCCTCCTCCACCTCGCGCGGCTGGATGTTGAACCCGCCGCTGATGATCAGGTCGTCCTTGCGGCCCACGATGTACACGTAGCCCTCCTCGTCCACCGTGCCGAGGTCCCCCGTGAGGAACCATCCGTCGCGAAAGGCCCGCGCCGTCTCCTCGGGCAGCTTCCAGTACTCCCGGAACATGTGGCGCGAGCGGTAGACGATCTCGCCCACCTGGCCCGGCGGGACCGGCGCGAAGGCCTCGTCGACCACCTTGAGGTCCATCCCCAGCGCGGGGCGGCCGGCCGAGCGCAGGCGCCGGACGATGCGCTCCGGCCCCTCCACCACGTGGTCCTCGGGGCCGAGGATGGTGAGCGGCTGCGAGGCCTCCGACATGCCGTAGTTCTGCCTGAACACGGGGCCGAACCGCCTGAGGCCCTCGCGCAGCTGGCCCGCGGGCATGGGGGCCGTGCCGTACCAGATGCGGCGGAGGCTCTGCGTGTCGTAGCGGTCGATGGCGGGATGCCGGAGGAGCGCCCCGAGCATGGTGGGCACCAGCAGCACGTCGGTGATCCGCTCCGCCTCGATGGCGCGGAGCACCGCCTCGGGGTCGAAGCGCTCCAGGATGATGTTGGTCGCCCCGCGGATGTAATACACCGTGAACATCAGCCCGGCGGCATGGGTGAGCGGGCCCACGTTGAGGTTGCGCGTCTCGGGCCCGAGCGGCTGATCCAGGTTGATGAGGACGTGGGCGAGCCGGTGGTAGTTCTGCCCATGCGTGATCACCACGCCCTTGGGCCGCCCGCTGGTCCCCGACGTGTAGTGGATGCGCGCCAGGTCCTCCTCGCCCACCTCGACCTCGGGCGGGGCCGCCGGCCGCCCCGCGGCCAGCGCCTCCAGGGCTTCCGCCCCGGGGACCTCGCCCCCCGCGACGAAGCAGCGTCCGGGGGGCGGGGCCAGCTGCCGCATCCCCTGGACCACCTCGGCGAAGCGGCGGTCGAAGATGAGCGCCTCGACGCCGGCATCCTCCAGGATCCGCGCGTGCTCGGCCGGGCTCTGGCGCACGTTCAGCGCCACCAGCGCGAGCCCCGCCCGCCCCACGGCGAAGACCACCTGCTGGAACGCCGGGCGATTGCCCATGAGCACGGCGATGCGCGCGCCCCGGGCCAGGCCGAGCCCGCACAGCCCCCAGGCCAGCCGGTTGATCCCCCGGTCCATCTCCCTGAAGCTGCACCGCTCGCCGCCGGACACCACGGCCACATGCTCGGGGTATTGCTGGACCGGCCAGCGGAGAAGGATGTCCGGGTTCACTGAACCCCCCGCCCGGCCGGCGCCGAGCGTGCCGCCGCCCGCCTGAGTCGCACGCTGTAGCGGAAGTCCTCACGGTACTGCGTCCGGACGAATTCCACGGGGCGGCCGGCGGCGTCGCAGTACACGGTCTCGATGACGAGGACAGGCGCCCCGCGCCTGAGCCCGAGGTGCCCGGCGGCGAGCGCATCGGCCCGGCCGGCGTGGATGGTCTGGCGGCCGTCGGCCACCTGGATGCCGGCGAGCTTCTCGAATTGCGGGATGAAGGGATCGCCCGTGAGGGCCTCCGGTGGGATCCGCGCGCCGAGTCCGAAGGGCAGATGGTAGACGACATGCGAGATGGGGCGCTCGCGGTGGAAGCGCAACCCGGAGATCCGGAAGATGAACCGGTCGCCGGCATTGTCGAGCTTCTCGGCCACCGCGCGCGAGTTCCGGACCATCCGGAACTCGCGGATCGTGAACAGCATGTCCCGCCCCATGGCGAGGACATCGTCGATGCTCTCGACGCCGGGGTCGCTCGCCGGGTGCGGGCGCCAGGCCTCGGGGGGCGCCAGATAGGAGCCCGAGCCCTGCACGCTGCGGATGAGCCCCTCCTGCTCGAGATGGGCCTTGGCCGCGCGGACGGTGAGGCGGCTGACGCGGTAGCGCTGCCCCAGGACGTCCTCGGTGGGCAGCCGGGCGCCGGGCGCCCACTCCCCCGTCAGGATCTGGCTCCGCAGCACATTGGCAAGCTGATGGCGGAGCGGCAGGACCTCCCGCGTGAGCCCGGCGGCGGGGGGCGCCGCGCGCCCGCGCAGGGGCCGGCCGCCTACCCCCCGGCCGTCCTCCGCTGCCCGCCGCGCTCCCCGCATGCCCCTCCCCCGTGAGCCTTCCCCCGGCCCGCCGCGCGGCCGGCTGGGGAGGAGGCTATCCATGATTTGTATTGCTGTCAATACAAATCCTGGCTAGAGTTCTCCGGCAGGAGGACATATCCGGCGCGAGGGAGGCGCATGCCATGGACGGAGACGAGGGGCGGGAGGAGCTGGAGCGGCGCCGCGCCCTGGCCCGGCGCATGGGCGGCCCCGAGGCGGTGGAGCGCCAGCACCGGGCCGGCAAGCTCTCGGCCCGGGAAAGGATCGACCTCCTGCTCGACGCGGGCTCGTTCCGCGAGCTGGGCACGCTCACCGGCCGGGCCACGCACGGCGCGGGAGGCGCCCTCGGGGATCTCGTCCCCGCCAATGCCCTCATCGGCACGGGCACGATCGACGGCCGCAAGGTCGCCGTCTCGGCCGACGACTTCACCATCCGCGGCGGCTCCTCCGAGTCCACGGTCGCCGAGAAGTGGATCTACGCCGAGCGGCTCGCGCTGGAGCTCAGGATGCCGCTGTTGCGCCTGGTGGACAGCGCCGGCGGCAGCGTGCGCCTGCTCGAGCAGCAGCAGCACACCAGGATCCCGGGCTACCCCTCCTGGCCCCTCATGCCGCTCCTCGCCGCCGTGCCGGTGGTGGGCGTGGCGCTGGGCTCCTGCGCCGGGCTCGGGGCCATCAAGGTGGCGGGCTCGCATTTCTCCATCATGGCGCGCGGGACGAGCCAGGTGTTCGCCGCGGGCCCCCCCGTGGTCAAGCAGGCCTTCAACGTGGACGTGGACAAGGAGGGGCTGGGCGGCTACCGGGTGCATACGCGGAAGAGCGGCGTCGTGGACAACGAGGCCGCCGACGAGCCGGACGCCCTGCGCCAGGCGCGCCGCTTCCTCGGCTACCTGCCGCGCCACGTCTGGGAGCTGGCCCCGGTGGCCCCGTGCGCGGACCCGGCCGGGCGGGCCGAGGAGTGGCTCAAGGACGCGATCCCGCCGGACCGCCGCAAGCTCTACGACCCCCGGCGGATCCTCGAGGGCGTGCTCGACCGGGAGTCCATCTTCGAGATCGGCCGCTACCACGGCGGCTCGACCATCACCTGCCTGGCCCGGCTCGGCGGCATCCCGGCGGGGGTCATCGGCAATGACCCCAAGGTGGCGGGCGGGGCCATGACCCGGGCCGCGGCGCAGAAGACCGAAAGGTTCGTGGACCTCTGTGACACCTTCCACCTGCCCATCGTGAACTTCGTGGACCAGCCGGGGCTCATGACGGCCGTCGCCGCCGAAGAGGAGGGCACGATCACGGCGGCGCTCCGGGCCATCGGCGCCATCGAGCAGAGCGTGACGCCGTGGGTGACGATCATCGTGCGACGCGCCTTCGGCGTCGCCGGCGGCATGCACGGCCGCAAGCACGGCGTGGAGGGTCGCGCCCTCGACCACCGCTTCGCCTGGCCCACGGCGCGCTGGGGCTCGATCCCGGTGGAGGGCGGCGTGGCGGCGGCCCACCGGCGCGAGATCGAAGCCGCCCCTGACCCCACGGCCCGGCGCCTCGAGCTCGAGGAGCGCTACCACCAGCTCGCCTCGCCCTTCCGCACCGCCGAGCGCTTCGGCGTCACCGACATCATCGACCCGCGCGAGACTCGGGCACTCCTCTGCGACTGGGCGCGGGAGGCCTGGGAGGTCGCGAAGACCCAGGTCGGCCCGCGCTACCGCACGCTGCGCTGAGATCTCTCCTGTACTCCGCCCCCCCCCCGGGGGCCCCGGCGAAGCCGGCGCTGGCGACTCCCTCCGGCGGCGTCGGGCCGGCTCCCGGCCTGCCGCGGATTGTCAGGGGGGGCTCTCACTCCTTGTCGAGGGCCGGCCACTGGCGCGTCAGGAATTCCCTTAGAGAGCCGGGCCGCCCGGCGGCGCAGTGGCGGGTCATGCCCGGTTGGAGCCAGGCAAAGACTCAACAGAACAAAGCCTTGCAGTCCCGCGGGACAAGCCGTGCTCATGGGCTCCGGCGCCTGGCACAGGGCTTGCGGAGGGTGTCCCCCGGGGGGCCCAACCCGGGTTCCCCAGGGGCCCCGCGGCGGCATGGCGCGGGCGCCACGGCGAGCACAGAGGAGGAGCGAGATGGCCGCGAGCCTGCAGGAACTGCTGACGACAATGGTGGAGCGCGGGGCGTCGGATCTGCACCTCAGCTGCGGGACGTATCCCCAGATCCGGCTCAACGGGAACCTCGAGCCCCTGGAGGAGTTCGAGACGCTGATGCCGGGCGACACCGAGCGGCTCATCTATGCCCAGCTCACCGAGGAGCAGCAGCGGCGCTTCGAGGAGGAGAACGAGCTGGACCTGTCCTTCGGCGTGGAGGGCCTCGCGCGCTTCCGCTGCAATGTCTACCTGCAGCGGGGGGCCATCTGCGCCGCGATGCGCGTCATCCCCTACGCGGTGCGCACCTTCGAGGAGCTTCAGCTGCCCGCCATCGTCCAGCAGCTGGCCCAGCGGCACAAGGGGCTCGTGCTCGTGACGGGCCCCACGGGCTCGGGGAAGTCCACGACCCTGGCGGCCATGATCGACAAGGTCAACTCGACCCGGCGCGCCCACATCGTCACCATCGAGGATCCCATCGAGTTCGTCCACCAGCACAAGAAGTCGCTGGTCCACCAGCGGGAGATCTACTCGGACACCCACTCGTTCCCGAAGGCCCTCAAGTCCATCCTCCGGCAGGACCCCGATGTGGTCCTGGTGGGCGAGATGCGGGACCTGGAGACGATCCAGGCGGCCCTGACCGTGGCCGAGACCGGCCACCTGACGTTCGGGACCCTGCACACCAACTCCTGCGCCCAGACCATCAACCGTATCATCGACGTCTTCCCGACGGCCCAGCAGGGCCAGATTCGTGCCCAGCTCTCGCTGGTCCTGGAGGGCGTGCTGTCGCAGACCCTCATCCCCACCGCCGACGGGCGCGGCCGGGCCATGGCGATGGAGATCATGGTGCCGACCCCCGCCATCCGGAACCTCATCCGGGAGGAGAAGATCCACCAGATCTACTCGATGCTCCAGTCCGGCGCGCGATTCGGCATGCAGACCATGAGCCAGTCGCTGGCGGAGCTGGTGCGGACGGGGAAGATCGACAAGGACGAGGCCCTCAGCCGCGCCGCGTTGCCGGACGAGGTGACGGCGCTGCTGGGCGGCGCCGTTGCCGGCGGCTCGCCCGCCGGCAACGGTCACCCTCCCGGGGTGGCCGGCGCCCGCCGCTGATCTCAGCGGTTCGTTGACGGGCGGCGCGGGGCGGGGCAGGGGGCCCTCCCCGCGGAACCGTGGCTTCTGCGCGATGCCGGAGCCGAAGACGTCGGTCTCGTGGCTCCTTACAAGCCGTTGCCGCGGGTGGCGACTCAGCGTGTTCCGCGGGGAGGGCCCCTGCCCCGCCCGGCGGAATTCCCGCGCGCCGCCGCCCCGGACTGAGCCATGTTAGGCTGTCCGGGGCAAGCTCGACCCCGGCGAGGCGGACATGAACATCGCGGTGCTCGACGACTACCAGGACACGATCCGGACGCTCGCGTGCTTCGGCAAGGTCGCGGGCCACCACGTGACGATCTGGACCGACCACACGAAGGACATCGATGCCCTAGCCGCGCGGCTCAAGGACACCGAGGCCCTGGCGCTGATCCGCGAGCGCACGCCGATCCGGGCGCCGCTGCTGGAGCGCCTCGACAGGCTCCGGCTGATCAGCCAGATGAGCGTGTACCCGCACATCGACGTCGAGGCCTGCACGCGCCGCGGCGTGATCGTGTCCTCCTCCCTGGCGCCGGGCCGGCCGTCCTACGCGACGGCCGAGCTGACCTGGGGGCTGATCCTCGCCGCGGTCCGGCGCATTCCCCAGGAGATGGCCGCGCTCCGCGCAGGGACGTGGCAGGCGTACCCCGTCGGGACCGGCCTGCGCGGGAAGAGGCTCGGCATCTACGGCTACGGCCGGATCGGCGGCGTCGTGGCCGGCTACGGCCGCGCCTTCGGCATGCAGGTCCTGGCGTGGGGACGCGAGGGGTCGCTCGGCAGGGCGCGCGAGGACGGCCACGCCGTGGCGGCGAGCCGGGAGGTGCTCTTCGCGGAGTCCGACGTCCTGTCTCTCCACGTGCGGCTGCTCGAGGCCACCCGCGGCATGGTCACGGCGGCCGATCTCGGGCGGATGAAGCCGACGGCGCTCCTCGTCAACACCAGCCGGGCCGGGCTCATCGCGCCGGGAGCGCTCGAGGCCGCGCTCGGCGCCGGGCGGCCGGGCCTGGCCGCGGTGGATGTCTTCGAGGACGAGCCGGTCCTGGGCGCCCGCCATCCGCTGCTTGCCATGGACAACGTGGTCTCGACGCCGCATCTCGGCTACGTGGAGCGCGACCAGCTCGAGATCATGTTCGGCACGATCTTCGACCAGATGCTCGCCTACGCCGGCGGGACGCCCATCAACGTCGTGAACCCCGACGTGCTGCGCCCCTGACCCGGAGGCCCCGCGCGGGCATGCGCATCGAGATCATCTGCACGGGCGACGAGGTCCTCACGGGGAAGATCGTCAACAGCAACTTCTCCTCCATGAGCCAGAGGCTCGAGGACGTCGGGCTCGCGGTCCGCTGGGGCACGACGGTCGGCGACGATCGGGAGAGTCTGCTGCGGGCCTTCCAGCTGGCCGGGGAGCGGGCCGACGCGGTGATCGTCAACGGGGGCCTGGGCCCCACGGTGGACGATCTCTCCCAGGAAGTCGCCGCGCAGGCCGCGGGCGTCCCGCTCGTCCTCGACGAGGCGTGGCTCGGGCGGATGGAGGAGTTCTTTCGCCGGCGCAGCCGCGTGATGCCGCCCAACAACAAGAAGCAGGCCATGCTCCCCGCGGGTGCGGAGGTGCTCGACAATCCCATCGGGACCGCCTGCGGCTTCGCGCTCGACATCGGCCGGGCCCGCTTCTTCTTCACCCCCGGGGTGCCGCGCGAGCTCCGTCGCATGCTCGAGGAGCAGGTCATCCCGCGGCTGCTCGCGCGCAGCGGCCTGCAGACGGCCATCTTCCTGAAGCGGTTCCACTCCTACGGGCTGGGCGAGTCGCATGTCGACGCGCTCCTGGCCGGCGTGGAGGCGCTCGTCCCGGACGGGAGCGTGAAGCTCGGCTTCCGGGCCCATTACCCGCAGCTCGAGACGAAGCTCACCGTGCGCGGCGCCGACATGGACGATATCCGGAGGAAGCTCGGGCCCGTGGAGCGGGAAGTGCACAAGCGGCTCGGCAACTTCATCCTGGCCGAGGACGATCAGACGCTGGAGGGGGTCGTCCTGGCGGAGCTCGCGAGCCGCCAGGCCTCGCTGTCGATCGCGGAGACCTTCACGGGCGGGCTCATCGCCGGGCGCATCGCTCCCCTGCCGGAGGCCGAGCGCGTCTTCCGCCGTGGCGTGGTTGCCCGCGACCTGACCGAGCTCTGCGCGGCCGTCGGCCTCGACGGCCCGGCGCTGCCGGCTGCCATCACCCGCGAGACAGCCGAGGCGGTGGCGAGCGCCGCGCGGCGGCACACCGGCTCCACGCATGCCCTGGCGGTGCTGATCGATCTCGACCAGGGCGCTGACCGGATCGACCTCGGGGGCACCATCTGCCTGGCCATTGCGACCGAGGAGCATGTCGCCTCGCGGCGCAGTCGCATCCTCGGCGGGCGCGAGTGGGTGCGCCTCGGCGCGGTGGAGCTCGGGCTGGACTGCCTGCGCCGCCATCTCCAGGGCTTGCCCGTCACCGAGCGGATCGACTTCGAGAAGACCTGAAAGCGGGGTCAGGTCTTGCAATCACACATTGTCGCAATGCAAGACCTGACCCCGAGCGGGGGGCTCAGGGCGTGGCCGGGCCCTCGCGCGGCGGCAGTGCCGAGGCCGGCACCGGCTCCCAGTCGGCCATGGCGTCCAGCCACGCGAGATCCCGCAGCGAGAAGGCCGGCGCGTTCGGCGCCCCCGGGCGCAGCCACCGCCGCGCGTAGAGGATCGCCACCAGCAGCTTCCGGCAGTCATCGGCCTGCTCGCGCAGCGTCTGGCCGTCCCCGAAGAGGAGGCTCGCGGCGAGAATGTGGTACACCGTGTCGGCGGCCGGCCGCGCCTCCAGCTCCCGCTCGGGCTTCGGCAAATCGGGCCAGCGCCGCACCTGCTGCTCCACGGCCTCGAGCGCTTGCAGCACCACGTCCACCCACGGCTTGGCGCCGCGCTCCGACACCGTCGCGAGGCGCCGCGAGACGAGGCCGAGGAAGGGATCGAGGCACCCCTCGCGCGTGAGGGCGCGCTGCACGTCGAGCGCCACGACGTTGGAGGTGCCCTCCCAGATGGCGCCGAGGTAGCTGTCCCGGACGAGCCGCGCGTTGGGCCAGTCTTCGATGTAGCCGTTGCCGGCGCGCACGTTCATGCCCTCGCTCGCGACCCAGCGCGCGCGCATCGTTGTCCAGTACTTCGCCAGCGGCGTCAGCAGGCGGAAGAGCTTCCGGTCCTCGGCGCTGCCGGCGTCCCAGCCGTCGAAGACTGCGGCGGCGTTCAGCACGACGGTCGTCGCGGCCTCCGTGTCCAGCAGCATCTCGAGCAGGTTCTGGCGGAGCAGCGGCAGCTCCACGAGCGCCCGGCCGAACGCCGCGCGGCCGCGCGCGTGGACCAGCGACTCGACGAGGCTCCGGCGCATGATGGCCGCCGCGCGGACCGCATTGGCGAGCCGCGAGACGTTGACCATCTCCATCATCTGCTTGAAGCCCTGGTCGGGCTTGCCCACGAGCCAGGCGACAGCGCCCGCGTAGGTGACCTCGCCCGTGGCCATCGAGCGCGAGCCGAGCTTGTCCTTCAGGCGGTTGAGCGTCCAGGCGTTCTTGGTGCCATCGGGCAGGTACTTCGGGACCAGGAACATGGCCAGGCCCCGCGTCCCCGCCGGCGCGCCCTCCGGCCGCGCCAGCGTCAGCGCCATGTCGGCGTTGGCGTTGGAGCAGAACCACTTGTCCCCCCAGAGC
>MGBV01000281.1 GCA_001788415.1 Candidatus Rokubacteria bacterium GWC2_70_16 | reverse complement strand
CTGGTCGCGCTGCGCTCTCAGCGCGAGGCGCTCCTTCTCGGCCCGCCTGTAGTCGGTCACGTCCCGGATGTGCTCCACCGCCTCACCGATCGCTCCCGCTCCGGAGATCAGGGCATAGCTCCGGACCTCAACGTCCCGGCGGTCCTGGCTCCCGGCGCGGGCCTCTCGCTCCATCGAGACCGACACGGCTCTCCCGGTGTCGAACGTCACCCGCACGGGACAATCCGGACAGAGCTCTTCTCTGGCGAACAGCTCCCGGTAGCACTTCCGCCCGACGAGCTCCGGGGCCGGAACCCCGCTCAAGGCGGCGGCGCCCTCATTGGCATCGAGAATGGTGAACTCCCGGTTGACGATCACGACCGAATCGGCAATGGAATTGAACACCGCCAGGGTCCGGCGCTGGCTCGCCGAGAGCGCCTCCGTCTGGACTTGAATCCGGTCTTCCAGCTTCCGAACCAGCGCTCGATTCTCCCCGACGAGCCGGGAGCGCTCCAGGGCGCGCTTCACACTCAATTTGAGCCCACCAAGACTGAGGGGCTTGAGGAGATAGTCGAAGACGCCATGACGGAGCGCGTCCATGGCCGAGGCCATGGTCGAATGCCCGGTGACAATCAGAACTTCTGTCTGCGGAGAGAGCGCCTTGACCGTCTTGGCCAGCTCGAGCCCGTCCATCCCCGGCATGGAGAGGTCGGTGATGACCAGGGCCGGATGCTCCCGCTCGAAGATCCGCAGGGCCTCCTGGCCATCGGGCGCCGGGAGGACATCATAGCCAGCCAGCGACAGGTATTCGACCATGACATCGAGGACATCCGGTTCGTCGTCGACGACCAGGACCTTGACACCGCGATCGCCCGGATCCCCGGCCACAGATCGAAGCTCTCGATCGACCGCCTGGATGTCCCGATCCTCACCCATCCCGAGTGTCCCCCTCCCGCCGAGCATCAGAGGCCTCGCATCCACCCCCAGCGTCTTCCAGGCCACTCCCCCCCCCTTTCTAATTCCTGTCCCCTCGGATCGTCAAGCATCTAGCACAGCGGCAGCATCTACGACAGCGGCCAGCGGGCCGTCGGCTCAGGCCGCGATGGGACTGCCGCTGTGCGCTAAGGGTTTGTCCTGACTCGTCTCAAGCTCAACGACCCCGAGCGCGAGACGATCCTCTGCAAGGAGCCCTTCCAGAGCCATGACGAGCGGGTCGAGCGCCTCATCCGCTCCTTCTAGGAGCCGGCCCCGGCTCCGCCGAGCAGGATCCGGGAGACGATCCGCCGCACGTCCTCCGGCCTGAAGGGTTTCTCGAGGCACGGCGCCCCGGTGGCCTCGAGGAATTCCCGCGTCCGCGGCGACAGCGCGTCCCCCGTGACGAAGGCGATGCGCCTGGTGAGCTCCGGATGCCGGCGCTCGAGCTCGCCGTACAGGCCGGGGCCATCGAGGGTGGGCATGCGCAGATCGCTGAGCACCATGTCGTAGGACCGCTCGCTGAGCCGGGCCAGCGCGGCGGCGCCGTCGGCCGCCGTGTCCACAAGGTGACCGTCCGCCTCGAGCACGTCAGCCAGGAGCTGCGCGACCTCGGGCTCGTCCTCCACCACGAGGATGGTCCGGCCCTGGATGCGCCGCGCCTCCGGGAGGGGGGAGGCCTCGGGCGCCAGCGGGCCCGGCCCCTCGACGGGCAGCTCGACGACGAAGGTCGCCCCGGCCCCCGGTGCGCTCTCGACCCGGATGCTGCCGCCATGCCCCTCGACGATGCCCTGGCACATGGCGAGCCCCAGTCCCGTCCCCTGGCCCACCGGCTTGGTGGTGAAGAAGGGCTCGAAGATCCGCCGCAGGAGATCCGGCGGGACGCCCGGGCCGGTGTCCGCGACCTCGAGGCAGACGCGCTTCCTGGCGGGATCCGATCGCGTGGTGAAGGTCAGGCGCCGCGGCCCCTGGCTTCCGCGCATGGCGTGGTGGCCATTGGTGATGAGGTTCACCACCACCTGGTGGAGCTGGTGGGGATCGGCCCAGAGCCGGGGGAGGTCCTCGGCCAGGGCGAGCTGCACGGCGACGTTGTCCACGCGCAGCGGATAGGCGAGCAGCTCGACGGCCTCGCGGATCACCTGGTTGAGCGAGACCTCGCCCCGTTCCGGCGGCCGCTGGCGCGCCAGGGCCAGGAAGTTCCGCACGATGCGCACGCAGCGGTCGGCCGCCTCGGACAGCTTGCCGAGCCCCTGGGCCAGGGGCTCGGCCTCCGGCTTCATGCGGAGGAGCGAGAGCCGGCCGATGAGCACGGCCAGCGGGTTGTTCAGCTCATGCGCCACGCCTGCGAGGAGCGAGCCCATCTCGGCGAGCTTCTCCCGGTGGAAGGCTGCCTCCCGCTGGCTCTCGATCTGCTCCTTCATCCGCTCGCGCTCGGCGCGCGCGCGCTGCGCGGACATGCCGAAGGCCAGGTCGTCCGCCAGCTGGGTCAGCAGCGCCACCTCCTGCGTGTCGAAGGCGTCTGGCTCCAGGCCGCAGATCCCCAGCACGCCCAGGATTCGCCCCTCGACAGCGAGCGGCAGCGCGATCTGCGAGGCATGTCCCACCCGGGCCGCCTCCTCCCGCCACGCCGCCAGCGCGGGGTCGGTCGAGGCGCTGCTGGCGATGGCGGGCCGGCCCGTCCTGATGGCGATGCCGACGGGGCCGTCTCCCTCCTCGGTCTCGGCCCAGGTGGCCGTCATGCTGGCCAGGTGCCGGGCATCTCCCCCGACCCGGGCCACCGGCCTGATGCTCCTCGCCTCGTCCTCCTCGGCGAGGCCCACCCACGCCATGGGATAGCCCGCTGTCTCCACGATCACCCGGCACACCTCGCCCAGCAGCCGCGTCTCGTCCTGGGAGCGGACGAGGGCCATGTTGCACAGGACGATGGCCTGGAGCGCCCGGTTGAGCCGTCGCAGCTCCCGCTCGGTGCGGCCGCGCTCGGTGACATCGATGAGCGTACCCAGGATGGCCGGCTGCCCCTCGTAGCTCGCCCGGCGGCCGAACACCTCGCAGTCGATCACAGTCCCGTCCTTCCGCACGCAGCGGAAGCTGTACCGGAGGGCCTCCAGCGCCCCCTCGAGCCGGGCGCGGATGTTCCCGGCCACCCGTTCCCGGTCGTCAGGGTGGACCATGTCCATCGGGCCCAGCCCGCCGACCAGTTCCTCGACCGTGTGGTCCAGGATGTCGGCAGCGGCCTGGTTCACGAAAAGGAAGCGCTCCGCGTCCGTGACGTACACGCCGGCCAGCGATTGCTCCACGAGCGCCCGGTACCTGGTCTCGGTCTCGTCGAGGGCCCGGGTGCGCTGCTCGAGCGCGGCGGCCATGTCGTCGAAGGCCTGCGCCAGCGCGGCGATCTCCCCCGTCTCGCGACGGAACCCCGCGCGAGCCGAGAGATCGCCGCCCCCGACGCGCTTCACGGCCTCCAGGAGCCCCCTCAAGGGACGCGCCAGGAACTTCTCGCCGAAGAAGCGGGTCGCCCAGAGCGCCAGCACCATCAGCGCCAGGAGGGCGCCGAGGTGCCAGGCGAGAGTCCGTCTCGCCACGGCCAGCACCGCAGCCGTGGGAATGCCCACGGCGACGTGGATCTCCCCCGCCACGGTGGCGACCAGCAACGGCGTGAAGGCGTAATACCGCTGGACGCCATCGAGGCCGACGGCGCTGGCCGTGCCCTCGGCCCGCCCTGGGAGCGCCGTCTTCGCACCCGGGGCATGGGACAGGGCCTGGCCGACCTGGGAAGAGTCGGGATGGCTCGCGATCACTACCCCCTGGTTGTCCATCATCTGGATCACCGAGCCCTCGGGCATGTGGGCGGCGGCCGCGACCTGGCCGAGTCGCGCGAGGTCGAGGCTCGCCAGGACCATGGCCCGGACGGCTCCGTCCTCGTCGAGGGAGGGACAGGCCAGGACGATGACCGGCCTGCCGGTGGCCCGGCCGATCAGATACCCGCTCAGGACACAGTCCCGGGTCTCCAGCGCGCGGCGGAAGTAGTCACGGTCGGCGATGCGAGTCTGGACTGCGGGGGGCGCCGCGGTGGCGAACACACTGCCATCCGGCGCTGCGACCGAGAGGTTCGCGTATTGCGGGAAACGCTTCAGAAGATCCTGGAACAGCCGGGTGGACGCCGGACCGTCCAGGCTCCTCACGGCGGGGATGCGGGCCAGCGCCACGAGGAATTGCCTGGCCCCCTCGAGACGCCCTGCCTCCTCGTGGGCCACGAGCCGGGCAATCCTGAGGGCCTCGTCCCTGGCCCTCGAAGCCGCCTCTCGACTCCCGGTCAGGCCCTCGTACACGGCCAGGGCCAGCGCCGGGAACATGGCCACGAGGACGAGACAGATGAGCCGGGAGCGGACCGTGGAGAGCCGGAGATGTCTCATCCGAGAACACATACCATGCGCAGATCTCCCCCGCCCCGTCTGACGGGGCCGCGTCGGATCAGGCGTTCCCGGTCTTCGGACCCCGAACCCGCCATGCAAGTCGCGGGCCACGCCAGCCGCGCCTCCGGTTGTCTGTATTTGCGGACACATGACCTGGGGCAGACGCCGGGCGGGAGCGGGGCGACCCGGGCGACAGGGGCAGGCCCGCCTCGCCTGGGGCGCCACGGGGCCAGCGAGGCCTCCAGACGCTCCGGTATTCGTTAGAATAGGGTCGTGCCTCTCGCTGCCGACGTCATCCACGCCCTGGTCACGGGCGAGCACGGCGACCCGTTCTCGATCCTCGGGCCCCATCGGGATGAAGCGGGCTCAGTCACCATTCGCGCGTTCCTCCCCGAGGCGCGCCAGGCCGAGGTGATGAGAGCCGACGGCTCCATTCATCCCCTCCGGGCGCTGCATGCCGCGGGGCTCTGGGCGGGGCGCCTCCCCGACGGCGCCGCCGGCCCCGCGGCGCCGCTCCGCTATCGGCTCCGCATCACCGACGCCGCGGGGCGTATCAGCGAGATCGAGGACCCGTATCGCTTCCCGGCCACGCTCTCCGACTACGACCTGCATCTCCTGGGCGAGGGAACGCATTACCGCGTCTACGACAAGCTCGGCGCGCACCCGGCACGACTCGACGGCGTGGACGGCGTCATCTTCGCCGTCTGGGCGCCCAGCGCGCGGCGCGTGAGCGTGGTGGGCGACTGGAACGGCTGGGACGGCCGCAGGCACCCCATGCGGCTCCACCCGGCCAACGGCATCTGGGAGCTGTTCGTCCCCGGGGTGACGGAGGGCGCGCGCTACAAGTTCGAGATCCTCGCGCTCTCGGGCGCGCCGCTGGCGCTCAAGGCCGACCCCTACGCCGTCTGCTTCGAGCCGGACGAGCCGCGCACGGCCTCCGTCGTCTACGACCTCTCGGGCTACGAGTGGCGGGACGGAGAGTGGATGACTGCGCGGGGGAAGCGCCAGGCCCTCTCCCGGCCCATCTCCATCTACGAAGTGCATCTCGGCTCCTGGCGCCGGGGGCCCGACGCGGGCGGAGGCTTCCTCGGCTATCGCGAGCTGGCGGATCAGCTCGCCGACCACGTGACGGACCTGGGCTTCACCCACGTGGAGCTCCTGCCCGTGATGGAGCACCCCTTCTACGGCTCCTGGGGCTACCAGACCATCGGCTACTACGCGCCCACGCGGCGGTACGGCGAGCCCAGGGACTTCATGGCCTTCGTGGATCGCCTGCACCAGCGCGGCATCGGCGTGATCCTCGACTGGGTGCCGGCCCACTTCCCCCAGGACGCCCACGGCCTCACCTACTTCGACGGCACCCACCTCTACGAGCACGCCGACCCCCGCCTGCGCGAGCACCCGGACTGGGGCACGCGCGTGTTCAACTTCGGCCGGCTGGAGGTCGCCAACTTCCTCATCGGCAACGCGCTCCACTGGCTGGATTGCTACCACCTGGACGGCCTCCGCGTGGACGCCGTGGCCTCCATGCTCTACCTCGACTACTCGCGCCAGCCCGGCGAGTGGCTCCCCAACCCCTTCGGCGGCCGGGAGAACCTGGAGGCCATCGCCTTCGTGAAGCGGCTCAACGAGGTGGTGTACGGCCTCTACCCGGATGCGCTGATGGTGGCCGAGGAGTCCACGGCCTGGCCCGCGGTGTCGCGCCCGGTGTACCTCGGGGGTCTCGGCTTCGGGCTCAAGTGGAACATGGGCTGGATGCACGACGTGCTGGAGTACATGCGCCACGAGCCCGTCCACCGCAAGTACCACCACAACCAGCTCACCTTCGGGATGCTCTACGCCTGGAGCGAGAACTTCCTCCTGCCGCTCTCCCACGACGAGGTGGTGTACGGCAAGGGGTCGCTCCTGGCCAAGATGCCGGGCGACGAGTGGCAGCGCTTCGCGAACCTGCGCCTGCTCTACGCCTTCATGTGGGCCTACCCGGGCAAGAAGCTCCTGTTCATGGGCGGTGAGATCGCGCAGTCCGGCGAGTGGGACCACGAGCGGAGCCTCGACTGGCACCTCCTCGATGCAGGCCCCTATCACCGCGGGGTCCAGCGTCTCGTGGCGGACCTGAACCGGCTGTACCGGAGCGAGCCGGCGCTCCACGAGCGGGACGCCGAGCCCGAAGGCTTCCGGTGGATGGACTGCAGCGACTGGGAGCAGAGCGTGATCTCCTTCGTCCGCTTCGCGCGCGAGGAGCAGGGCCTCGTCCTCTGCGTGTGCAACTTCACCCCCGTCCCGCGTCCCGGCTACCGCGTGGGCGTCCCGCGCGCGGGGTGGTGGGCCGAGGCCGTCAACACGGACAGCGCGCTCTACGGCGGCAGCGACGTGGGCAATGCGGGCGGCGTGCGGAGCCAGCCCATCCCCTGGCACGGCCAGCCCCAGTCGGTGCTGCTCACGCTGCCGCCGCTGGGGGGGCTCGTGCTCCGCCGCGCGGGCCCGTGAGCCTGGCGCCGCCGGCGTCCGTCAGGACGCGGCCGGGCGCGCCCTACCCGCTCGGCGCCACGTGGGACGGCGCCGGCGTGAACTTCGCGCTGTTCAGCGAGCACGCGACGGCCGTGGAGCTCTGCCTCTTCGACCCCGCCGACCCGGCGCGGGAGGCGCGGCGGATCCCCCTCCAGGAGCGCACCGACCAGGTCTGGCACGTCTATCTCCCCGGGGCGCGGCCGGGACTGCTCTACGGCTACCGCGTTCACGGCCCGTACGACCCCGCGGCCGGCCATCGCTTCAACCCGGCCAAGCTCCTGTTGGACCCGTACGCACGCGCGCTGGCGGGCGCGCTCCGCTGGGACGACGCGCTCCTGGGCTACCGCGGCGGGGATCCCGCGAGCGACCTCGCTCCCGACGACCGGGACAGCGCGCCCTGCGTGCCGAAGAGCGTGGTGGTGGACCCGGCCTTCTCCTGGGACGGCGACCGCCGGCCGCGGACGCCGTGGCACAGGACCGTCATCTACGAGCTGCACGTCAAGGGATTCACCGCCCGCCACCCGGAAGTCCCCGAGCCGCTGCGCGGCACGTATGCGGGGCTCGCCTCGCCGGCGGCGGTGGATCACCTCTCCCGCCTCGGCGTCACCGCGGTGGAGCTGCTGCCGGCGCACCACTCGGTGACGGAGCGCGCGCTGGTGGCCCGCGGGCTCACCAACTACTGGGGCTACAACTCCATCGGCTACTTCGCCCCCGACACCCGCTTCGCGAGCACCGGCTCGCGGGGGGAGCAGGTGGCCGAGTTCAAGAGCATGGTCAGGACGCTCCACGGGGCGGGGATCGAGGTCATCCTGGACGTGGTCTACAACCACACGGCCGAGGGCGACCGTCTGGGCCCGACGCTCTGCTTCCGCGGCATCGACAACGCGGCGTACTACCGGCTCCGCCCCGACAAGCGCGCCGAGTACGTGGACTACACCGGCTGCGGCAACACGCTGGACATGACGCATCCGCGGACGCTCCACCTCATCATGGACAGCCTCCGCTACTGGGTGCTCGAGATGCGCGTGGACGGCTTCCGCTTCGACCTGGCCTCGGCGCTGGCGCGGGAGCTGCACGACGTGGACCGCCTGTCCTCCTTCTTCGACGTCATCCACCAGGACCCGGTGATCTCCCAGGTCAAGCTCATCGCCGAGCCCTGGGATCTCGGCGAGGGCGGCTACCAGGTGGGAAATTTCCCCGCCGGCTGGGCCGAGTGGAACGGCAAGTACCGCGACACCATCCGCCGCTACTGGAAGGGCGACTGGGGGCAGGTGGCCGAGCTGGGCTACCGGCTCACGGGCTCGAGCGACCTCTACGAGCGGGGCGGCCGGCGCCCCTCGGCCAGCGTCAACTTCGTCACGGCTCACGACGGCTTCACGCTGGCCGATCTCGTCGCCTACGGCGCCAAGCACAACGAGGCCAACGGCGAGGGCAACCGGGACGGCACCGACGACAACTGCTCCTGGAACTGCGGCGTCGAGGGCCCCACCGGCGACCCCGAGATCCTGACCCTGCGCGAGCGCCAGCTGCGGAACTTCCTGGCGACGCTGTGCCTCTCCCAGGGGATCCCGATGCTCGCCGCGGGGGACGAGATCGGCAGGAGCCAGGGCGGCAACAACAACGCCTACTGCCAGGACAGCGAGCTCTCGTGGTTCCCGTGGCCGCTCTCCCGCCCGGCCCTCCGCCAGCTCGAGTTCACGCGCCGGCTGATCCGGCTCCGGCTCACGCACCCGGTGTTCCACCGCCGGATGTTCTTCCAGGGGCGCCGCATCCAGGGCTCGGAGGTGAAGGACCTCTCCTGGTTCGGCCCCGACGGCAAGGAGATGACCGAGGAGGAGTGGCATGACGGGCTGAGCCGGTGTCTCGGGCTCAGGCTCGCCGGGGACGCCATCGAGGAGGTGGACGACCGGGGCGACCCCGTGGCCGGCGACTCCTTCCTCGTGCTGCTCAACGCCCACCACGAGGAGATCCCCTTCGTGCTCCCCGCCCACCGGGCCCGCATGCGCTGGGAGCTCACGCTCGACACGCGGGGCTGGGAGCTGGGGCCGCGGCGGCGGACCTTCCGGGCCGGGGATGCCTTCCCCATCATGGGGCGCTCGCTGGCCGTTTTCAGGCTGAGGCGGCGGCGAGGCTTTCGCCCGAGGGGCCCGTCCGGGGTATCCTGAAGGAGGGACACCCCATCATGGTCGACAGCCAGGAGTTTGACTCCGAGCTTCACCGCACGGCGCTGGCCCAGCTGGACCGCGTCGCGGCGAGGCTCCACCTCGACCCGGACATCCACGAGCGGCTGCGCTTCCCCCGCCGGGCGCTGGTCGTCTCCGTCCCCATCCGGATGGACGCCGGCCGCACCCAGGTGTTCATCGGCTACCGCGTCCACCACAACACCGCGCTCGGCCCCACCAAGGGGGGCTTGCGCTACCACGAGGACGTCAACCTGGGCGAGGTCACGGCGCTGGCCATGCTGATGACCTGGAAGTGCGGGCTCATGGAGCTGCCCTACGGCGGGGCCAAGGGCGGCGTCCGCTGCAACCCCAGGGAGCTGTCCCGCGCGGAGCTGGAGCACCTGACCCGCCGCTACACGGCGGAGATCATCCTGCTGATCGGCCCGGACCACGACATCCCCGCCCCGGACCTCGGCACCGACGAGCAGACCATGGCGTGGATGATGGACACCTACTCCATGACCCAGGGCAAGAGCGTCCCCGGCGTCGTCACGGGCAAGCCGCTCATCATCGGCGGCTCGGCCGGCCGCCGGGAGGCCACGGGCCGCGGCATCGTGTACGTGCTTTACCAGGCGGCGCGCCACCTGGGCCACGAGCTCAGGGGGCGCAAGGTCGTCGTCCAGGGCTTCGGCAACGTGGGCAGCGTCGCGGCGCGCCTGCTGTGGCGCGACGGCTGTGTCATCACCGGCGTGAGCGACTTCGGCGGCGGGGTCTGGAACCCCGCCGGCCTGGACATCCGCCAGCTCGAGGCGCATGTGGCCGAGAGCGGCAGCGTGGCGGGCTTTCCCGGCGCCGATCCGCTCACCAACGCCGATCTCCTCGAGCAGCCCTGCGACATCCTCGTCCCCGCGGCCGTGGGCTCGCAGATCCGCGAGGACAATGCCGAGCGCATCAAGGCCAGCGTCGTCGTGGAAGGGGCCAACGGCCCGACGACCCCGGAGGCCGACGCGCTCCTCCACGACCGCGGCGTCACGGTGATCCCCGACGTGCTCGCCAATGCCGGCGGCGTCGTCGTCTCCTACTTCGAGTGGGTCCAGGGCCTGCAGTACTACTTTTGGAAGGAGAGCGAGATCACCTCGCGGCTGCAGGAGATCATGGCGCGGGCCTTCAACCGGGTGTGGGCCCTCGCCCGGAAGGAAGGCGTGGACCTCCGCACCGCCGCCCTCATGGAGGGCGTGCGGCGCGTCGCCGAGGGCCACCGCGTCCGCGGCCTCTACCCGTAGCCGGGCGGCGAGAAGGGCCCATCTGCGTCGTTGGCGCCCTCGGCCGCACGCGCAACGTGGCTCGCTCACGCTCGCCCGGATCTCCGGATCCGCTCACCTCGCCTCCGGCTCGGCTCGCCCAGCGGAGTGCGCCTCGCGTGCGGCCGTCCGGCGCCGCCTCGCATCTGGACCTGTGTGAGCCGCCTGCGGGGTTCTTCCGCATCCTGCTAGGAGGGAGCCAGGCCCGGGCATGGCTCATGGCCGGAGCACTGGCCCACCGGAAGGCGCGGATACTTCGGGAAGCTCGGGTCCTCGGCCGCACGCGCGCAGCGGTAGAACACCGACCCGCGTCCGGACGTGACGCGTCGCACGTGACGGCAACTCGCGCACAGCCCCGCAACCTGCCGCTCACGCGCTGGATCGGGGACGTCCTTCATCTCGTGTCAGCGTAGCGAGCGGGCGCCGGCCCGTCAATCTGCCGGGGCGGAGAGGCCTGTCCCGCGGTCCGGGCCCCGCTTGTGTTACGCTCGCTCCCGCCAGGGCAGCGCGGTGATGGCTGACAACCCCATGACGCAAAGGGACAGGTCCATGACGACCCAGGCGAGCGAGCCGCGGATGGAGCTGGAGCAGCACCTCCACATGTACCGCCAGATGGCGAAGATCCGCGCCTTCGAGGAGCAGGTGAACGAGCTGTACAAGAGCGCGAAGATGCCGGGCCTGGCGCACCTCTACGTGGGCGAGGAGGCCGTGGCGGTCGGCGTCTGCGAGGCCCTGCGCCGCGACGACTTCATCACGAGCACCCATCGCGGGCACGGCCACTGCCTGGCCAAGGGGGCCTCGGTCAACCGGATGTTCGCGGAACTGCTCGGCAAGGAGCCGGGCTACTGCCGCGGCAAGGGCGGGTCGATGCACATCGCCGATCCCGAGACGGGCAACCTC
>MGBV01000280.1 GCA_001788415.1 Candidatus Rokubacteria bacterium GWC2_70_16 | reverse complement strand
CCCTGGCCGGGCATGACCCAGGGCTTCTGGAAGGACCCCGACCGCTACCTCGAGACCTACTGGTCACGCTGGAAGGACATCTGGGTGCACGGCGACTGGGCCTACGTGGACAGGGACGGCGTCTGGTTCATCCACGGCCGCTCCGACGACACGCTCAAGATCGCCGGCAAGCGCGTGGGGCCCGCCGAGGTGGAATCCGTGCTGGTCGGTCACCCCGCCGTGAACGAGGCCGCCGCCGTCGGCGTCCCCCACGAGGTCAAGGGCGAGACGGTGGTGTGCTTCTGCGTGCTGCGGCCGGGCTTCGAGCCCTCGGAGGTCCTCCGCGGCGAGCTCACCGAGCGCGTGGTCGGCGCTCTCGGCAAGGCCATCAAGCCCGAGCGCGTGCTCTTCGCCCGCGAGCTGCCCAAGACCCGCAGCGCCAAGATCATGCGCCGCGTGATCCGCGCCACCCACCTCGGCCTCGAGCCGGGCGACCTCTCCTCGCTGGACAACCCGGGCGGCGTCAAGGCCATCGCCGAGGCGGTCTAGAAGAGCTGGCGGGCGGCGCTGCCGACGCGGTTGTACATGTTGGCCTGGCCGGCGACCAGGAGCAGCTCGGCGAGCCCGCGCGCGTCGTAATGCGCCCGGAGCCGGGCGATCAGCTCCTCCCCCAGGGCATGCGAGTCGTGGCAGAGGCGCGTCGCCAGGTCGAGCGCGGCGATCTCCGCCGGCTGGAAGAGGCGCGCCCATTGCCCGGGGTCGGCCACGGCGGCGATCTGCGCCTCCGTGAGGCCGCGCCGCCTCGCCGAGGCGGTGTGCGAGCGCAGTCAGGTCTCGCAGCCGTTGACGGCTGACGTGCGCAGGAAGACCAGCTCCTTGGTCCGCTCGGAGACGGTGCCCTGCGGGTCCCAGAACGCGGCGCGGATCCCGGTCACGACCTCCTTCGCGCCGGGGACGAGCGTGACGGTGTAGCCGAAGGGCTCTTCTCTCAGTGACGGACGCGCAGGCTCGCTCATGGGGGTGGCTCCTCCAGGCTGGCACACATTATGGGCGGCGGGAATCGGCGTTGACAAGGCCGGGGGCCGGATTACCATCGGGGCGCGCCCGTCCCGGGGCGCTGTGGAGGTCACCCGGCACCAGCGAGGAGCGGCCATGGTCAAGCTCGGCTTTCAGGTCAACAACTGGGGGGAGCTGGCCACGGGCCCCTTCGCGCTCGAGACCGCCCGGCGCGCCGAGGCGCTCGGCTACGACTCGGTGGTGGTGACCGATCACGTGGTGATCCCCCATCGCGTCGAGTCCCCGTACCCGTACAGCCCCACCGGGCGGCTCGCCGTGCCCCCCGACTGGGACTATCTCGAGGCGCTCTCGCTGCTGGCCTTCCTGGCCGGGGCGACGAAGACGATCCGGCTCGGCCCCAGCGTGCTGGTGCTGCCGTACCGGAACCCTGTCCTCACCGCCAAGATGCTCGCGACCATGGACGCGATCTCCGGCGGCCGGCTCTTCGTGGGCGTCGGCGCGGGCTGGATGGCCGAGGAGTTCGCCGTGCTGGGCTCGCCGCCCTACGAGCGCCGCGGGGCCGTCGCGGATGAGTGGATCCGGATCTTCAAGACGCTCTGGACCGAGGAGCGCGCCTCCTTCGAGGGGCGCTTCTACCGCTTCCCCGAGGTGGGCTGCTTCCCCAAGCCTGTCCAGAAGCCGCATCCGCCCATCTGGGTGGGCGGCAACAGCCGTCCCGCGATCCGGCGCGCCGCCCGGCTCGGTGACGGCTGGCATGCCGTCCGCGTCCCGGCAGGCGAGCTGCGCGGCCTCTGCGACTATCTTCGGGAGCAGGTGGCGGCCGCCGGGCGCGCGCCCGGCGACTGCGCGCTCACGGTGCTGTACGGGATCCGCGTGGTCGGCCCCGGGGGCGACGCCACGCGGCGCCCCACCGAGGAGGATCCCGAGAAGGTCTTCGTGGGCACGGCCGCCCAGGTGGCGGAGCAGATCAGGCCGGTGCTCGACTTCGGCCCCACCGACGTCATCTTCCACTGTCGCACCGGCTCGGGCGCCGAGGTGCTGGAGACCATGGAGCGGCTGGCGGGCGAGGTCTGGCCCCGCCTGGTCAAGTAGAGGCCCCTCGCAGAGGAGGGAAGGCGCATGGCCACCGAGACTGTCGAGGAGCTGAGGCGCGACACGGACGAGGCGTGGGCCCGCTGGAACGATCACGCGGGGCAGCTCGCCAAGATCCGCGCGGCGGCGGGGCTGCCGCCGGCGAGCTAGCCGGATGCAGAAAAACTCCGCGGGGTGAGGGTCGCCGTGCCCACGACGGAGCCGCGCGCGCTGGCGGCCCCTCCGGCCCGATGACGGGCGTCCCCGACCTGGTGCGCGAGGCCGTCGAGGCCCATGGCGGGCTCGCGCGCTGGCAGGCGGTACGCGAGATCCGGGCTCGCTGCCGCTCGGGCGGCTTCGCTCTGGCCTCCCGCCTCCAGCCCCGCGCCTTCAGGCAGTACGAGGTGCGGGTCTCGACCGCCGAGCCGCGGGCGGTGGTCGTCCCGTTCCCGCGGCCCGGCCGGCGCGGCGTCTTCGCGGGCGACACGGTGCGCATCGAGTCCGACGCCGGCCTCATGCTGGCCGAGCGGCCCCACGCCCGGGCGGCCTTCGCCCGGTTCCGCCGGAAGCTGTGGTGGGATCGGCTCGACGCCCTCCATTTCGGCGGCTACGCGCTCTGGAACTACTTCTGCGCCCCCTTCCTCTTCCTCAGTCCGGGCTTCGACTTCGCCGAGCTGCCGCCGTGGGAGGAGGAGGGGGAACGCTGGCGGCGGCTGCGCGTGGTCTTCCCGCCGGGGGTGCCGACCCACTGCCGCGAGCAGGTCTACTACTTCGACGCCACCGGGCTCATCCGACGGCTCGACTACACGGCCGAGGTCTTCGGACGTTGGGCCCGGGCGGCCCACTACTGCCACGACCACCGGGAGGCGGGGGGGATCGTGGTGCCCCGGCGGCGCCGGGTGCTGCCGCGGGCGCCCTCGGGCCGCCCCCGGTGGGGCCCCACTCTGGTCTGGATCGCGGTGGACGACGTCGCCCCCGTCCTTGACACCCCTGCCACGCCCCGCTAGGCTCGCCTCGATGCCCTACCCATGCTTTCACTGTGACGTCGAGCTCGTCCCGGGGGCCCGGTTCTGCCACCAGTGCGGCGCGCCGACCTTCGCGGCGGGCACTGCCCGGAAGCCCGGGGAGGCCATGGTCGGGGAGCAGGAGCGTGTCCGCATCAAGAAGGACGTGAAGGAGGCGGTGCTCGTCCCGCACTCCACGCGGATGATGCAGACGCTGACGGCGCGCGCCGCGCCGAGGGTTCCGGCGCCCCCGCCGCTCTGGAAGCGCGTCGCGGCCGCCCCGATCTGGCGAAAGCCGTACCTGTGGATCGGCGTCGTCATCCTCGGCATCGTGGCGGGCGGCTGGGCACTGGTGGAGGACTTCCAGGACAAGGCCCGGCAGCAGAACGAGCTGCACCAGAGCGTGACGCGCCTCACGGCCACCTGCTACAGGGATTCGCGCACCCAGATGCTCGACCGCCTCGGCAGGATCCAGTCGGCCTCCCGCGGGCAGATGACGCTGCTGGACACGGCCGTGCTCTTCGAGCTGGTCGCCCGCGGAGTGTCGGTGCCGTCTGGCGACTGCTCGCGCATCGCCGAGGCGCTGGCCAAGCCCGACCGCTTCGAGGCCCTGCTGCGGTGAGCGCCGTGACGCGGATCGACTGGAGCCGCCCCCGCGAGACGACGTACGCGAAGCGCCTCGGGTAGCCGCGGATGATCCGGTCGCGGCTCACCGCGAAGATCGCCGCCGTCATCGTCGTCGTCCTCATCATCGGCTTCGGCGCCTCCACCGTCCTCACCATCCGGCAGGAGTCTGCCCTCCTCGTCGAGCAGAGCAAGGCGGCCGCGCGCCGGCTCACCTCCGCGCTCATCTCCAGCGTGGAAGCCGCCATGCTCCAGGAGCGCCCCGACGTGACACGCGCCATGATCACCGAGCTGCGCGGCACCTCGCCGGTGGAGGGGCTCGACATCTACCGCCGCAACGGCGTCGAGGCCTTCACGGACCTGGCGACCCTCGAGGAGGTGGAGCGCAACGCGGGGCTGCCCAAGGAGGTGTTCGAGAACATCAAGCGGATGCGCCGCGAGCCCGGGCGAAGGATGACGGGGCCGCTGTTCCAGCGGGCGCTCCAGACGCTCGAGACCCAGGAGACCATCGAGCTCCAGGATGGCGTGCCGCTCTTCACGCTGCACCGGCCCGTCATCAACCAGGAGAAGTGCCAGGGGTGTCACGGCAGCGACCACAAGGTGCGGGCCGTCGTGCGCGTGGCGACCTCCATGGAGCCGGTGTTCGCCGCGGTGCGTGCCCAGCGCAACCGCCAGATCCTCGTCGCGGTGCTGACCATCCTCGCCGCGGGCGGCGTGCTGGCCATCGCCATGCGACAGATGGTGGTCAAGCCCATCCAGGGGGTCGCCGCCGTGGCGCGGCGGATCGGCGAGGGCGACTTCGGCGCCCGCGTGGCCGTCGCCTCGCGCGACGAGATCGGCGTGCTGGGCGGCGCGCTGAACGAGATGACCGAGCACCTGGCGCGCGCGCGCGACGAGGTGGCGGCGCGCAACGCGGAGCTGGCGACGACCCTCGAGAGCCTCCAGGCCTCGCGCCGCCAGGTGGAGCTGCTGGAGCAGCTCAAGGGGGAGCTGTCCAAGTTCGTCCCCGACGCCGTCAAGGCGCTGCTCGAGCGCGATCCCAACGCCACCGAGCTCGAGAAGCGGACCGAGGAGGTCTCGGTGCTGTTCCTGGACATCTCCGGGTACACGAAGCTCTCCGAGCGGCTCGATCCGCGCGCGCTGAACCGGCTCGTGCAGACGTACTTCTCCTCCTTCCTCGAGATCATCCGGACCCATCATGGCGACGTGAACGAGACGGCCGGCGACGGCCTGATGGTGATCTTCGAGCGCGCCCCCCAGGGCGACCGCGCCGGGCGGGCGTGGGACCATGCGCTGAACGCCACGCGCGCGGCCTTCGCCATCCGCCAGCGGACGCTCGAGCTGAACGAGGAGCACCGGGGCCGGCTCGAGCCCGTCGAGCTGCACATGGGGATCAACACCGGCGAGGCCCTGGTGGGCGCGACGAAGCTCGGCGGCGCGGGCGGCCAGCGCTGGACTTTCACCGCCTCGGGCCCCGTCACTAACGTGGCCGCCCGGCTCGCCGCCTCGGCCACGGGCGGCGAGATCGTGGTCGGCCCCGCCACCGCCGAGCGCATCCGTGCGCACTTCGTGCTGGAGAGCCTCGGGGAGAAGCGTTTCAAGAACGTCTCCGAGCCCATTGCCGTCTACCGGCTGATCCCGCCCGGCGTCTACGAGAAGATCGCCTGATCCCGCCCGCGCCCATGCGGCGGCGCGTCCGGTCCGCTCCGCGCTACCCCGAGCCTCTCCGCCAGCGCTGAAAGACCAGCGCCTGGAGCAGGGAGAGGACGGCGAGGGCGGCGTCGTTGACGACATAGACCGAGATGAACCGGCCAGTAAGGGTGCGCAGGCCGACGATCAGCGCGATCCCCACGGCGAGGTTGGCCAGCAGGAAGGCCGCGGCGAGCCCGAGGGACTCCACGGCCTCGACAGCCGCCTCCTTCAGGTGGGTTCGGCGCAGCCCGACGAACCGCGTTCCCGCGAGGTAGGCGCCCACCGAGGTCAGACACACGATGACGATGAGGGTGAGGGAGCCCATGGCCGGGGGTCAGAGGGCGCCCGTGAGGCGGTAGTAGGTCCAGCCCGCCAGCTCGATGACGAGGTCGCGCAGGAGGCCCAGCCGCGCCTCGGGCTGTGACGGGCCGGTGGCGGCTGTGGGTGCCGGCAGCACGGTGAAGCCAACCCGCTCCATCGCGGCCCGCGCCCGCGGCATGTCGATGGGATCGGCCACGAGGAGGATGCGTCGAGTGTCGCGCGGGAGCAGGAGCCTGCGGAGCTGGTCCGCCTCTTCCCTGGTGGTGTGCGCCGGCCCTGCGCTCAGGATCGCTGCGGCGGGGACTCCGAACCCCTGCGCCAGGGTTGTCCGCGCCTCGACCTCCTCGGCCGAGCCGGAGAGCACCAGCCGCGGAGCGAGGGCTTCTCGGTACAGGCCGACCCCGTGGAGCACCCGCCGGAGCGAACGGTTGGTCAGGACGCCGTCGGTGTCGGCGCCACCGCGGCCCAGGACCACGATGGCGTCCGCGGGTTCCAGCCTGGCCCCGCCGGCCATCCAGGCGTTGAGCCAGTTGGCCAGGGGCGTGAAGGCCGCGGCGGCGAAGAGGAGCAGGGCGACGAGGCCCAGGGGACGGAGGCCGCGCATCGGTCGGTGGTGAGGCGCAGGTGCGTCCGTGCTCTGGAGGAAGTCCACCATCGGCAGTCCGATGGGCAGAGGCTAGCACGGCGAGCGCCCCCGATCCCAGTCATCTGTGTGCGCCGCGCTGCCGCCATCCGCCGGCTGGCTTTCGCTGACTTCTTGCCACTTCTCCTCCCGTATCGAACATTGGACATTGACGCTGTCGCGCGCGCGCTCGTAGCATGCCCGCGTGATGGCCGAGACGACCACGCACGCGAGGAGCAGCGAGATGACAGCGAGAGCGCAGGTCGGGTGGAGGCACGGGGCCGAGGCGGCGCTGGCCATGCTCATGGTGGCGGCGCTCCTCTGGGCGGGCGGCATGCTCGACGCGGGCGCGCTGATCTCCCGCATGGGGCGCCCGGCGGCGGAGGCGGGAGCCGACGCACCGCTTCCGGGAAGCGCCCCGCCCCCTGCTCGCATCGTTCACACGCTCAAGCACCCGCACGCCGTGTTCTCGGTGGCCTGGAGCCCTGACGGGACCCAGGTGGCCACCGGGGGCATTCTGGACATGACCGTCAGCATCTGGGATCCCGCGCCCGGCCGGCTCGTTCGGACCCTCACGGATCGACCGGGTTCCGTGCGGGCCCTGGCCTACAGCCCGGACGGGCGGTTCCTGGCGGCCGGCCGGGGCTTCGTGGCCCGCACGAAGGATCACATGAGCGTGGACATCTGGGAGGCCAAGACGGCCGCCCTTGTCCGCTCGCTCCGCGGCCCCGCGCCCGTGCCCACCGGCTCGAACGATGTCGACGCAATGGCGTTCAGTGCCGACGGCGGACACCTCGTGGCCGCCTACCTGGGTGTCGCGGTCATCTATGACGTGAAGACGGGCGGTACCATTCGCACGCTCCCCCTTCCCCCTCGGATGACCGCACGGCCGCTGGCCAGCAGCCCGGACGGGCGCACCCTCGCTGGGGGTGACATCAGAGGCAACATTCGAATCTGGGATGCCACGGCGGGCAGTCTCCTCAGGACGATCGCGGCACATTCCGGCTGGATCGAGGCGCTGGCCTACGCTCCGGACGGGAAGTCCCTGGTGTCCTCGGCGAGTGGCACCGTTCAACAACGGGTCGATGAGGTAACGGGGCAAGTCGTGCGCAAGAAGAATGAGGACCCCATACGCGTCTGGGACCCGCACACGGGCACGCTCCGCGGGGAGCTGGCTGGCCACACGGCGAGGGTCCAGGCGGTGCGTTACGGTCGAGGGGGCAAGTACCTCTTCTCGGCGAGTCAAGACAGAACCATCAAGATCTGGGACGTCGCCACCAGCAGATTGATCGGGACGCTCAAGGGGCATGGCGATCTCATCTACTCCCTCGCGCTCAGTCCTGACGGGCGCCGGCTGGCCTCAGCGGGTGGCAGTGTCGTCACCATCTGGGAGCTGGGCGCGGATCGAGATTGACCGCGCGAGGACCACCACACCTCATGGGAGACAGGGCATGGCAACCGTGGATCAGTACGCCGCGTTGAGCGCTGACGTGTACCGGAGTACTGGGGCCCCGGACGGGTGGACCCGTCTGCCGCTCGATCCACCCCCCACAGAGACGGGTTTCTATGGGGCCGCCTATCAAAACGCGGCTGGCGAGATCGTGATCGCGTTCCGGGGGATGCAGTCCGCGGACCGCGGCGATCGCCAGGCTGTTGCAGCCATCGCGCGGGGGGAGGTTCCAGCCCAGTTCGCCGACGCAGTGAGATTCTATGAGCAGGTCTCGACGACCTACGGCGGCACGGGGGCGCCGATCACGTTCACGGGACACTCCCTGGGGGGCGTTCTCGCCCAGCTGATGGTGGGCCTGAACCCCCTGTCCTCCGCGGTGACCTTCGGCGCCCCGGGGGCGCTGGCCCTCTTCCCCGGGATCGGCGCGAACCCCGACGGCTCCCACAACATCACCAACTACGTGGCGACGACGGATCCTTTCGGGAACCTCTTTTGGCACGCAGGGACCACCGAGCGGGTGACGAACCTGCCCGCGGTGCTGCAGCTCCTCGAGTGCGGCCTCCAGCACCGATCCTGGATGTGCGGGCCGGCCTTTCTGCTCAACTCCCACGCGATGGAGAACTATCGCGCGCAATTCGCCGGCGCCCAGACCATGGCGGGCGCCGACCCGCTCGTGCTCGATCTGGATGGCGACGGCATCGAGACCCGGCATGCCGCCGCAGGCGCCTCCTTCGACCATGATCGCAGCGGCTTCGCCGAGCAGAGCGGATGGGTGGGGGCGGACGATGGCCTGCTCGTGTGGGACCGGAACGGGGATGGGCGCATCAACGATGGAAGCGAGCTGTTCGGGGACCAGACGCAGCTTCAGGACGGCACGCGGGCCCCGAATGGATTCGCCGCGCTGGGGGAATGGGACGCCAATGCCGACGGGCGGATCGACGCGACCGATCCGGTGTGGGGGAACCTCAGGGTATGGCGGGACACCGATGGAGACGGCGTGAGCCGGAGCGACGAGCTCGTGGGGCTCGGGGACGCCGGCATCACGGCCCTCAACACGGGGTTCATGGCCACCAATGTCACCGACCCCCAGGGCAACGCGCAGCTCTCTCTCGGCAGCTTCACGAAGGCGGACGGGTCCACGGGGCAGATGGGTGACTATCTCCTTCAGACCGACAGGATGCTGTCGCTGGCCGTCGAGTATCTCGACGTTCCTCCGGACGTAGCCCTCCTCCCGGACGTGCAGGGCTTCGGCAACGTGTACGACCTGCACCAGGCGATGGTCCGGGATACGAGCGGGGCGCTGCGCGGGCTGGTGGAGACCTTCGTGGCGCAGGCCGATCCCGCCCAGCGTGCGCTGACGCTGGAGCAGCTGGTCTTCAGGTGGACGGGCAGCGACGGCATCGACCCGGCGAGCCGGGGCCCGTACTGGGATGCGCGGAAGCTGGCGATGCTGGAGCAGCTGTTCGGCGAGGCCTTCGTCGGCGCTGGGGGCGCGACCGATCCCAACCGCTTCGCGGTGGGCGTCCTGGAGGAAGCCTATGCGGGCGTGCTCGAGCTGGTCCACAGCCAGCTCATGGCCCAGAGCCATCTCGAGAGCCTGTACAGCCTGATCACCTACGCATGGGACGAGGCGGCGCAGCAGGTGCGGGGCGACCTCTCGGCGGTGCAGGCGGAGCTCCAGACCCGCCTCGCCGCCGACCCCGTAGCCGGCCAGGCGGATCTGGGCGAGTTTGCACGAACGGTCCGGGGCCTCCAGGCGGAAGGCATGCTGGGCTACTGGGCCTTCCGGGAGAGCCTGGCGGCGCAGAGCGAGGAGTATCGGTGGGGCATGGACTCCTCCGGGAAGAGCCTCATCGAAGGGACGGCGGTGGCCGACTCGCTGGCGGGGACCACCGGGGCCGATGCCCTGCGAGGTGGGGAGGGGGACGACATCCTCACGGGGGACCGCGGCAAGGACGCCCTCTACGGGGACGCCGGGGATGACACCCTCCTCGGGGGCGAGCACGAGGATGTGCTGGTAGGCGGCACGGGAAACGACTGGCTCTTTGGCGGCAGCGAGGGCGATCGGCTCGAGGGCGGGCCCGGGGCGGACCACCTCTACGGGGACGGGGAGGACGACAGGCTCCTGGGCGGGGCCGATGCCGACACCCTCGACGGCGGAGCCGGAAATGACGTGCTCGATGGCGGGCCCGGCGACGACACGCTCGACGGCGGCTTCGGCAACGACACCTATCTCTTCGGTCGCGGCAGCGGGCAGGACACGGTGAGCGATCACGACTGGCAGGCGCCGGACGAGGACCGGGTGCTGGTGGCGGCTGATGTCCTGCCCGCAGAGGTCAGGGTGAGCCGGACTGACGCGGGCGACCTGGCGCTGCGGATCAACGGCACGACGGACGAGATGCGCCTCGGGGGGTGGTTCAACGAGGGCTTCGGCTCGGACTACGAGGTGCAGCGGGTGGAGTTCCTGGCCGACGGGACCATCTGGGACGTGGAGAGGCTCCAGCAGATGGTGCTGCAGGGGACGGCGGGGGACGACACGCTGATCGGCTACGGGTCGGCGGACGCGATCAGCGGGCTGGCGGGCAATGACCAGCTCTCCGGCCGGGAGGGCAATGACACGCTGGCCGGGGATGCGGGGGCCGATCTGCTCCAGGGCGAGGGGGGCGACGACATTCTTCTGGGCGGGGCGGATGCGGACACCCTCTACGGCGGCGGCGGGGACGACACCCTCGATGGCGGCCCCGGTGACGACACGCTGGACGGGGGGTTCGGCAACGACACGTACCGCTTCGGCCGGGACAGCGGGCAGGATACGGTGAGCGATCACGACTGGCAGGCGCCGGACGAGGACCGGGTGCTGGTGGCGGCTGATGTCCTGCCCGCAGAGGTCAGGGTGAGCCGGACTGACGCGGGCGACCTGGCGCTGCGGATCAACGGCACGACGGACGAGATGCGCCTCGGGGGGTGGTTCAACGAGGGCTTCGGCTCGGACTACGAGGTGCAGCGGGTGGAGTTCCTGGCCGACGGGACCATCTGGGACGTAGAGGCGCTGAAGCAGATGGTGCTCCAGGGCACGGCCGGCGCCGACGCGCTCGTCGGCTACGAGAGCGCCGACACGCTCACGGGGCTCGGGGGGGCCGACAGCCTCTGGGGCAACGGGGGCGATGACCGCCTGGACGGGGGCGCGGGGGCGGACGGCATGTGGGGCGGCCAGGGCAATGACATCTATGTCGTGGACGATCCCGGTGACCGCGTGAACGAGGCGGGCGGCCAGGGGACGGACAGCGTGCTGTCCAGCGTGAGCTTCACGCTGCCGGCCAATGTCGAGCGCCTCACCCTCACGGGGGCCGGCGCCATCAACGCCACCGGCAACGAGCTCGCCAATGCCCTCACGGGCAACCCGGCGGCGAATGTCCTCGACGGCGGTCCAGGCGCCGACACCATGACGGGTGGCGCCGGCGATGACACCTACGTCGTCGACGCCGCGGGGGACCGGATCGTCGAGCTGCAAGGGCAGGGCACCGACTCGGTCATGAGTGCGATCAGCTACACGCTCGGCGCCAATCTGGAGCACCTGACGCTCACCGGCGCGGCTGCCATCAACGCCACGGGGAACTCCCTCCGGAACGTCCTCACCGGGAATGCCGCCGCCAACACCCTCAACGGCGGGGCAGGTGCCGACACCATGTCGGGTGGCGCGGGCAACGACACCTACGTGGTGGACGCTGCCGGTGACATCGTGACGGAGGCGCCGGGCGAGGGCACCGACACGGTGCGGGCGGGGGTGAGCTACACCCTCGGCGCCAACGTCGAGCATCTCACGCTCACGGGGAGCGCGGCGATCAACGCCACGGGCAACGCGGCGGGCAACACGCTCACGGGCAATGCCGCCGCCAACGCGCTCACCGGCGGCGCCGGCGCGGATACGCTGATCGGCGGGCGCGGCAACGACACCTACCGCTTCGACCGGGGCGCGGGCGCCGACCGCATCGTCGAGAACGACACCACCACGGGCAACACGGACACCGCCGCTTTCGGCGCCGGCACCCGCCCGCTCGATCTCATCCTGAGCCGGAGCGTGGACAGCCTCGTGCTCGGGCTCCAGGCCTCGGCGGATGCGGTGACGGTGCAGGACTGGTACCGGGGCGCGGCCTACCAGGTCGAGGTGATCCAGGCCGGCGACGGCAGCCGGCTCCAGGCCGCCCAGGTGAACTCGCTCATCCAGGCCATGGCCGCGTTCAGCCAGAGCACGGGGCTGTCCTGGAGCCAGGCCGTCACGGAGCGCCCGGCCGATGTCGCGACCATCCTCGCGGCCCACTGGCAGCCGGGGCAGGGTGGCTGAGGCGGAGCGCCTCGACACCGGGCTCGCGGGCCTGCTGGCGCTGGCGCGGTATCTGGGCGTCGCGGCGGACAGCGAGGCGCTGCGCCACCGCTTCGGCCGGTCCGGCACGCCCCTCTCACGGACGGAGCTGGTGCGCGCGGCCCGCCACCTCGGGCTCCGCGCTCGCGTGGTGAGGCGCCGCTGGGCGCGGCTGGCCGCGGCCCCGCTTCCCGCCATGGCGCTGCGGTCCGACGGCGGCTGGCTGATCGTGGCACGCGCCGATCGGGAGCGGGCGCTGGTCCAGGAGCCCGGCGCCCCGGCCGTGGCCGTCTGGGCCCGCGAGCGCTTCGAGGCCGCCTGGACGGGCACGCTGCTCCTCTGCGCGCGCCGCGGCGCCGCCGGCGCGCGCGGCGACCGGCGCTTCGGGCTCAGATGGTTTCTCCCCTTCGTCGTCAAGTACCGGCGCCAGCTCGCCCAGGTGCTGGCGGCCTCGGTGCTCCTGCAGGTGCTGGGGCTCGTGACGCCGCTCTTCACCCAGGTCGTCATCGACAAGGTCCTGGTCCACCGGGGGCTGCAGACCCTCGACGTGCTCGCCGCGGGCATGCTGGGGCTCCTCGGCTTCGAGGCGCTCCTGGGGGGCCTGCGCGCCTATCTCTTCTCCCACACGGCGGCGCGCATCGACGTGGAGCTGGGCGCCCGGCTCGTGCGGCACCTCCTGGCGCTGCCGCTCCCCTACTTCGAGGCGCGCCGGGTGGGGGACTCGGTGGCGCGCGTGCGCGAGCTGGAAGAGCTCCGGCACTTCCTCACGGGCTCGCCGATCACGGCCGCCGTGGACACGCTGTTCACGGGGATCTTCGTCGCCGTGCTCTTCCTCTACAGCGTCCCGCTGGCTGCCCTGGCGCTGGGCGCGCTGCCGGGGTATGTCCTGCTCTCCCTCGCCGTGACCCCGCTCCTCCGCGAGCGCCTGGACGAGAAGTTCAGGCGGGGCGCCGACAGCCAGGCCTTCCTGGTCGAGTGCGTCCGCGGCGTGGAGACGGTCAAGGCCATGGCCGTGGAGCCGCAGATGGAGCGGCGCTGGGAGGAGCACCTGGCGGGCTACGCGCGCGCCGGCTTCCGCGCGGCGCAGGCGGGGCAGGTGGCGGGAGAGCTGGCCTCGCTGCTCAGCCGGGTGACGGCGCTGGCCATCCTCTGGTGGGGCGCGCGCCTGGTGATGGAGGGCGCGCTGACGGTGGGCGAGCTCATCGCCTTCAACATGCTGGCGGGGCGGGTGAGCGGCCCCGTGCTGCGCCTCGTCCAGTGCTGGCAGGAGTTCCAGCAGGCGGCGATCTCCGTGGCGCGGCTCGGCGATGTGCTCGACACCCCGCGCGAGACGCCACGCCTGGCGGGCTGGAGCCGCCCGCCCGGGGTGGAGGGGCGCCTCGTCTTCGAGGAGGTCTCCTTTCGCTACCGCGCAGGCGGCCCCGACGTCCTGCGCGGCGTGTCCTTCTCCATCCATCCGGGGGAGGTGGTCGGCATCGCCGGCCCCTCCGGCTCCGGCAAGAGCACCCTCGCCAAGCTCCTCCAGCGGCTCTACGTCCCCGCCTCGGGCCGCGTCCTGCTGGACGGCATGGATCTCGCGCAGCTGGATCCCGTCTGGCTCAGGCGCCGCGTCGCCGTGGTGCCCCAGGACACCGTGCTCTTCGGCGGCTCGGTCCGGGAGAACATCGCGCTCGGCGACCCGGGCCTGCCGATGGAGCGCGTCGTGGCGGCGGCGCGGCTGGCCGGCGCCCACGACTTCATCGCCGCGCTGCCGGAGGGCTACGACACCGCCGTGGGCGACCACGGCTGCGCGCTGTCCGGCGGGCAGCGCCAGCGCATCGCCATCGCCCGCGCGCTCTGCGCCGACCCCGCGGTGCTCATCTTCGACGAGGCGACGAGCGCGCTCGACCACGAGGCCGAGCGCGCCATCCGCCGCCGCCTCCCCGAGATCTCCCGCGGGCGCACCGTGCTCGTCATCGCCCACCGCCTGACGATGGTGGAAGGGGTGGACCGGGTCCTCGTCATCGAGGGCGGGCGGGTGGCCGAGGAGGGGACGCCGGCTGCCCTCGGCGGGACGGGGGGATTCTTCGCGCGGCTCTGCGAGGATCAGGGGCGGGGGCGACCCGTGGGCGCGGCGTTCCGGTCCGGCAACCCGTGAGCCGCGCGCGGCGGCGGGCGAGGCGCGAGGACCGCGAGTTCCTGCCCGCGCTCCTCGAGATCCAGGACTCGCCGCCATCCCCGCTGGGCGTGGCGCTGGGCACCGTCATCCTGGCCCTTGTCGCCGCCACGGCGGCGTGGGCCTACCTCGGCTCGCTGGACGTGGTGGCGGTGGCGCGCGGACGGATCATCGCCGCCGGCCACTCGAAGCTGATCCAGCCGCTGGAGTCCGGCCTGATCCGGGCGATCCGCGTCGCCGATGGCGCGGTAGTCCGCAAGGGACAGCTGCTCGTGGAGCTGGATCCCACGGCCAGCGGCGCCGACGAGGCGCGGCTCGGGATCGAGGAGATGTCGGCGCGCCTCCACGTCGCCCGGCTGCGCGCGCTCCTGGCGGGCGAGGCCTCCTTCGAGGCGCCGCCCGGCGCCGAGGCAGGGCTCGTGGCGCTCCAGCGCCAGCTCTTGTCCGACCAGCGCCAGGAGCAGGAGCGCCGGCTCGAGGCCGCGGCGCTGGCGATCCAGCAGCGGGTCTCGGCGGTGGAGGGCGCCCGGGCCAACGTGGAGCGCCTCGAGGCGCTCGTCGTCATGCAGACCGAGCGCGCCCGCGCCTACCGGACGCTGCTCGAGCGCGAGTACGTGGCCCGGATGCAGTACCTCGAGGTGGAGGAGCGGCGCGTGGACCGCGTGCAGGAACTGGCCATGGAGCGCCAGCGCCTCGACCGGGAGCGGGCCGCGCTCGGCGAGGCCGAGAAGCAGTCCGAGGTGCTCGAGTCCGAGTTCAGGCGCGCCCGGCTCGGCGAGCTCACCGAGTGGGAGGCGAGGGCCGCGGCGCTCTCCCAGGAGGTCCTGAAGGCGGCCCGGCGCCGCGCCGTGCAGCGGCTCGTCTCTCCGGTGGACGGCGTCGTCCAGCAGCTCGCGGTGCACACGGTCGGGGGCGTGGTGACGCCCGGGCAGCAGCTCATGGTCGTGGTGCCCCGGGAGGCCCGGATCGAGGTCGAGGCCTGGCTGGAGAACAAGGACATCGGCTTCGTCCGGCCCGGGCAGCCCGTCGAGATCAAGGTGGAGACCTTCCCCTTCACGCGGTACGGCACCGTGCCGGGGCAGGTCACGAGCCTGTCCGGGGATGCCGTTTCCGTCGAGCGGCTCGGGCTCGTCTACGCGGCGCGGGTGAGCCTCGAGCGCAGCGTCCTCCGCGTGGACGACCGCGACGTGGCCCTTGCCCCGGGCATGGCCGTCACCGTCGAGATCCTGATCGGGAGGCGCCGCGCGCTCGACTTCTTCCTGAGCCCGCTGCTGCGGCGGACCCACGAGGCCTTCCGGGAGCCCTAGAAACAGGGGCACACATGAGGAGGAGGACTTGGGCGCCACGCCTCATGCTTCCATGACGCGCGAGGCCCGCCGGATGTTTCGCCGGCGCGGCCGGGGTCGTGGGGACGGGCCTACCGAGGCCGGGCCGAGCCCTGCTCCCGGGCGCCGCCTTGGGCAACGCGGCTGGCGATGTGGCGGGCGTGGCGCACCACCTCGCGGAGATAGTCGAGGATGGCCAGGTAGGCGCTGGAGGCGCGGGGCATGCAGACGCCCTCGATGAGGCGCTCCTCGTGCGCCCGGGCGAACTCCGAGGCGATGTCCTGGAAGCGCAGGCTCTCGATCTCCATGTGCCGCGCGAGCACCGGGTTCCCCGTGCGGGCGAGATCACGGGCGCATTCCACGAGCTCGGCCGCGCGGTCGAAGAGCTCGTTGACCTCGCGCACGCCGCGCTCGGTGAACACCATCCCCTCGGCCTCGATGGTCCGCACGCAGCGGAGCACCCCCTCGATGGCATCGCCCATGCGCTCGAGGTGGCCGGGCACGAAGCGGAGCGCCTCGGGCTCGGGCGGGGCCGCGAGCAATTCCTGGGTGAGCTCCTTCTCGCGCTTGTGGATGCTGCGGCCCAGCGCAGCGGCCGTCTCGCGGCCGGCGGCGTCGTGGCGGTTGAAGGAGACGCGGGTCAGCGCCAGCATCTCGATGACGTCCTGGAACATGGGGAGGAGCGCGTCGCCGGTCGATGTCACCATGGCGGGACCTCCTGGAGTGGCCGGATGGTAGCCCGGCGGTTCTGTCACCTCAAGCCGGGGGGCGGCTCCACGAGAGGGCGGAAGCGGCTGACCAGCTCGGTCTCGGTGAGGTGGCCCGCCTTGGCGATGGATGCCAGCGCCGCCGGGTCGTCGAAGTCCTCGGGCTTGAGCCGGATCATGTAGGCCCAGAGGGTCTGGTAGAACTCGGCTGACACATCCACGCGGCGGACCCGGGTGCGGCCGGTCTCGGGGTCCAGCATCTCGGTGAACGGGATGGGGACGAACCGCCCGCCCTGGATCGTGATCATCGCCCCCGTCCCGCCCTCAAGGAGGAAGCGGGTGGCCCAGTAGCCGAGGCTCCGGCTGTACTGGATGTCGTAGGCCCCCGGGGCCGCGCTTCGGAGCTCGTAGCCCAGCTCCTTGGCGACGATGGTCATGCGCATGCCCCGGGCGGCCAGGCTGGCGGTGACGCGCTCCCGCACGGCTCGCCCCAGCTCCAGCTCCGTGAGCCGCACGTGGCCTGCCGGGTCCCGCTCGATGTGCCCCAGCGTCTCCGGCCCCAGCTTCTCGGCCAGGCCCTCCGCCAGGATGGCGACGCCGTACTCGCGCCCGTGGGCGCGGCGCTTGATGATGGCCCCCTCGAGGATGCCCGCCAGGTGGTCCATGGTGATGTGCGGGGCGGAGAACTCCTCCGGGATCACCGTGAGGGTCGCCGCCGCCGCGCCGCCGATCCCCAGCGCCAGGTGGCCGGTCTGCCGGCCCATCACGGTCACGAAGAACCAGCGCTCGGTCGTGGCGGCGTCCTGCATGAGGTTGCGCACCAGGTCCTTGCCGAGATTGCAGGCCGTCGTGAAGCCGAAGGTGACCAGGTCGCCCGGCAGCGGCAGGTCGTTGTCGATGGTCTTGGGGATGTGGGCCACGGTCAGCCCGGGCATGACCTCCGCGATGCGCGCGGCGGTGTAGGCCGTGCCGTCGCCGCCGATGGTGATCAGGTGGCTGACGCCGAGGTGCTCGAGGGCGCGGGCCACCCGGCTGAAGGCGCCGGGCTTGCGGGTGGCGTCGGTGCGGGAGGTGCGGATGATCGACCCGCCCTCGAAGTGGATGGTGGAGACGCTGTGGACCCCCAGCTCCACCACATGGCTGGGGTCTCCCGCAGCGAGCCAGCGGAAGCCGTCGTAGCAGCCGAGGACGCGGAGCCCCCGGTTGCGGGCCTCGATGGCGGCGGCCGCGATGGCGGCGTTGATCCCGGGGGCCGGTCCCCCTCCGACCAGAATGGCCAGCGTGCGCATGTGGCCTCCCTCGCTGTAGGTTATCTTACACGAGCCCGCCGGCCCCCTCCGGGGCCGCTGCAGCAGGCTCCCGTCGGGACACAGCGCAGGTCTTGCGCCGGATGCGCGCAGAAATCGCTGAGGACGGTTGACTCGCTCACGCGCCTTCGTCTAGCATCGAGGTCAGCACAGTCCACACCGTTGGCATCCTGACTCCAGGGCGAGGTGATCACCGTGGCCGACGAGCGCATCACCCTCTCCGAGCACCTCGCCGGGCGGCGCAGCGCCATGGCCCCCGCGTACGCAGGCGGCGTGGCCGTGATCCTGAGCAGGCTGGCGGATGTGGCGGCCGTCATCGAGCGCGAGCTGGCCCATGCCGCCCTCCGCGACCAGCTTGGCTATGCCGGCGGCACCAATCTCACCGGCGATCAGGTCAAGAAGCTCGACCTCTGGGGCCACGACATCGTCGTCGCCGCACTCCGCAAGACGGGCGCCGTCGCGGCCGTCGTCTCCGAGGAGGCGCCCGAGCCCGTGGAGATGTACGAGGGGAAGGGGCCCCACGGCATCGTGGTCTGCATCGATCCGGTGGACGGCTCGAGCAACCTGGACGTCAACGGGATCGTCGGCACCATCTTCTCCCTGCGCCCGAGCCGCGGGCTGGACCCGGCCGGCCCGGCCGTGCTGGGCCCCGTCGGCGATCAGCTCGCGGCGGGCTACGTGATGTACGGCCCCGCCTGCACCCTCGTCTACTCCGCCGGGGACGGCACCCACGGCTTCACCCTGGACCGGGAAACGGGCGAGTTCCTCCTGACGCACCCGGAGATCCGGACCCCCAGGCGCGGGAAGACCTACGGGATCAACGAGGGGAACGTGCGGAGCTGGCACCCCGGCCAGCAGGCCTTCGTGCAGTTCCTCCGGACGCCGGACAAGGCCAATGGGCGGCCGTACTCGCTCCGCTACGTGGGGTCCATGGTGGCCGATGTCCACCGGTTCTTGCTCGCGGGCGGCATCTTCATGTACCCGGCCGACATGTCCGATCCCGCCAGACCCACGGGCAAGCTCCGGCTCCTCTACGAGGTGGCGCCCATGGCCTTCGTGCTGGAGCAGGCCGGAGGCCGCGCCAGCACGGGGACAGAGCGGGTGCTCGATCTCGTCGCCACCGAGTACCACCAGCGGGTGCCGATCCTGATCGGCAGCGCCGATGAGGTGGCCTTGGCCGAGGACTTCTATCGCCGGTAGGCGGGGAACGCCCCGGCCCGGAAAGGACGGACACCCATGGAAGCGCGCGTTCGAGAGATCCTGAGCTGGTATTCGAGCGACAGCCCCGGGACCCGGACCAACCTCGCCCGGCTCCTGAATCACGGCCGGCTGGCCGGAACCGGCCGGCTCGTCATCCTGCCCGTGGACCAGGGCTTCGAGCATGGACCGGCGCGGAGCTTCGCCGTCAACCCGCCCGCCTACGATCCGCTGTACCACTTCCGCCTCGCCATCGACGCCGGCTGCAATGCCTACGCGGCGCCGCTGGGCTTCCTCGAGGCGGGTGCGGCGGAGTTCGCCGGCGAGATCCCGCTCATCCTCAAGATGAACAACCACGACGTCCTCCGCGACGAGAAGGACCCGCTGTCGGCCGTGACGGCCTCGGTGAAGGACGCCCTGCGCCTGGGCTGCGTGGGCGTGGGTTTCACGATCTACCCCGGCTCCGCCCAGGCGCAGATCATGTACCAGCAGTGCCGCGAGATGATCCAGGAGGCCAAGGCCCACGGGCTCGTGGCCGTGGTCTGGTCCTACCCGCGCGGCTCGGATCTCAGCAAGGCGGGCGAGACGGCTGTGGACGTGAGCGCCTACGCGGCGCAGATCGCCGCCCAGCTCGGCGCGCATCTCATCAAGGTGAAGCCGCCGGCGGAGCACATCGAGCAGGCCGAGGCCAGGAAGGCCTACGAGAAGGCGGGCGTGCCCATCGGCACGCTGGCCGAGCGCGTGCGCCACGTGGTGCAGTCGGCCTTCAACGGCCGGCGCGTCGTGATCTTCTCCGGTGGCGCCACCAAGGAGAACGACGAGGCGATCTATGAGGAGTGCCGCGCCATCCGGGACGGCGGCGGCTTCGGCTCCATCATCGGGCGCAACTCCTTCCAGCGGCCGCGGGACAGGGCGCTGGCCTTTCTCTCGACGGTGATGAAGATCTACTCCGGCGAGCTGAAGTGACCCGCATGCCCACGCCCCCGCCCAGCGAGGCCGAGGTGCGGGAGTACATGCGGACCTGCTCCAACTGGGGGCGCTGGGGGGCCGACGACGAGCTGGGGACGATCAACCTGGTCACGGAGGCCAAGCGCCAGGCCGCGGCGCGGCTCGTCCGGGATGGGGTGAGCGTGACCTGCGCCCGTCCCATCGGGACCGACATCGCCCCGGACACGACCTTCCAGCCCATGCGTTTCATGGTGGACTCGGGCGAGGGGCGGGACACCGCCTCCCCCGCGCGCCAGCTCGAGCGGCGGGGCGCCTCCGAATTCATCGGCATGGTGTTCCACGGCTACACGATCACCCACGTGGACGCCCCCTCCCATTACTTCTGGGACGGGAAGATCTACAACGGCCGCTCCTGCAACCTCATCACCTCCCGCGAGGGCGCCACGGTGGAGGCGGTGGAGCTGCTCCGCGACGGCGTCGTGAGCCGCGGCGTGCTGCTGGACGTGGCGCGCACCCGCGGCGTCCGCTGGATGGAGCCGGGCGAGGGGGTGATGCCCGAGGATCTCGAGGCCGCCGAACGGGCCGCCGGGCTGCGCGTCGAGCCCGGCGACATCCTCCTCGTGAGGACTGGGTACTACGCGCGGCGACTCGTCGAGCCGATGCACCCGCTCAAGGCGGGGACGCCCGCGCTCCACGTCGCCTGCGCGCCGTGGCTGCGCGAGCGCGGGGTGGCGATGATCGGCACCGACACGCACAACGACCTCCACCCGCCGCCCTACCCGGCCATGGGGAACTCCTTCCACGTGGTGTCACTGGTGGCCATGGGGCTCTGGCTCATCGACAATGCCAACCTCGAGCCGCTCGCCGAGGCCTGCGCCGCGCGCCGGCGCTGGGAGTTCCTGCTCGCCGTGGCCCCGCTGCGTCTGAAGAACGTGACGGGCTCGCCGGTCAACCCCATCGCGGTGTTCTGAGGCACAGGGGCTGCTTGGTGAGATGGGGGCCCTGCTGACCGCAAGATCGGTGCTCCTCCTGCTCCTGATCTGGCTGCTCCAGGCCGCCGGAGTGGCCCACGCCATCGACAAGGGCGATCTCAAGGAGGTCCCCACCGACCTGAAGGACAGGGTCTTCGGTGCGTTCACGGCCGTTCCCGTCTACTACCTGGTGACCGAGGGCGGAGGCGGTCTCGTTCAGCGGTTCGACCCGCCTCATCCGGCCTTCAGGGTGCCCATGGGGTTCGTCATCGTGCTGTATCTGGATCCGCAGGCGGCCGAGGAGTACCGGCGGATCGCGGAACAGAAGGACCGTCGCCGGTACGTCATTCGCTCTTCCCCCCTCGATCGGATCCTGCTGGCGCAATACTCGGCGATCGGCCGGCCGCCGTCAGACAACCTGGAGGCGCCCGACTTCGTCGTGCTCGAGCGCCTTGGGGGGCTCCCGGTGGTCTTCCTCGAGTTCCTGATGGATGAACGCTCCAAGGCCCCGTATGTGGCCTCCGCAGGGGGAAGGCGGTTCATTCCAGCTTTCGTCTCCCGGCAGGAAGCCATTGAGTTTCAGCAGCGCATGGAGAAGCAGACCGGCCGCGCTTTCACCCGGGTCGGCCAGGATTTCCGGAGATTCCTGCGGTTCGTGGGCGAGCACGCCGCCTCGGAGACGCCGGTGGCCGTGTTCGGGTACGGGCGGGGCTCGGGCTCGAGATGAGGGGATGGTCACGCTGGCGGCGCTCGGCGCGCCAGGGAGGCTCGCGATGGGCTTGATCGACGTGCACAACCATATCCTCTCCCAGGCCTGGGTGGATCTGCTCATCGCCCACGGCGGTCACCGCTACCACATCGCGAAGGACTCGGAGGGCCGCCGCGTCATCATGCGCAAGGCCGCCCGGTTCATGAGCCTGACGGAGGCGATGTTCGATCCGGAAATGAGGCTCCGGGCCATGGACGAGGTGGGCGTGGAGACGCAGCTCCTCTCCTACACCTGCCCGAACTCCTACTGGGCCGACGGCAAGGTGGCGGAACAGGTGGCGCGGGTGATGAACGACCACATGGCCGAGGTCTGCGCCCGCTGGCCCCGGCGCTTCCGCGGGCTCGGGAGCATCCCGATGCAGGACGTGGACCTGGCGCTCAGGGAGCTCGAGCGCTGCGCCGATCAGCTCGGGATGGTGGGGCTCATCATCCTGGCCAACGTCAACGACGTGCTGCTCGACGACGCGCGCTTCGAGCCCGTCTGGGCCGAGCTCAACCGGCGGCAGCTCCCCGTGCTCCTGCACCCGACGGTGCCGCCGGGTTTC
>MGBV01000279.1 GCA_001788415.1 Candidatus Rokubacteria bacterium GWC2_70_16 | reverse complement strand
CGCACGTGGCGCTGGCCGGCGTGGCCCTCGGGCTCTTCCTGGGCATCTCCCCCGTGCTGGGAGCGCTCGTGGTGACGGTGGCGGGCGCGGTCGGCATGGAGCGGCTGCGCTCGCGCGGCGCGCTCCAGGGAGACGCCGCGCTGGCGGTGTTCCTCTCTGGCGGCTTCGCGCTGGCGGTGGTGCTGATCAGCCTGGCCCGCGGCTTCAATGCCGACCTCTTCGCCATCCTGTTCGGCAGCATCCTCACGGTGAGCCCCACGGATGTCTGGCTCATCGTGGGTCTGGGCGCGGTGGTGGGCACGGCCATCGGCCTCTTCTACCGCCAGCTCTTCGCCATCACGCTCAACGAGGATCTCGCCCGCACCAGCGGCGTGCCCGTGGCCGCGCTGAACCTGATGCTGACGGTGCTCACCGCGCTGACCACCGTGGTGGCCATGCGGATGGTGGGGGTGCTCCTCGTCAGCGCGATGATCGTCATCCCGACCCTCACGGGCTTCTCGCTGGGCCGGAGCTTCCGCCAGGCCCTCGCCATCGCCATCGCCATGGCGTTCCTGTCCGTCACCGCGGGGCTCATCGCCGCCTACTACCTGCGGCTCGCCGCGGGGGGCGCCATCGTGCTCACGGCGCTCCTCATGTTCGCCGCGGCCTCCCTCTCCGGTCGCGTGGGTCGCCGTTGCCGGCCGGGCCCGGCCGCGTGAGCCGCCGTCCGCTCCGGCTTTCCGCCGCGGCGCTCCTCCTGGCCGCCGGCACGCTCGCGACGGCCGCCGCGGCGCAGGACCCGCTCTGCCCGCGGTGGCGCCAGGCCTTCGCCTCCATGCCCGTGCAGATGGTCACCGTCGAAAGCAAGGGACGGACCATCGCCGTCCGGGTGCGCGTGGCGCGCGCCGGCGAGCAGCGGGCGGCGGGATTTCAGTGCGCCACGCGCGAGGAGATCGAGCGCAGCCTGATCCTGTTCGACTTCGGCGAGGAGATCCACACCCAGTTCCACATGCAGAACGTGCCCGCCGCGCTCGACATCGCCTTCGCCAAGGCCGACGGGCGCATCTTCGCCATCCTGCGGATGGATCCGAGCCCCACGGCGCTCTACGGCCCCCTGGGCGGCTTCCGGTACGCGCTCGAGGCGCGGGCGGGCTTCTACGAGAGCCAGGGCCTGCGGCAGGGCGAGGCGCGGCTGGTGATCCCACCGGCTCGCTGAGTCCCGTCGTGCACGAGCGCCACACCCACGGCTCGCAGCACAAGCACCGGCTCCGGGGCGCGCTCGCGCTCACCTCGTCCTTTCTCCTGGTGGAGCTGGCGGTGGCCCTCGGGACCGGGAGCCTGTCGCTCCTGGCCGACGCCGTGCACATGTTCACCGACGCCAGCGCCATCCTGCTGAGCCTGGGCGCCATCTGGGTCGCCGAGCGACCGGCCACCGCCACCAAGACCTACGGCTACTACCGCGTGGAGATCCTGGCCGCGCTGGTGAACGGCGTCCTGCTCTGCGTGCTGGCGCTCGGCATCCTCTGGCACGCCTGGGAGCGCCTCTGGGCGCCGCCCGAGGTGCCCGGTCTCCCGATCGTCCTGGCGGCCGCGCTGGGGCTCGCGGTGAACCTGGCCAGCATGCGGCTGCTGCACGCGGGAGCCGGGGAGAGCCTCAACGTGCGCGGCGCCTACCTGGAGGTCCTGGGCGATGCGCTCAGCTCGGGCGCCGTCCTGGTGGCCGGCGCCGTGATCGCGCTCACCGGCTGGCGCGCGGCCGACCCGCTGGCGGCCGCCGCCATCGGCCTCCTGATCCTCCCCCGCACCGCCACGCTCTTGTGGCAGGCCGTGAACGTGCTGCTGGAGGGCGTGCCCCCGCACCTCGACGTCACCGAGATCGGGCTCGCCATGGCCGAGATGCCGGGGGTGCGCCGCGTCCACGACCTGCACGTCTGGACGCTCACCTCGGGGCGCGAGGCCATGAGCGCGCATGTGGTGGTGGACGCCGCCGCGGCAGGCGACCCCATCCTCCGGGACCTGCACGTGCTGCTCCACGCGCGCTTCGGCGTCGACCACACGACGATCCAGGTGGAGCGGGAGGCGCCGCCGCTCGTGCAGATCACGGCGGCGCCGCGGCCTCAGTAGGAGCGGGGCAACCCCAGCCTGTGCTCGGCGAGGTGCTCTCCTGCTATGTAGACCCCCTTACACCAGGACCGCCTTCCCCATGACCTTGCGCTCGCGCACCAGGGCCAGCGCCGCGGCGGCCTGCGCGAGCGGGAACCGGTGGGAGACATGCGGGGTGATGCGCCCGGCGGCGAGCCACCCCATGAGGATCCCAAGATTCTTGCGCTCCCGGACGGGATCGAGCCGGCCCAGTGCGCCGATCGTGAACCCGATCGCTTCCGCGTCCTTGATCAGGAGGTGGTTGGTCTTGACGACGGCAGCCCGGCCGCTGGCGAACCCGACGATGAGCAGCCGACCGAACGGAGCAATGCAGCGCATGGATTCGTCGAACACGTCGCCTCCGACGGGGTCGTAGATGACGTCCGCGCCGCGATCCGCCGTCAGATCCTTCACCTGCTCCCGGAACCCGTGCGTGTAGTTGATGACGTGATCCGCTCCCATGCGCGTGCACACCGCGAGCTTCTCGGGGGTGCTGGCGGTGGCGATCACGGTGGCGCCCAGCAGCTTGCCCACGTCGACGGCGGCCAGCCCCACGCCGCCGGCGGCCCCGTGCACGAGCAGGACTTCCCCGGCCTGCAAGCGGCCGCGTTGAAGAGCGTAGTAGGCGGTGCAGTAGCTCGCGCGGAAGGCGGCCGCGGTCTCGAAGCTCACCGTGGCGGGCAAGGGGATCACCTGCGGCGCCGCCGCGACTGTCTCGTCGGCGAAGCCCCCCGGCACGAGCACCCGGTCCCCGGCGGAAACGTGCTCGACCCCCGGCCCGGTCTCGATGACGACTCCGGCCGCTTCACTCCCCGGGATGAAGGGGACCTCGCGCTTCGTCTGGTACTCCCCCGCGATCGTCAGCACATCGACAAAGCTCACGCCGCGGGCTCGCAGCGCGACCCTGACCTCTCCGGGGCCGGGCGTCGGGGAGGCGATCTCGCGCAGCACCAGGTGCTCGGGGCCCCCCAATTGCTCACAGAAGATGGCTTGCATTCCTGTCTCCATGCTCTTTCCGCCAGGGGTAAGATCAGCCCTCCCCTTCTCCCCGTCGGAGAGGGGGCAGAGGCTCGTATCGTCGCCTCGTCTACAAGACAATCACGTCTCGGGAAGCACACCCCCACCAATGGCGCCCCCGATCCGGCGACCAGCAGCGCGAGGCCGATGCGCACCCCGCAAGGACCGCAGGGACTCCACGCCGGGGCCTCTCACGTCGGCCATTGCCGGCGGATGGGATCGCTGCCGTCCCAGCCCTGGGCGACCGCGCGGATCTGGTCGAAGGTGCGGCGGCGCGTCGCCGTCAGGTCCCCCATCTCGATCACCGTACCCGGATGGCCCTCGTTCCGGAAATAGACGAAGCGCCCGCGCGGGCTATCGCCCTCCTGGCCTACCGTGTAGCCGCTGGCGAGCGCCCGCTGGTACAGCGCGTCGTAGTTCTCGGGCCAGCTCGACCAGTGCTGCAGCCCCTCCTGCCCGGCCGCCAGGAAGTCGCGGTACATGCTGGGGGTATCGCAGCGCTGCTGGATCAGCTCGACCTGCACGTCGCCCGAATTGGCGAGCGCGATCGAGAGGTGAATGCCGTCGTGGCGTGCCCCGCGGTAGGTGAAGGCGGTCAGCCGCAGCCGGTCCACGTAGAACCAGGGCCCGACGCCGCAGACCTCGACCCAGTGGCGCATCGCCGCGTCGATATCGCGCACCACGTACCCGATCTGACGCAGGGGCCCGAAGAGACGGCTCATGGTCTTCCTCCCCCGTAGGTGGCTGCAGTTCAGCTCAGTGTCGCCCTGGCCAGGAGTATAGCCGGCGCGCACCGCGCCGCCGGCACCCCGAACGCCTGGACCTGGGCGGCCTTGATGCGCCGCGTGCTCGCCCTCGACGTCCTCGCCTGTCCCCGCTGTGAGGCCCGGCTGCGCGTCATCGCCACCGTCCAGGACCCCCGCGTCGTACAGGCCATCCTCGCCCACCTGGCCCGCTCGGGCGCCCCCGCGCCGCCCGGCCCCGCCCGCGCACGCTCCGCCCCCTGCTTGACCGCGAGCCCGCGACCGTGCGGGACCACTCGGGGCCCGCCCGCGCTCACGATGCCCACGTGCGCCTTTGCCCACCCCGAACGGGCCCTCCCGGGTCCGGTGCCGGAATTCGCGGGAGCAGGCCGGACCTGGCCGGACCCCCGCCGCCCCAGCTCAAGTGGCGCAAATCGTTCCTACACACTGCCAAGATGGTTCATGGCTGGCCTGTCCTCTCTGCGGCGTTGGCCGTGCGAGTGCTCCGGCAGGGCAGGTTATGCCACCACGTCAAGCGAGAGGCGAGCCGCGTCATCCTATGTGCGCTCCCCGCAGCAACATTGGGCCTTCCACTCCCTGTGTCGGATAACTTGTCACCGCGGGCGCCTCGCGTCCTGCCTCGCGGCATGCGCTCCCGAGATATCGGGTAGTTACACGTTCGGCACGAGAGATGCGTTCGAGGAGGATGAGGATTGTGCGCCCGGCTGCTCGACTCGGCTTCGGTGGGAGGGGTGCCATGGGTGTTTCCGCTCCTATCCTTCGCGTCGCCGTCCTCGCGCTGGCCTTCTGCGCCACCGCGGGCCCGGCCTTCGGCTACGGCTTCTTCGAGTTCGGCAACGGGCGGACGGATTACGCCAACCGCTACGACCTCACGGGCTCGATGTGGCCCACCCAGCTGGGAAGCCCCGCCATCTACGACCTCGGCGACGTCGGCACCTTCGCGACCCTGCCCACCGGCGTGACGAACGCGATGCTCACGACCGCCGCCAAGAACGCGGGCGACGCGTGGGAGCGCTACGCCAACGTGAAGATCGGCAACGCGCTCGGCGCGGCCGCCGCCGGGCTGATCCGGCTCACCCGCGATGCCGGGGCCGCCTCGGTGGGGACCTTCGGCTACGGCCAGGGCGGCCGAACCTACGCCGAGATCGTGTTCCCAGACACGGCGCCGGGCGGGGTTGCCTGGAGTGCCACGAACCTCCAGTGGACCCTCATGCACGAGTTCGGACACGTTCTGGGGCTCGACGACCTGTACCTGGCGAGCGCGCCCTACAGCGAGGAGTTCGTCGATCACCCGGTGGCCGGCACCCCGATGCCCGACCGGCGTGACCGCAAGGACAACGTCATGGACCGCTACAACGGGTCCGGCGCGGAGGGGACCAACGACTACTCGAAGGATCCCACGACGGTCATCGACAACGACGAGATCGCCGGGGTGACCTGGCTCTGGAGCGCCCCGCGCAACCAGATCGTGACCGGCGACCTCGCGGCGGCCTGGAACCCGTCGCGCGGGCGGAACACCGAGGAGCATCACGGCGATCAGGACAATCCCCTCGGCTGGTGGGACTACCGCGCGTCCATCGTCAGCGCGGGAGCCGGCAAGTCCTACATCGATCTCTACTTCCCTGGCTACGAGACCTTCCTCGCGACCTCCTACGGCCCCGTCGCCACCGGCTGGGTGCACGCGGGGACACCGCGCGGCCCCAGCATCCACCGGTTCGAGACGACGGTCGCCGCCTGGGTGGGCAACGTCGAGCTGTTCGTCAAGAGCCGGTTCCACGAGGAGCAGCTCATCGACGCCTGGGTTGCCGGAGGGCGCGAGGACCAGTTCATCATGAACCCCAGCGACGCGGGACTGGTCTGGGACGGCGCGAACCGCTGGGCCAAGGTGTTCGGTCCCATCCCCTTCCCGCCGACCCTCGTGCTGCTGCTGTCCGGGCTTGCCGGCGCGGCCCTCGCCGCCCGGGTGCACCGGCGCTCCTGACCCTCGGGCGGCCGCTCGCGCAGCGCGCCGGCGAGGCGCTCGACTGCGCCCGGCACCGTCCGTCACGGATGGACTTATCATCGGCCGGCCGTGGCGGTCCTGACCGCCTCCAAGCTCCCCAAGTTCTATCGCACCCGGGCGAGGGAGCTCCCCGCCCTGGACGACGGCAACTTCACGGTGGAGGAGAAGAGGGAGGCAGGGCGGCCGAGAAGGGGTGTTACGTCAAGCCGACCCGGGGGAGCCGACCTCGTAATGGTGCGTGCCCCCGCACCTCGACGTCACCGAGATCGGGCTCGCCATGGCCGAGATGCCGGGGGTGCGCCGCGTCCACGACCTGCACATCTGGACGCTCACCTCGGGGCGCGAGGCCATGAGCGCGCATGTGGTGGTGGACGCCGCCGCGGCAGGCGACCGCCTCCTCCAGGACCTGCACGTGCTGCTCCACGCGCGCTTCGGCGTCGACCACACGACGATCCAGGTGGAGCCCGACGCGCCGCCGCTCGTGCAGATCACGGCAGCGCCGCGGCCTCAGTAGGAGCGGGGCAACCCCAGCACGTGCTCGGCGAGGGAGTTCAGCGCCATCTGCTGGGAGATGGGCGCGATC
>MGBV01000278.1 GCA_001788415.1 Candidatus Rokubacteria bacterium GWC2_70_16 | reverse complement strand
ACCGCAGGACGAGAGAGGCCAAGTACGTGATCAAGGGCTCCTCGGTCGAGGGCGAGGAAGAGATTGTCACGGTGGTCAAGCTTGGGCCGACCGGCAAGACTGTGATCCTGACTGTATATGTCGAGTAGGGCCATGAAGGATAAGGGCGTTCGTTGCGACATCTGCGGCAGGCGGGGGGCACCGGTTCGGCGGGTTACCCGGAGCTACGGCAGAGGTACCGGCTTGCTTGTAATCGAGAACGTTCCAGTGGTGGTGTGCCCTCATTGTGGGGAAAGTTACCTCACTGCCGACACACTGCACGAGCTCGAGCGCATCAAGATTCACCGGCGGGCATTCGCTAGAGCCCGTGCTGTTCCTGTAGCGACCTTCGGGTAGGCCCGAGATCGTGGCCACGGTATTTGCTCCGCACGAAACGGAAGGGAGAGGGCACCACAGGCTCCTCCAAACGCGGAAGGCCACCCGGACGGCGCTGATCCCGGTGCTGTCCCGCATCGGTGACGCCGCTTGACCCGCTTGTCAGGACGAGATAGCTGACATGGCTGAAGCGCTGGTACGAGGCCGTGGAGGGCGACGGGGACCGCGGCAGGGAGATCTCGCTCTGAACATGTCCAATCCAGCCGGGCGCGCGGGCCGGTGGAGGGGGCTGAGGGAGGAGCGGCGCTCGCTCCCCCCCAGGGCGAAGTAGCCATGCCTATCAAGGCGGTGCGCGGGGTGCGCGACATCCTCCCGGCCGAGTCCCCGCGCTGGCAGCGCGTGGAGGCCGCCGGCAGGAGCGTCTTCGAGGCCTATGGCTACCGGGAGATCCGGCTGCCGCTCTTCGAGCGCACCGAGCTGTTCGCCCGGGGAATCGGGGAGGCCACCGACATCGTCCAGAAGGAGATGTACACCTTCGAGGACCGGAGCGGCGACTCCGTGACGCTCAGGCCCGAGGCCACCGCCTCCCTCCTGCGCGCCTACATCGAGCATGGCTTCCAGGTGCAGCCCAAGCCCGTGCGGCTGTACACCATGGGGCCGATGTTCCGCTACGAGCGTCCCCAGGCGGGACGCTACCGGCAATTCCATCAGGCCGACGTGGAGGCCCTCGGCGAGACGCATCCGGCCGTGGACGCCGAGGTCATCGCCATGCTCATGGACTTCTTCGGCGCCCTCGGCCTGGCGGATCGGCTCGAGCTGCACGTGAACTCCATCGGGGACGCCGGCACGCGCCCCGCGTACCGGGCGCGGCTCCTCGACTACTTCGCGCCGCGCAGCGGGGAGCTGTGCCCGGAGTGCCGCGGGCGCCTCGACCGCAACCCGCTCCGCGTGCTCGACTGCAAGACGCCCGGCTGCCAGCCCGTGATCGAGAAGGCCCCCTCGATCCTCGACTCGCTGACCGCCGAGGCGGCGGAGCACTTCGAGCGCGTCCGCGCCTGCCTCGACGCCATGGGGATCGCCTACACGGTGACGCCGCGGCTCGTGCGGGGGCTGGACTACTACGTCCGCACCACCTTCGAGGTGCTGACGACCGAGCTCGGCGCCCAGAACGCCGTGGCGGGCGGCGGCCGGTACGACGGGCTCATCGAGCAGCTCGGGGGCCCGCCCGATCCCGGCATCGGCTTCGCCATCGGCCTCGAGCGGGTGGTCCTGCTCCTGGGAGACGAGGCCTCGGCCGCCGCGCCCGTGGCCGTCCTCATCCCGCTCGGCGACGCAGCGCTCTCCCGGTTGCTCGGCATCGCCCGGGAGGCCCGCCGCCGGGGCGCCCGGGTGGAGCTCGGCTATGGCACCCGGAAGCTCCAGCGGGAGCTCGAGCGGACGAACCGATTGGGCGCGGGGTTCGCCGTGATCGTGGGGGACGACGAGCTGGCCCGGGGGCAGGCGCTCCTGCGCGAGATGAAGTCGGGAGCCCAGCGCGGCGTGCCGCTGGAGGGGCTGGCCGACGAGCTCGTGGGGCTGGCGGCGCGGCCGGGCGCAGCCCGATGAGCGCTTGCGCGAAGAGGCCGGGCCGCCGGCCGGCGTCCTCCACCGCGAGGCGACCCCGATGACCGAGGCGTGCACGGAGCCCCTCGGCGGCTGGAAGCGGACTCACAGCTGCGGGGCTCTGCGCTCGGAGCATATCGGGCAGCCGGTGACCCTCATGGGGTGGGCCTTCAGGCGGCGGGACCACGGGGGGCTCATCTTCCTCGACCTGCGCGACCGGGAGGGGCTCACCCAGTGCGTCCTGAACCCGGCGGAGGCCAGTGAGGCCCACGCCAGGGCCGAGTCGGTGCGCGGCGAGTTCGTGCTCGCCGTTCGCGGCATGGTGCGCGCGCGCCCGGCCGGGACCGAGAACCCGAGGCTCCCCACCGGCGCCGTCGAGGTCCAGGTGACGGAGCTGCGGATCCTCAACGACTGCCGGCCGCTGCCCTTCCAGCTCGAGGGCGACGCCGAGGTGGACGAGACCCTCAGGCTCAAGTACCGCTACCTGGATATGCGCCGGCCCTCGGTGCTCCGCGCCTTCCAGATCCGAGACCAGGCGTGCCGGGCCGTGCGCGACTACCTGCACGGCCAGGGCTTCCTCGAGGTGGAGACGCCCTTCCTCACCCGCTCCACCCCCGAGGGGGCGCGGGACTTCCTGGTGCCGAGCCGGCTCCAGGCGGGCAGCTTCTACGCGCTGCCCCAGTCCCCCCAGCTCTTCAAGCAGCTGCTCATGGTCGGCGGGTTCGAGCGGTACTTCCAGATCGTCCGCTGCTTCCGGGACGAGGACCTGCGGCGCGACCGCCAGCCGGAGTTCACCCAGATCGACATCGAGACCTCCTTCCTCGACCGCGACGACTTCCTGCCCATCGTCGAGGGGATGGTGGCGGAGGTCTGGCGCCGCGTGAAGGGCGTCGAATTGACCCTGCCCTTCCCCCGTCTGGGCTACGAGGAGGCGATGGCGCGCTACGGCTCCGACAAGCCCGACCTGCGCTTCGCCATGGAGCTGCGGGATGTGTCCGCGCTCTTCGGGGGCGGCGAGTTCCAGGCCTTCGCCCAGGCGGTGGGGGGCGGCGGGGCCGTGAAGGCGCTCCGGGTGCCAGGGGCGGCCGGGATGAGCCGGAAGGAGCTGGACGATCTGGCGGCCGAGGCCAGGCAGCTCGGCGCGAAGGGGCTTGTCTGGATCAAGATCACCGCCGAGGGGTTGCAGTCCCCGGTGGCGAAGTTCCTCCATGCTGTCCAGGAGCGCCTGGTCGGGGCCGTGGAGGCCTCGGCGGGGGATCTGGTGCTGCTGGTCGGGGATGCCCCGGCCGTCGCGGCCTCCGTGCTCGGGCGTCTCCGGGTGGACCTGGCCAGGCGCTTCGCCCAGATCCCCCCCTCGAAGGACGTCTTCGCCTGGGTCATCGACTTCCCGCTAGTGGAGTGGAACGGGGACGAGAAGCGGTGGGATGCGGTGCACCACCCCTTCACCGCCCCTCGCGACGAGGATCTGCCGCTGCTGGAATCCGACCCGGGCCGGGTGCGGGCCAAGGCCTACGACCTCGTGCTCAACGGCCAGGAGGCTGCCGGGGGGTCCATCCGTATCCATCAACAGGCGGTGCAGGAGCGGCTGTTCGCCCTCATCGGGATCTCGAAGGAGCAGGCGCGGGCGCGCTTCGGCTTCCTCCTGGACGCCCTCGAGTTCGGGGCCCCACCCATGGGCGGCATCGCCTTCGGCCTCGATCGTCTCGTGGCCAGCCTGGCGGCCCAGGAGTCCATCCGGGAGGTGATCGCCTTCCCCAAGACGCAGAAGGGGACCTGCCCCCTCACCGACGCGCCGGCGCCGGTGGATGCGCCGCAGCTCCGGGAGCTGGGCATCCGGGTCGTGGAAGCCCCGGGGGCCCCGTGATATCCTCGAGTCCGGAGGCATATCCACTCGTTGACTGAAGCCACCAGCGTCACGCGCCGCATCGACGTCCCCTCGGACCTGAATCTTCTCACCCTCCTCGGCCGCAACGACGAGCATCTCCGCTCGCTCGAGTCCCAGTACGGCGTGCGCGTCAGCGCGCGCGGCCACCAGATCACGCTGAGAGGCGGGGAGGCGCAAGTGGGGCACGCGGAGCGAGCCATCCAGGCGCTGGCCGACATGGCGCGCGTCCGGGCGCCGCTCAGCGCGGCGGAGGTCCGCGCCGCCCTCCGCGTGGCCGAGGCCGACCCGGACGCGGACCTCAAGTCGCTCTTCGCGGATGTCATCCCCGTGCCCTCGCGGAAGAAGCTGATCACCCCGAAGACGCTCAACCAGAAGCGCTACCTCGACGCCATCCGGACCCACGACCTCGTCGTCGCCATCGGCCCGGCCGGCACCGGCAAGTCCTATCTGGCGGTGGCGATGGCAGTGGCGGCGCTGATGAGCCGGGAGGTGGCCCGGATCGTCCTGACGCGCCCCGCCGTGGAAGCGGGCGAGCGGCTGGGGTTCCTGCCGGGAGATCTGGCCGAGAAGGTGCACCCCTACCTGCGCCCTCTCTACGACGCGCTCTACGACATGCTGGAGGCCGAGAAGGTCGTCTCCTTGAGCGACCGGGGTACCATCGAAGTGGCGCCGCTGGCCTATATGCGGGGCCGGACGCTCAACGACGCGTTCATCATCCTCGACGAGGCGCAGAACACGACGTCCGAGCAGATGAAGATGGCGCTGACCCGCCTCGGCTTCAACTCCAAGATGGTCGTCACCGGGGACATCACCCAGGTGGATCTGCCCGCCAGCCGACCCTCGGGGCTCATCGAGATCCAGACCGTGCTCCAGGGCATCGACGGGATCAGGTTCGTGTACTTCGACGACCGCGACGTGGTGCGCCACGACCTGGTGGCCTCCATCGTCCGAGCCTATGATCGCGCCCAGCCCTCGGAGCCGCGGCGCCAGGCCTCCCGGGTGGAGCGGCCGGCCGAGCAGGCGCCGGGCCCGGCGCCCGGGTGATGCCGCTCGCCGTCCGGAACCTCCAGCGGCGTATCCGTCTCTCGACGCCGAGGGTGGGGCGGACCGTCGGGAGGGCGCTCCAGTTCCTCGGACGGGCCGACAGGGAAGTCCACGTGAGCCTCGTCGGCGATGCGGCCGTCCGGCGCCTCAATGCCCGGTACCGCGGGTCCTCGTCGCGCACCGATGTGCTGGCCTTCAACCTCGAGGGGCCCGGCGCATCCGCGCTGCTCGGGGAAGTCGTCATCTCCGCCGCCACGGCCGCTCGCCAGGCGGCGCGGCTCCGCGTGCCCGTCGCCCTCGAGGTGGACCTCCTGGCCGTTCACGGCCTGCTGCACCTGGTCGGCTACGATGACGCCGAGCCGGTTGAGGCCCGCCTGATGCACGAGCGCGCGCGGGAGATCCTCTCGCGCTGCGCGGCTCGTCGCGTGCCGGCGCGTCTCTGGTCCGGCCTGCTCGGCGCCTGATGGCCGGCCGCGCGCACCGCGCCGGGTTCGTGGCGCTCATCGGGCGCCCCAATGTCGGCAAGTCCACGCTCCTCAACCGGCTCGTCGGCGCGAAGATGGCCATCGTCTCCCGCCGTCCCCAGACCACACGGACGCGGATCACCGGCATCAAGCACCTGCCCGATGCGCAGATCGTGTTCGTGGACACGCCGGGGCTCCACACCGGGTCGAGCAAGCTCGGCCGGCTGATGGCGAAGGCCGCCGAGAGGGCGCTCGAGGACGTGGACCTCGTCTGCCTCGTCGCCGAGGCGACGGAGCGGCCCGACCGCCTCGATGCCGGCCCGCTGGCGCGGCTCGCGGGCGTGGGGGCGCCAGTGTTCTGCTGCCTGAACAAGGCCGACCTCGTCACGCCCAAGTCCAGGCTCCTGCCGCTCATCGAGGCCTACCGCGCGCGCCATCCGTTCCAGGAGATCATTCCCATCTCCGCCGAGCGGGGCACCAACTGCGGCCCGCTGCTGGACCTGATCGCGCAGGCCATGCCGGAGCGGCCGGCCTACTTCCCGCGCGAGTCCGCCACGGACCAGCCGGAGACCTTCTTCGTCGCCGAGCGCATCCGGGAGAAGATCTTCCATCTGACGCACCAGGAGGTTCCGTACGCGTGCGCCGTCCGGGTAGAGGAGCTTCGCGAGCGGGAGCGCCCGGAGTGCCTGTACATCCGGGCCACCATCTTCGTCGAGCAGGAGTCCCAGAAGGGCATCGTCATCGGCCAGCGCGGGGCCATGCTCAAGCGGATCGGCTCCTCCGCCCGCGAGGATCTCGAGCGCTTCTTCGGGATCAAGACCTTCCTGGATCTCCACGTGCGGGTCCGGAAGAACTGGCGGAAGGACGACAGCGCGCTGCGGGAGTTCGGCTTCCTCCTGACCTCCTGACCATGGCGCTTCACCGGTCGCGCGCCGTCGTTATCGGCCGCAAGGCTCTGGGCGAGAGCGACCGCCTGGTGGAGTTCTACACCCGGGACTTCGGCAAGGTGCGGGGGGTCGCCAAGTCGGCCCGCCGGCCGCGGTCGCGCTTCGTGGCCGCGCTGGAGCCCTTCACGCTGGGCGACCTGGTCTTCTTCGACACCGGCCGGAGCGAACTGGTGCGGGTGGACCACTTCGACATCCTCCACCCGTTCGTCCGGGTGCGGGAGCACCTGGAGCGGCTCGGACGGGGGGCGTGGACCGTCGAGTGCCTGGCGCGCCTCTCCGCGGACCGGGATCCTCATCCGGCGCTCTTCGGCCTCCTGGTCCGGAGTCTGCGGGCGCTCGAGGGAGGAACGAGTCCGGCGCGGGTCGCCGTCTGCTTCGGCGTCCGCGCCGTGGATCTCCTGGGGCACCGCCCGAGAATCGACCGGTGCGTGGAATGCGGTCGCGCCTCCCCCTTTCCGGACGCGGTCCTCGACGTCGAGGCGGGGGGCCTCGTGTGCGGCCCCTGCGGCCCCCGGGCGCACGCCATCCCGCTGAGCGGGGGAGCGGTGGGCACGCTCGGCCGGCTGCGCGGGCTCAGCTGGGAGGAGGGGCTCCGGCTTCCCCTGAGCCCCGCCCTCGACGAGGAACTGACCGGCGTCCTGGAGGGGACCGTGACCCGGCTCATGGGGCAGGTGCCGCGGTCGCTGCGCTTCCTCGCCCAGACCCGCCGGCCGCTGCCCCCCGTGCTATCCTGACTGCCATGCCACTGTCCATGGACACGCTCGTCTCGCTCTGCAAGCGGCGCGGCTTCATCTTCCAGTCCAGCGAGATCTACGGCGGGACGGGCTCGTGCTGGGACTACGGGCCCCTCGGCGTGGAGCTCAAGAACAACATCAAGCGGGTGTGGTGGCGGGACTTCGTCCAGGGGCGGGCCGACATGGTCGGACTGGACGCCTCCATCCTGATGCACGCCGCGGTCTGGAAGGCCAGCGGCCATGTGGATCACTTCACCGATCCCATGGTGGACTGCCGGGAATGCCGCCGGCGCTTCCGGGCCGACACGGTTGACGAGACGCCGTGGGTCCACTACTGCGCCGCCACGAAGGGGAACAAGTTCACGATCCCGGCCGGCGAGCCGTGCTCCCACTGTGGGCTCCGGCGCACGCTGTGCCCCGACTGCGGCAAGGGGGAGCTGACGCTCCCGCGCCAGTTCAACCTCATGTTCCGGACCTTCATGGGGCCGGTGGAGGAGGCGGCGGCCGTCACCTACCTCCGCCCCGAGACCGCCCAGGGGATCTTCGTCAACTTCGACAACGTCCTGCAGTCCACGCGTCGGAAGCTCCCCTTCGGCGTCGCCCAGATCGGCAAGGCCTTCAGGAACGAGATCACGCCGGGCAACTTCATCTTCCGGACGCGCGAGTTCGAGCAGATGGAGATCGAGTACTTCGTCAACCCGCGCGACTCGGTGGCCGGCCGCCCGGCGGACGAGCACTGGCACGAGCGCTGGATCGAGGACTGCCTGGGGTGGTTCCAGCGCTACGGCCTGCAGGCCGAGAACCTGCGGCTGCGCGAGCACGAGAAGGCTGAGCTCGCCCACTACGCCAAGCGGACGGCCGACATCGAGTACCGCTTCCCCATCGGCTGGAGCGAGCTCATGGGGATCGCCAACCGGACCGATTTCGACCTGAAGCAGCACGCGAAATGGAGCGGGAAGACGCTGACGTACTTCGACGAGGAGCGGAAGGAGCACGTGGTGCCCTACGTGATCGAGCCCTCCGCTGGGGTCGACCGGGCGCTCCTGGCCTTTCTCGTGGACGCCTACCGCGAGGAGGAGGTCCGGGGCGAGACGCGCGTGGTCCTGCGCCTCCATCCCGAGCTGGCCCCCATCAAGATCGCCGTGCTGCCCCTCCTCAAGAAGCGCGAGGAGATCGTCCGGACCTGCCACGCCATCCGGGACGAGCTGGCCCCGCGCTGGCCGGCCGCCTACGATGACACCGCCGCGATCGGCCGCCTCTACCGGCGTCAGGACGAGGTGGGGACCCCGTTCTGCGTGACGGTGGATGTCCAGACCGTGGGCGACTCGGACAAGGGCGAGGCCGGGGACGGGCAGGCGACGATCCGGGACCGCGACTCGATGCAGCAGATCCGCGTGCCCATCGGCGCGCTGACGCCGGTCTTCGCCCGGCTGCTTGGCGGTGAGCCCTGGGGGTCCGTCGCGGATCGCTTCGGCGCGCCCAGGCCCGCGGCCAGCGGCTAAGGGCTCCGGCGAGAGCCGTCCCGAGGGCCCTCCAGCGGGCCGAGGGCGGCAGGGACGGCTGCCGCGCCAGGAGGGGAGCCCGCCGTCGTCCCTGAGCGCGCCGGGCCACAGAGGCTCCGCGGCTCGCTGCCGGTGAGGAAGGCCATCAGCACGGGGCGGGTGCAGCCCTCTCCGGGGTGGAGGTCCACCGGCACGAGCACCACGCCTTCCGGCACAGGGAAGTCCTGCACCGGCGTCCCCTCGAGTGCGCTCGCCATGAAGGCCGTCCAGATCGGCACCGCCACCCGCGAGCCGGTCTCGTCGCGCCCGAGGCTCTTCGGCCGGTCATAGCCCACCCACACGCCCGTCACGAGCTGGGGCGTGAAGCCGACGAACCAGGCGTTCGAGTAGTCGTTGGTCGTGCCGGTCTTGGCCGCCACCGGGCGTCCCAGCGCCTTGGCCGCCACCCCGGTGCCGCGTTCCACGGTCCCCTTCAGCATGTGGGTGATCACGTACGCCAGCTCCGGGGAGAGCGCCGGCTTGCCCTCGGGCACGTTCTCCTCCAGGAGCTTGCCCTGCGCGTCGAGCACGTACCGGATCGCCGTGGGGCGCATCCACGTGCCCTGGTTGGGCAGCGCCCCATAGGCCGACGTCAACTCGAGGAGCGTGAGGTCGGAGCTGCCGAGGGCGATGCTCAGGTTCTCCGACAGCGGGCTCTCGACACCCAGCCGCCGCGCCACGTCGAGGGTGCGCCGGATCCCCACGCGCTCCTGGACCTTCACCGCCGCCACGTTCACGGAGTCCTCGAGGGCCTGCTGGAAGGTGATCGGGCCGCGGAACTTCCGGTCGTAGTTGTCGGGCTTCCAGGGTTTCCCTTTCGGGCCCACCGCGTATTCCACCGGCGAGTCATCGACGACGCTGGCCGGGGTCAGGCCGGACTCGAGCGCCGCGATGTACACGAAGGGCTTGAAGGCCGAGCCCGGCTGTCGGCGCGCCTGGACGGCCCGGTTGAACTCGCTCTTGAAGAAGTCGTACCCGCCGACCATGGCCCGGATGTAGCCCGTGTGCGGGTCGAGGGCCAGCAGCGCCCCCTCGGGGCGGTCGGTGACAGGGGCAGCGCCGGCCTTCTCGGCCGCCTTCGCACGGCGGGTCTCGAGCGCCCGGAGCCCCTCGCGGAGCGTCTGCTCCGCCCGGAGCTGCATCGTCGGCGACAGGGTCGTGTAGACCTGGAGCCCTCCCTTGAAGACCAGATCGGCCCCGAACTCCTGCTCCAGGAGCTGCTGGACGTATTCCAGATAGTACTGGCCCGTCGTGCGCCGGCGTTCGGGCGGCACCAGCCGGAGCTCGGCTGCCCCCGCCCGTCTGGCCTCCTCCCCCTTGAGGGTGCCCACCTCCACCATGCGGGCCAGGACCGTGCCGCGCCGCCGCTTGGCGGCCTCCGCGCGGTCGAAGGGGGAGTAGGTAGACGGGGCCTTCGGGAGGCCGGCGAGCAGCGCGCATTCGGCGAGGGTCAGCTCGCCGACCGGCTTGCCGAAGTATGTCCGGGCGGCGGCCTCCACGCCGAAGGCGCCGTGGCCGAAGTAGATCTGGTTGAGGTACATCTCCAGGAGGCGGTCCTTCGGGTAGCGGCGCTCGAGCTCCACCGCCAGCACCGCCTCCTTGAGCTTCCGATCGAGGCTCTTGTCCGGGGTGAGGAAGAGCACCTTGGCGAGCTGCTGGGTGATGGTGCTCCCGCCTTCCACGATGCGCCCGTGGCGGAAGTTCTGGTAGATCGCCCTGGCGACCCCCACGGGATCCACCCCGTAGTGCGAGTAGAAGCGCGCGTCCTCGGTGGCGATGATGGCGTCCTTGAGGGCCCTGGGGATCTGGGCGAGCGGCGTGAAGATGCGTCGCTCGACGTGGAACTCGGTGACCGGCTCGTCGTTGTCGTCGAAGACCTTCGTGCCGCGGCTCGGCTCGAAGGTCTCCAGGGCGGTCACGGACGGGAGCGAGCGCGGCAGGACGGTGACGGCCCAGATGGCCGAGACGCCGACGCCGAGGGTCGCGAGGAACAGGATGATCGCGCTGGCGACGAGGAGCCGTCGGGGCCAGCGCCTTCGGGGACGGGCAGGGGGTTTCGCGCGTCGGTGCGGAGGCATCCCTTGCTATTATACAGGGGTGAACGCGAGCGGCTTTCCCTCTCCGGCCTGATGCCCACGCCGACGCCTCGTCCGATGCCCGGCCCCATGCTCCCGGTGGACGAGCAGATGCGCCGCATCCGCCGCGGGACGGCGGAGATCATCGTCGAGGCGGAGCTGATCCAGAAGCTCCAACGCGCGCGCGCCACGGGCGCGCCGCTCCGGATCAAGCTCGGCCTCGACCCCACCGCGCCGGACCTGCACCTGGGCCACACGGTCGTGCTCCAGAAGCTCCGGGACTTCCAGGATCTCGGCCACCAGGTCATCATCATCATCGGCGATTTCACGGGCATGATCGGCGATCCGACGGGGCGGTCCGAGACGCGCCGGCCGCTGTCGTGGGACGAGATCCGGGCGAACGCGGAGACCTACCGCATCCAGCTGGGCAAGATCCTGGACATGAGCCGCACGCGCGTACAGTTCAACTCGACGTGGCTCGCGCCGCTCAGCTTCGAGGGCGTCATCCGAGAAACGGCCCACCTCACGGTGGCCCAGATGCTCCAGCGCGAGGATTTCGCGAGCCGCTACGCCAGCGGGCGCCCCATCAGCCTGCACGAGTTCCTGTACCCCGTCGCACAGGCCTACGACTCGGTGGCCCTGGAGGCCGACGTCGAGCTCGGCGGCACCGACCAGACCTTCAACCTCCTCGTGGGGCGCGATCTGCAGCGGGCTCACGGCCAGGAGCCCCAGGTGGCGCTCACGGTGCCCATCCTCGAGGGGCTCGACGGCGTCCAGAAGATGTCCAAGAGCCTCGGCAATTACGTGGGCATCACCGAGCCGGCCGGGGAGATGTTCGGCAAGCTGATGTCGGTGTCCGACGCGCTGATGTTCCGGTACTTCGAGCTGACAACCAGGGTGTCGCCGGAGGAGATCGCCGGGCTGCGCCGACTCCACCCCATGGAAGCCAAGAAGCGACTGGCCCGGACGATCACCGCCCAGTACCACGGGGAGGCCGCCTCCGCCGAGGCGGAGGGGGGCTTCGTCAAGGTCATCCAGGAGAAGCAAGTGCCTGACAATGTTGACGCCGTCACGATCACGGTCGTCGACGGGGCCGGGATCCACGTGTGGAAGGCCCTGGTGGCCACGGGCATCGTTTCCAGCAACTCCGAGGCCCGGCGGAAGATCGGCGAGGGAGCCGTCAAGGTGGACGGGCGGAAGGTGTCCGACCTGGACCAGGTCCTGGCCAGAGGGACCGACGCGCTGATCCAGCTGGGTCGCCGCTTCAAGCGCGTGAGCGTGAAGTGACTCCCGGGCGCCCAAACAATTCCTTGACAGGCTGAAGGTTCCCCGGTAGCATCACTTCTTGCCCAACCCGAAGGCGGCTCCCGCCGAGGGGCGGGTGTTGAGAGTAGGCAGCCGGCCGTATCCGTCCAGCTGACCTGGTTCAACTCACAGAGGGGTCCAGACCCCGGTCGTTCTTTGAAAATCGCATATGTTACTGGCTCACCGACGAAGTGTGAGCACCATCCGTAACTACTGAGTACCTTGCGCTCGACCGAAGCAACATCTTGGTTGGGCTTTAGGGACCAGGGTTCAAGTTTCTCGCTTCATTCATGGCGAGTTTGATCCTGGCTCAGAGCGAACG
>MGBV01000277.1:26683-34518 GCA_001788415.1 Candidatus Rokubacteria bacterium GWC2_70_16 | reverse complement strand
CTCATGGACCCGGAGACGCCGAAGAACGACGGCGCCTTCCGCCCCCTCACCGTGATCGCCAGGCCGGGTACGGTGGTCTGGGCCAATCCCCCGGCGCCGGTCACGCTCTGCACCAACCACTGCGCCCAGGAGATCATGGAGGCCGTGATCAAGGCGCTGTCGCGGGCCTGCCCCCGGCGCGCCATGGCCGGCTGGGGCCGGCGCTTCCGCATCGCGATCTCCGGCCAGGACCCGCGCACCGGGCGCCCCTTCATCTGGCACATGTTCCAGGCGCGGCCCGGCGGCGGCGCCTCCTCGGCGGGGGACGGCTGGCCCACGGTGGGCGAGTGGCAGGCCGCGGGCGGGATCAAGTTCGGCAGCCTGGAGGTCACCGAGGTGCGCTTCCCGCTCTTCTTCCTCCGCCACGAGTTCCGTCCCGGCTCGGGAGGCGACGGCCAGTACCGCGGCGGCCCCGGCGCCTCCATGGAGCTTCGTGTCGAGATCGCCAGGCCCGCCCGGGCCAATACGGCCGGCGACGGCGTGCGCCACGGCGCCTGTGGCCTGTTCGGCGGCGCCGACGGCCTGCCGCATCGCTACATCCTGCGCTCGAAGGGGCGCCAGGATCGGGTGCTGAGGACCAAGGAGGTCGGCATCGTCATCCATCCGGGCGATGTCATCCATGTGGAGTCGGCCGGCGGCGGCGGCTGAGGCGATCCCCGCCGGCGCCGCCCCGCCGCGCGCGCCTCCGACGTGGAAAACGGCCTCGTGACCAAGGACGGCGGGCGCCAGGAGCCGCGAGAGCCAAGGCACAGGGCGCCAGCGAGGCGGAAGCGCATGAGCAGGGAAAGCGATGGGGGGGCCCGGGGGAGGAGCAGCGCAACGCTCCCCCCCGGCCCGAAAGACAACCGATGACTTCTACGGATTACCGTTGGGCCGGGGGCCGGGAGGCGGGGGCGCTGCCTGGACCTCGCACCCTCGTCACCGCCGATCCGCGGAGGTGGTGCAAACGAGTTGGGCTGTTGCCGGCTTCGAGACCCGCTAAGGCACGGGTCCAGGCAGCGCCCCCGCCTCCCGGCCCCCGGCGCGTCCGGGCAACGGAATTCGGCAGGAGTCCGTGGCGCCCCCGGCTGCCGGCCCCCGGCGTGACGGGAATTCGCGGGCGGCACTAGGTCGTGTACCGGATCGGCATCGACGTGGGGGGCACCTTCACCGACACGGTCGCCGTGGATGATGCCGGGCGGGTCACCCTGGCCAAGGCCGCCTCCACCCCGGCCGATCCGTCCCTTGGCGTCATGGACGGGATCGCGAGGCTGGCCGCGGCCCTCGGCACGGCGCCCGCGCCCCTCCTCGCCGAGACCGAGCGCATCGTGCATGGCACGACCGTGGCCACCAATGCGCTCCTGGAGCGCAAGGGCGCGCGGGTCGGCCTCCTCACCACCGAGGGGCATCGCGACGTGATCGAGATGCGGGAAGGCCTCAAGCCCGAGCGCTACAATCTCCGCATGGCCGCGCCCGAGCCCCTGGTGCCGCGGGCCCGGCGGCTCGGCGTGCGCGAGCGGCTGCGGGCCGACGGGGGCGTGGCGGTGGGCCTCGACGGGCGCTCCCTGGGCCGCGCCGTGGACCGGCTCAGGCGCGCCGGCGTCGAGGCGGTGGCGGTGTGCTATCTCCACGCCTACCGCGCCGGCCGCCACGAGGCGGCCACGGCCGAGGCGCTCGCCCGCGCCTTGCCGGACGTGTATGTCTCCCTGTCCTCGCTGGTGCTGCCGCAGATCAAGGAGTACGAGCGGGTCTCCACCACGGTGGTGAACGCCTATGTGGGCCCGGCGCTGTCGCGGTATCTCTCGCGGCTGCGCGACCGACTCGCCGAGGCGGGCTACCGCGGCCCCGTGCTCATCATGCAGTCGCATGGCGGGGTGGTGCCCATCGCCGAGGCGGTGCGGCTGGCGGCGGGCGCGGTGCTGTCGGGGCCGGCCGGCGGCGTGGCGGGCAGCCGCTACTGCGCGCGGCTCATCGGGACAGACGATCTCATCCCCTTCGACATGGGCGGCACCAGCACCGACATCTCGCTCGTGGTCGGCGGCCGCGCCCAGCTGGCGGCGGACCGCGGGGTCGCCGGGCATCGGGTGGCGCTGCCCAGCCTCGACATCGTGAGCCTGGGGGCGGGCGGCGGCTCCATCGCCTGGGTGGACGCGGGCGGCATCCTGCAGGTGGGGCCGCAGAGCGCGGGGGCCGAGCCGGGCCCGGCCTGCTACGGCAAGGGCGGCCGGGCCGCCACGGTCACCGACGCCAACCTCGTGCTGGGCTATCTCGACGCGGGCAATTTCCTCGGCGGCCGCGCGCGGCTCGACACGGCGGCGGCCGGGCGCGCCGTGGATCAGCTCGCCGCCCGGCTCGGCACCGACAGGATGGCCGCCGCCGCGGGCGTGCATGCGGTGGTCAACACGCGCATGGCCGACGGGATCCGCCTGGTCTCGGTGCGGCGCGGCGTGGATCCCCGCCGCTTCGCGCTCCTGGCCTTCGGCGGCGCGGCGGGGCTGCATGCCACCGACGTCGCGCGCCAGCTCGACATCGGGCGCGTCGTGGTGCCCCGGGTGGCGGCGGTCCTCTCGGCCTGGGGCATGCTCGCCACCGATCTCCGCTTCGAGGTCGTGCGCACCCATGTGGGCGACGTCAAGCGGGTGAGCGCCTCCGCGCTGCGCCGCCTCTTCACCGCCATGGAGGCCGAGGGCCGCCGGCGGCTGGGCGCGGCCTTCCGCGGCGGGGTCCGGATCGAGCGGGCCGTGGACATGCGCTACGGCGAGCAGGTGTTCGAGGTGACGGTGCCGCTCGACGGCGTGGACCTGGCGGCGCCCGCCCTCATGGCCCAGGTGGTCGAGCGCTTCCACCGCCGCCACGAGGAGCTCTACACCTACAGTCTGCCGGACCAGGAGCCCGTCCTCGTCAATGCGCGCCTGGCCGTGGTGGGAGAGCTGCCGGCGCTTCCCGAGGAGCCGCCGCTGCCGCCGCGCGCCGCCGCGGGCCCGGCGTCCAGGCGGCGGGTGCATCTCGACCGCTGGGTCGAGGCGCCGGTCTACGACCTCGACGCGCTCGCCGCCGGGCAGGCCGTGCCGGGGCCCGCCGTGGTGGAGACGGCCACCACCACCGTGCTCCTGCGCCCCCGCGACCGGGCCGTGGTCACCCCCCTCGGCTGGCTCGACGTGTCGCTGTGATGCCAACCGCGGTCGGCCCGGGGGCCCTCGGGGCTGCGGAGAACGCTCACTCGCGCGGGATCTGGCCTCGCGCGAGGCAGCCCTCGACTGCCGCGGCGCGCTACCAGCTGCTCTGCCCGTTCCTCAGCCTCGGGTCGGCCGCGTCGCGCAGCCCGTCGCCGACCAGGTTCAGGGAGAAGACCAGGAGGAGCAGGCAGAGGCCGGGATAGACCGACAGCCAGGGCGCGTCCAGGATGTGCTCGAATCCCTCGCGGATCATGCCTCCCCAGGTCGCCGTGGGCGGCTTGACGCCCAGACCGATGAAGCTGAGCGAGGCCTCGATGCGCACGGCCGTGGCGGTCCACAGGGAGGCCATCACCAGCACCTCCCCCGCGATGTTTGGCACGACGTGGACCGCCATGATCCGGAGATCGGAGACCCCCAGGGCCCGGGAGGCCTCGATGAACTCCCGTTCCCTGACTGCCATCGTCGGCGCCCGGGCGATGCGCGCGAACTTGGGGACCACCGTGAGCGCGATGGCGCCGATCAGGTTCGCCATGCTGGGCCCCAGCACGGCCACGATGAGGAGCCCCATGATCAGCGTGGGGAAGGACAGCAGCACGTCCATCAGCCGCATGATGGCCAGATCGATCCGGCTGCCTCTGTAGCCGGCCAGGACCCCGAGCGCCCCGCCCACGACCATGGCGAGGAGGATGGAGGCGATCCCGATGGTCAGCGAGATCCTGGAGCCCCAGAGGAGCCGGGAGAGGATGTCTCGACCGAAGGTGTCGGTGCCCAGGAGATACCGGGCCGACGGAGCCTCGAGCCGGTGCGGGATGTCCTGCGCGACGGGATCGTGAGGAGCCAGCCAGGGAGTGGCCACGGCGAGGGCGCAGATCGCCACGAACACCGCCAGGCCGGCCGCCGACGCCCTGCTGGCATTGAGCAGTCGGAAGGTCCAGTGCGCCGCGCGCGCGAGACGAGACGCGTCAGCGGCTGTCCGCATGGTACTTCACCCGGGGGTCGCAGAGGCCGTACGCGAGGTCCGTGATCAGGTTGATGACCACGACGAGGAACGCGTAGAACACCATGAGCCCCTGGAGGACGTTGTAGTCGCGCTCCTCGAGGGCCCCCACGATGAGCTTGCCGAGGCCCGGCCGGTTGAACACGATCTCCGTCAGCACGGAGTTGCCGATCAGGATCCCGAGGTAGAGCCCTACGACGGTGACGATCGAGATCAGCGCGTTGCGGAGGGCGTGGTAGAGGACGACCACCCGTTCCGAGAGGCCCTTGGCCCTGGCGGTCCGGATGTAGTCCTCGCCGAGCACCTCGAGCATGGCGGCCCGGGTGGCGCGAGTGACGTACGTCATCATGATCAGGCCCAGGCTCAGGGCCGGGAGGACGAGGTGGTGGAGTCGGTCGAGGGGATCGTCGAGTCGGCCCTCGCTGATGACCGGGAACAACCCGAGCCGGATGGAGAACGCGAGCATCAGCAGGATGGCGGTGAAGAACGCGGGGAGGCTGAGTCCAAGGAGCGAGAGCACGCGCGTCGCCAGGTCGAGGAAGCGGTTCCGGTAGAGGGCGGACACGATGCCGAGCGGGAGCCCCAGCGCGACGCCGATGAGGACCGAGGCCAGCGTGAGGTCGATGGTGTAGGGCAGGACGTTCCAGAGATGCTCCCAGACCGGCCTCCCGCTCATCAGGGAGACGCCGAGGTCGCCCCGGAGGGCGCCCCGCAGGAACTGGAGGTACTGCACGTGGAGCGGCTGGTTGAGGCCGAGCCGTTCCCGGAGCGCCTCGATGGCGGCGGCGCTCGCGTGGCTGCCGAGGAGAGCGACGGCGGGATCGCCCGGGACCATGCGGATGACCAGGAAGATGACCGTCAGGACCGCGAGCAAGGTGGGCACGGCCGCGAGCAGTCGGCGAACCGTGTACCCGAGCATGCCGGAGCCTATCCTCCCTGGCCGGGCCGTCAGGCCCGGCGCGTGCGAGGCCGCCGCGGGCCTCTCACGCGGGACGCCGAGGTCGCGAGCGCGTCCGCGCGGCCTGCCGGGCGCTCACGCGCTCATCTTAGCTCGGTCTGCTCGGTGATGAGTGGCCCGTAGCTCAAGGAGGCCTTGAGCGGATAGCCATAGTCGAGGTTCTTCCGGCGGACCCAGGGCGATACCGCTTCGAACAGCGAGACCGAGCAGACGTAGTCCACGATCTTCCGCTGGGCGGTCCTCCACAGCTCCAGCTGCTTCTGCAGGTTGGTCTCGACGCGGGCGGCGTCGATCTCGGCGTCGGCGACGTTGCAGTGGGAGAAGTTGGTGACCGCGGTCGGCGTGTTGACGATGCTGCGCGAGTGGTAGAACTGGGTCAGGAAGACGTCCGCGATGGGGAAGCGCGCGGCGCCGTAGAACACCATCGGGCTGAGGTCCTTCCGGATCTGGGCGTGGTAGGCCGAGTGGTCGATGATGTCGAAGTCCAGCTTGATGCCGACCCGGCGCAGCTGCTCCTGGATGAGCTGCAGCGGGTGGAGCATGGTCGGGCGGCTGGAGCCGAGCACCTTGAAGGTGAGGCCGTCCGGGTAGCCGGCCTCCTTCAGCAGCGCCTTGGCCTTCTCGGGGTCGTAGTCGTAGCGGGGCACGTCGGAGGTGCTGCCCAGGTAGCCCAGTGGCACCGGCGAGTAGCCGGCCTGGGTGATGCTCCGGCCCGTGGCCAGCATCATCTCCTCCCGGTTCATGGCGTGGGCGATGGCGCGGCGGACACGGATGTCGCTGAGGGGCTTCTGCGTGACGTTCAGGTGCAGGGTCCGCAGCTCCCCGGGCCCGATGACGTCGACGACGACTCCCTCGCGTTCCCTGAGGCGCGCGATCCACTTGTCGTCCCGCTTGCCGAAGAACAGGTCCAGCTCGCCCTTCTCGAAGGCCAGCTCCCGGCTGGCGTCCGAAGGCACGTAGCGGAACGTGAGCCCCTTGAGCTTGGGCGTCCCCCGGAAGTAACCCGTGTGGGCGACCAGCTTGACCCACTGCTTCGGGCGGTACTCGCTGAACGCGAAGGGGCCGGTGCCGGTGGGCTTGTTCTTGAAGTTGTCGCCCAGCTCCTGGGCCGCCTTCTTGCTGACCACGTTGCCGCCCTGGTAGTTGGCGACCAGGGCGAGCAGGGACGGGATCGGATTCCTGAGCGTGATCCTCACCGTGTATCGGTCCAGAGCCTTGACGGAGGCCACGTCGGCGTAGTTGCTGGCGAACGCGGAGATCTTAGGGTTGGCGGCCCGCTCCAGGGAGAAGGCGATGTCCTCCGCCGTCACCTCGCCGTAGCCGTGGTGGAACTGCGCGCCCTTGCGCAGGTGGAACGTCCACGTCAACCCGTCGGCGGGCGATTCCCACCGTTCGGCCAGGTCGGGCTCGATGGTGGCCGGATCCATGCTGCCGGGGCGGAAGCGGACGAGTCCGTTGAACATCTGACCGAACAGGATCATGTCGGGCGACTTGACGGAGACGTGCGGGTCGAGCTGGCCGGCGTCGGCGCCATGCTCGGCGAAGGTGAGCCAGTCTCCCCCCGCGGCGGCTGGAGAGACCGCCAGGGACGCCAGAAGCCAGACTCCCACGGGTGCCGATGCCAAGACGCGGATACGGTCGAGAGTATTCATGGCAGGTTCTCCCCCTCGAAGGTAGTGACACGCGCCACGCGTTCATGGGGGGAACGCACAGTGCGCGCCGGCCGATTCGCCACGGGTTCCACATCGCTGTTACCACTCTCCTCGTTTCGCCTGCTCCGACCATCCTCCCATTGGTGCCGATTCGGTGACGGCACACATCGTTAGTGGAGGACAAGCGCTCCCGGGCTCCCAGGCTCCGCAGGTGTGGCGCAACTCAGTCCCGGGCCGTGACGAGATCGTCCGAGACCTTAAGAGCTTCATCCAGGCCCGCGACGCCCTCCGCCAGTTCCGCTTCCGTCACGATCAGCGGGGGCGCAATGATGAGATGATTGATCCACCCCACCACAGACACGCCGTGCCGAAGGGCCTCCGCGACGACCACATTCACAACCAGCGGTTGGCCCGCCGCCTTCTCCTTGCGAGTGTTGAATGGGAGGCGCCTGCCTCGATCCTTTGTCAGTTCAATCGCCCAGAAAAGCCCAATCCCACGGACATCTCCGACCGATGGATGGGTAACTTGAAGCTGTCGCAACTGCTCCCCAAGCCTCGGGCCGAGTCGGCGAGCTCGGCTAATCAAGTCGTTCGCCCGGTACTCCCGGATGGCCGCCACTGCCGCGGCAAGACTCACGGGGTGTCCCTCATACGTGTGCCCATGGGGCAGAACATGATCGTCAAAATGAGCGGCGACCTCCGTGGACACCGCAGTGACTCCGAGAGGGAGATAGGCCGCCGTCACTCCCTTGGCGGTTGTCAGGATGTCGGGCACGATGCCCCAGTGGTTGACTGCAAACCACTCGCCGGTCCGCCCCCATCCCGTCATCACCTCGTCCGCAATCAGCAGCACACCATGTTGTGAACAAATCTCTCGTAGTCGTCCAAGATACCCGTCCGGTGGAACGATTACGCCGTTTACTCCGGCGACCGGCTCGACCAAGACCGCGGCAATATCGCCCTCGTGTTCGATCATGTGTGCGACGTAGTTGGCGCAGGCGAGATCGCATTCGGGATACCTCCAGCGAAACGGG
>MGBV01000277.1:5385-26620 GCA_001788415.1 Candidatus Rokubacteria bacterium GWC2_70_16 | reverse complement strand
GGTGGCGGCGATCGAGCCACCAGTCGAGCCGTGATAAGAGTGGTAGCGGGAAATGATCTTGGAGCGACCGGTCACAGCCCGGGCCATCTTGAACGCCGCTTCGTTGGCTTCGGTGCCTGATGTCGAGAAGAAGAACTTCTCGAGTCCCCGGGGCATCACTTCCGCCAGGACGCAGCCGGCTTCTGCCCGGATCTCGAGCGCAAAGGCCGGGCTGAGATAGGCAATCCGTCGCGCTTCTGCCGCGATCGCGTCGGCGATGGCCGCATTCTTGTGGCCGAGGTTGCTGCAGACCAGTTGCGAAGAAAAGTCGAGATAGCGTCGCCCGCACGCATCCACGAAGTGACACCCGTCAGCGTCCACAACGTGAAGGGGTGTCCACCCCCGCTGAGAGCTCCACGTCGCGAAAGTGTGTGCTGCAGTCCGGCTCACGATCTCAGAGGACGTCATCGCTTGCGTGGCATCTCTCGGGATGGCCTCCAGTTCCAGCCCCTCGATCCCTTCAGAAGGCCCCCTTGGCCAGGCTGTACATGTTCGCGTAGATGGACTCGCAGTCGGCCCGAAGCCGCCGCCGGTTCCGGTAGCGCGTCCCGAACCGGGTCAGCGCCTGGGTGGAGGTGTCCGCGCCGGTTCGGCCCTCCAGGATCAGCTCGCTCACCCACCGGCCGACCGGAAGCGCGCCCGCGATCCCGAAGGCGTTGCAGCCGGCTGCGACGTAGAGCCCGCGGACGCCGGGGACGGGGCCGATCAGGCAGTTCCCGTCGGGCGTGAAGGTGGGCAGCCCGGCGCATCCCCGGATCATGGGCGCCGCTCCGAGAGCCGGGAAGGCCTCCGTGAGCCCGCCGCCGAGCTCCTCCAGCGCCGCCGGGTCCTTCTCGGTCTCCTCGATGGTGAAGGCGGGCGGAAGCTCCGCCATCGCGACGCTCTTCGGCGAGCGTTCGTAGCCGCCCATCAGCACGCCTCCGACCTCGGGGCGCAGATAGGCGGAGAGGTCCGGGACCCGGACGACCGGCATGTCGCGAGGCGCCCCGTCCATGGGGGCGGTGACCCAGAACTGGTGCCGGATGGGAACCAAGGCGAAGCGGAGGCCGAGCGCCCCCCCGATCAGCTCGACCCAGGGCCCCGCTGCGACCACGACGGTCTCCGTCTCGACCGCGCCATCGGGGGTCTCGGCCGCGGTGACGCGGCCGCGCTCGACGGTGAGCGCAGTGACGGGGCTTTGCCTCCGCATCCGGACCCCGAGCCCGCGAGCGACCGTTGCCAGGGCCATCGTCAGCGTGTAGGGCTCGACGTAGCCGTCGGTGGGAATCCACGCGCACGCCTTCACCGCCCGCGTGTCGAGAAGCGGGGCACGCGCCTGGGCCTCCCGGGGGGAGATCAGCTCGACGCCGAGCCCCCAGCGCTGGGCCTGGGCCACCTGGGTCCGGAGCTCACGGTCCCGCTCCTCGGTCAGCGCGAGCTTCAGGCTCCCCACCTGGCGGAAGCCCGGGTCCTCGCCGTGCTCGGCCTGCCACGAGGCGAGCCGCTTCACCGTCTCCATGATGGCGGAGGCCATCAGCCGTGAGGCACGAAGCTGGCCCACGAGCCCGGCCGCCTGCGAGGTGTTTCCCGAGCCCAACTCGCCGCGCTCCAGGACCAGCACGTCGGAAACCCCCGCCCGGCCCAGGTGGTAGGCGATCGAGCAGCCCCAGATGCCGCCTCCGACCACGACGACTCGCGCCGAGTCTTTCGCTAGTGCCAGACGGGCTCCCTCCAGAGGGTCAGGGAGCGCCCGACCCCTTTCCGCTTCGCGGCCTCGTAGATCCGGTACCCGTTGTAGATGTCGTAGAGGCACATCCCGCGGGGGCAGAACAGGATGACCTCATCGTCCCGCTCCCTCGCGGGGGCCTCGCCCGTGATGATCGCGCCAAGATGGACGATCCTGTCCTTCGAGAGGCGGCGCTCCGCAAGCAGGGGGCCAAAGCGGTCGTGGCGGAACGTCAGCCTCTGAAAGTTGTTGAGCACGATCCTGTCGGCGCGCGTGATCAGGTCGTCCGTTTCGTCCCAGACGGATACATCCGAAAGCACGCATCCGCGTTCCAGCCAGTCGTAGGGAATGTAGCTCTCGCCCGGCCCCACGTTGGTCGCCGTGACGACGACGTCGGATCCCCTCACGGCCTCTTCGGCGCTTCTCACGACGCGTATCTCCCGGCCCCGCCCGGTTCCGAGCGCGGCTGTCAGCGCTCGGGCCCTGGGCTCGGCCGTGTCGAACACCTTCACCTCTGCGGGCGCGCGCAGCACCTCCGCCAGGGCCATGAGCGACGTCCGGCCGATCGGGCCCGCGCCGACCAGTCCCACGACCGGCCGCTCCTTTCTCACAAGGTGCCTGGCTCCTGCGCCGGTCATCGCCCCCGTTCGCATGTGGCTGATGACGGCGCCCTCCATGAGGCAGATCGGGTAGCCGGTCTCCGGGTCGTTCAGCGTGAGGACCGCCGAGGCTCTGGGAGCGCCACGTTTGGGGGGATTCTCGGGGTTGCTGGCGATGACCTTTCCTCCCGCGATCTCGACGCCCGCTCCCAGATACGCCGCGTGGGTGGCGATGCGCTTGCCGCTGATGCCGTTCCAGAGCAAATGCACGGCGTCGGCCTCCCGCGCCTCCTCGCGGTACAGCATGACGGTCGCCTTCTCGACGCACCTGATCGTCTCCGCCATGTCGAGGCCCCCGCACTCGATGACGTCCTCCTGGCTCAGGTAGAGGAACTCGACCGTCATCTCAGCCTCCGCGCTCGTGTGGTGTCCGTGGCACGCCTCGCATCGGGGTTCAGCGCGCGACCGCCGTCGGGCTGTCGGCAGGAGCGCCGGTGAGCGGCCGGCCCAGGAGCCGCAGGAGGGGAGCGAGGTCCCCGGCGGCGAGCGAGCCGACGGCGGCGAGCAGCCGCTCCTGGTCGTCCCGGGGCAGCGTGCGGCTGGTCGCGGTCAGGAACTTCGCCCGGAGGGCCTCCCACGACATCGGGTTCGCGGGGTCGCCGCGCGGCGCCTCCACGAGCCGCTCGAAGCGACCCTTCGGCGTGTGGAGCACGACGCGCGTGGGAGTTTGGGCCGGGAAGCGCCCGTCGAGCTCGGGGTCCAGACGCAGGGCCACCCGCTCCGCCACGGCGATGACGTCAGGCCGCCCCAGCGCGTCCGCGGTCAGGGGGAGCAGGGCGTCAGCCCCGGCGACAGCGCGCAGGGCGACGCAGTAGGGGAGGCTGTACTGCGCGTCCTCGTGGGTCACCGGGTCCGGGCGATTGCTCAGCCGGAGGGCGCGGGTGAACGTGTGGACCTCGATCTCGTCGAGGTCGGCGGGCGCGAGGCCGTGCTCCTCCATCAGGGCTCCGACCCCGTCGACCGCGGCGTGAACCCAGCGGCAGGCGGAGTAGGGCTTGAAGTAGACCTGCTCGATCACGAACCCGCGCCCGAGATCGTCCAGGATCCGCCCCGCATCGAAGTGCTCCGGGTGGTCCAGGATGTCTTCGGGGCCGGTGAAGCCGGCCTCGGCGAGCGCCAGCGCGGTGAGCGCGGTGACCGTGGCCCAGGGGATCCCTTCCTTCACCGTGTTGCCCCAGAGGGTGCTGTAGCCGGAGGAGCCCGCGGCCTTCTGATTGGGGGCGCTCACGCCCGAGATCGCGAGCGCGTGGGCGAGCTGGGCGGGTGGTGTTCCCCGGAGCCAGCCGGCCGCGGCCGCCACGCCGTAGCCGCACCACGTCCCGGACGAGTACGCCCCGAGCGCCGAGAAGTTGCGCGCTGCCGCCACCCGCACCCCGACCTCGTAGCCGACAGCGACGGCGGCGAGTAGCTCGTCGGGCCCGGCGCCGACCTCCTCGACCACCGCGAGCGCCGCGGGGATGACGGCGGCACCGGGATGGCCGCACGCGGCGCGGTGGCCGTCATCGAGGTCGAGCGCCGAGGCGGCGGCCGAGTTGGCGAGGGCCGCTCCCGCCGGGGTCAGGCGCCGTCCCTCGAACCACACAGCGCTGGCCCCCGGGGCATAGCCGGCGAGCGCCGCTCGACGGGCGGCGCGGGCAGCCGGAAAGGGATAGCCGGTGGCGGCCGCCGTCAGCGCGTCCAGGACGCAGCGAAGGGCAGCGCCCCGGGTCCGGTCGGAGAGCTGACCAGCCTCGAACCCCCGAACATACTCGGCAAGTCTCCGCGTCGCATACATGAGAGGACTGCCCCCTGAGAAGCGAGATCCGCTCTCAGGGCCAAGTATTGTTATGGTCGAAATGCCTGTCAAATCAGTAGTTCGGAGGCTCGTATGCGCCGATGTTATGGGCTGGCGTCACGGATGGTATGATCAGCCTGAGCGACCGCGATCGGCGGGGGACACGAGCGTGAATCTCCGGCAGGTGGAGGCCTTTCGTGCGGTGATGGTGGCCGGCACGGTCACCCAGGCGGGGGAGATGCTGCATATCTCCCAGCCGGCCGTGAGCCGCCTGATCAGCGACCTCGAAGAGGCCGTCGGGTTCAAGCTCTTCGCGCGGCAGGGCGGCCGCCTCGTCCCCACCCCGGAGGGGAAGTTCCTCTTCCAGGAGGTCGAAAAAGCGTTTGTGGGCCTCAGCCAGATCGGGGAAACGGCGCAGGCCATCCGGGCCTTGCAGAAGGGCCGCCTGAGCGTCGTGGCCATCCCGATCCTGGCCCACGGGTTTCTCCCCAGCGTGATCGGTGAGTTCCTGAAGGACTATCCGGATGTGTCCATCGTCCTGGAGACGGTCCAGTCCTCCCCGACGGTGGTGGAATGGATCGCCTCCCGCCAGTACGACGTGGGCCTGGCGGTGGTGCCGGTCGAGCACCCCGCCATCACGGTGCGGCCCTTCTCGCGGCGGAGAGCCCTCTGCGTCCTCCCGGGAGGACACCGGCTCGGAGGGAAGCCGGTGATCCACGCGGCGGACCTGGAAGGGGAGAGCATCATCTCGTTCCGGAGCGGGAGTGTCTTCCAGTTTCGGGTGGACGAGGCCTTCGAGAAAGCCGGGGTGCGCCGGAGGCTCAGGGTCGAGGCGAGCACGCGGCAGGCGGCGTGCGACCTGGTGGCGGCGGGCGTCGGGGTGGCCATCGTCGGTCCCATCTTCACCATCGAGACGACCGACCGGCGCCTGCTCTTTCGCCCGTTCGCGCCCCCCATCTACCTGGAGCACGGGATGCTGTTCCCGGCCTTCAACCCCATGTCGCTGGTGACGGAGCGCTTCGCGAAGCTGGTCGTCGACTACACCGTGCGCCACTTCCCGAGCCAGCCCTGACGCCGGCCAGACGCGGGTCCACCGGGCGTCTCGCGCCCCATAACGCTTCGGCATACCTCGCCTGCGATCCGGCATTTGACAGCGACGACGACCCCTCGCTATCGTTTCGTCGCCGCGTTCCTCGTCGCTCGGACCCAGGGCGGAAGAGCCCGCGCCGGTCTGGAGATCTCTCGGCGGGAAAAGGGAGGTCTGCTCCGATGAAAGTGACCGAGGTGAAGATCTACATCGTCAGGGTGGGCGGCCGCCATCCGGTGCTGGCGGAGGTCGCCACCGACGAGGGCGTGAGCGGCGTGGGGGAGGCGGCCCTCGCGTACGGCACGGGGGCGACGGCTGCGGCGGGAATGATCAGAGACCTGGCGGAGGAATTCCTCCTCGGCGCCGATCCCTTCCGGATCGAGGCCCTCTGGAGCGAGATGTACGATCACACCTTCTGGGCCAAGGGGGGTGGGCCCATCGTCTTCGCCGGCATCAGCGCCATCGAGCAGGCGCTGTGGGACATCAAGGGCAAGGCCCTCGGGGTGCCGGTCTACGAGATGCTGGGCGGCAGGTGCCGGGAGGAGGTCCGCGTCTACGCCAACGGCTGGTCCTTCCGGTGCGCCACGCCGGAGGACTACGCCCGGGAGGCGGAGCGGGTCGTCACGGACGGCTACACGGCGCTGAAGCTCTATCCCCTGTCCTCGCCGGTCAGCGCGAGCATTGATCCGCACGGTGTCATCAGGCACGTCGCGCGGCGGTCCATCGACCGGGAGTTCGAGGATCTGGCGGTGGCCAGGGTTAGTGCCGTGCGCGCGGCGGTCGGCCCGAAGGTCGATGTCCTGGTGGATGTGAGTGGGGAGCTGACCACCGATGCGATCATCCGGCTCGGCCGGCGGCTCGAGGAGCTGGACATCTTCTTCCTCGAGGAGCCGGTCGACCCCTTCGATGTCGAGGCGCTCAAGAAAGTCTCCGAGCATGTGAACCTGCCCATTGCCACCGGGGAGCGCATCTACACTCGCTACGGGTTCCGGCGCATCCTGGAGCTGCGTGCGGCCGACATCCTCCAGCCCGATATCGGCAACACGGGCGGGATCATGGAGACGAAGAAGATCGCCGCCATGGCGGAGACGTACAGCATGCGCGTCCAGCCGCATCTCTGCGCCAGCCCTGTCCTGACCGCCGCGACGTTGCAGCTGGACGCCTGCATCCCGAACTTCCTCATCCAGGAGATCTACCCGTATCGCGTTCCGGAGCACTACGAGATCGTTGACCACCCGCCGGAGCGCGACATCAGGAACAGCTACCTGCCGATCCCCGACCGGCCTGGGCTCGGCGTGGAGCTCGTGGCGGAGCGGGTCCGCCCGTTCCTGTGGGCCCAGTGCACGCGCGCGTAGGGCCCGCATCGCAGGAGAAGGAGGCGGAACGAGGGTCCGCCCGGCCCGAGAGACGCGCCGGGAGGCGTGGGGCGCGGGTCAGTCGCTGAGGGTCGGGCCCGTCGTGCCCGACAGGCACGAGCGGCGCGCGCGCGGCCGTGGTCACTCGCGCGGGATCTGGCCTCGCGCGAGCCAGCCCTCGATCTCGTGGCGCTGGATCTTCCCGGTGGTGCTGCGCGGCAGGTCCTCCACGCGCACGAAGTGAATCTGCTTGGGCTGCTTGTAGCCCGCCAGCGCGTCGCGACAGCGGCGGAGCAGCTCCTCCTCGCTGAGGCTTCTGTCCTTGCGCGCCACGAACGCGACGGGCACCTCGCCCCACCGGGCATCGGGCCGCCGGACCACCACCGCATCGGCCACCCGCGCCTCGGCGAGCAGGACGCGCTCGATCTCCGCCGGGTAGACATTCTCGCCGCCGGACTTGATCAGGTACTTGACCCGGTCCACGAAATCCAGCGTGCCGTCCGGGTTGCGCCGGAACATGTCGCCCATGTGGAACCAGCCGCCGCGGAAGTCCCTCGCGTTGGTCTCGTCCGCTCTCCAGTAGCCGCTGAAGAGCGTCGGCCCGCGCATGGCGAGCTCCCCCGGCTGCCCGTCGGGGACATCGAGGTCCTCCGCGTCGACGAGCCGGATCTCGCAGTAGGGGCTCTGGGTCTTGCTGAGGCGGCGCGGCACCTCGCCCACCGGCAAGTGGCCCGCCGAGGCCGGGGGCAGCCCCGTCTCGGTGGAGCCGAAGGTGTTCCCGTACGGGCAGCCGAGGAGGCGCGTCACCTCGGCGAGCTGATGGGCCGGCACCAGGTCGGCCATGGCGCCGCACAGCGTGACCCCGCGCGGCCTGGCCTGGCGGCGCGTGAGCTCCTCGATCATGGCCCCGACCATGCCCGGCATCAGCACGAGCCAGCCGAGCTCGTGCTCCTCCACCAGCTCGACGATCCGCCCGGCGTCGAAGCCGTCCACGACGAAGACGGTGCTCCCGTCGAGGAGCGCGGCGAAGGACGGCTCGGTGGCGGCCATGTGGAAGAAGGGCGGCCAGGCGACGTAGCTGGACGTCGCGCCGCCCCCGAGGTGATGGCGGAACACCAGCGCCCGGGCGATCTCGGCCCGGTGGCTCAGCACCGCGCCCTTGGGCAGGCCGGTGGTGCCGCTCGTGTAGAGGATGAGGAGCCCGTCCTCGGGCTCGGCCACCTCATCGGGCTCCGCGCTGGCGGCGCGCGCGAGCCGGGCCTCCCAGGCCGGGCCCAGCTCGACCACGGTGGCGGCGCCTCCGTCCACCTTGGCGAGGAGCGCTCCGTGGCGCGGCGAGACGACGATCACGCGCGGGGCCACCAGGCTGATGCAGTGCTGGAGCTCCGGCGGGGCGAGGCGCCAGTTCTGGCACGCGGCGATGGCTCCGAGCGTGGCGGCGGCCAGCTCGAGCTCCAGGTACTCGATGCGGTTCTCCGACAGGATGGCGACCCGCTCGCCTCGTCCCACCCCCAGGGCGGCCAGCACATGCGCGGTGCGATTCACCCGATCATCGAGCGCGGAGAAGGTGAGCCGCCGCTGCCCATCGTCGACGGCGAGGGCCCCGGGGGCGAGCCGCGCCCGGGCGCGAAAGAGGCTGCCGATGGTGCTGCCGCCCGCGCGCCGGATCAGCGCCGCCGCGCTGCTGTCCTGGCTCATGGTCTCCCTCCTGGGTCACGTCCTTGTCGGCATCGTAGCCATTCCGGCGCCCGCGCTCAAGTGCGCCCGAGCCGGCGCCCCGTGGCGGCCCGGCCCCGCCTCGGCCCCTTGACAGGGAACGACCGCCGCCCCATATTTGACCAGGCGTTCAATTTGGCGTCATGGGCAAGAATCGCACTTCGACCCCCGCCACGGGGCTGGCCTGGAGACGCCGCGCGAGCTGGGAAGCGCGGCGCACGGAGATCTTCCGGAGCCTCGGGCTTGCCCTGCGGGAGCGCGGGCTCGCCTCCCTGACCGTGCAGGACATCGCCGACCGGCTCGGCATGACCAAGGGCAACCTCTACTACTACTTCAGGAACAAGCAGGACCTGCTCTATGGGTGCCACGTGGCCTGCATGCGCCTGAGCCTGCGCGCGCTCGCGGAGGTGCGCCGGAGCGCCGAGCCCCCGGGCACGCGACTGCGGCGGCTGCTCACCCGCCACATCCGCGCCATCACCGACGAGGTCTACGGCGCGGTGCTGCTCACCGACCTCGAGTCCCTCACGCCGCTCCAGCGCAGGCGATACGTCGCCATGCGCGACCGCTTCGAGCGCGGCGTGCGGCAGCTGATCCGCGAGGGCATGCGGCGGCGCGAGTTCCGGAAGCTGGACGCGCGGCTGGCCGGCTTCGCCATCCTGGGCGCGATCAACTGGATTCCCAAGTGGTACGACCCCCGGGGCGCGCTGTCATCGGCGGAGATCGCCGAGGCCTTCGCCGACTTCCTCGTCACGGCGCTGGAGGTGTGATGGCATGACCGAGCTCAAGCCTGGGGAGGTCTTCAGGAGCCCCTCCAAGACCCTGACCGACGCGCACTTCCTCTTCTTCTCCGGCCTCACCGGGGACACCCACCCGATCCACTACGACGTGGAATATGCGCGGGGGACGCGCTTCGGCAAGCCCCTGGCGCACGGGCTCCTGCTCGCCTCCCTGACCGCGCTCGGCGCCTCGGCGGCGACCCGCCGGATCGACGGGTTCGTCTTCGTCGAGCAGGGCAGCCGATTCCTCAAGCCGGTGACCGTCGGGGACACCATCGAGCCGCGGCTGACCGTTGAGAAGGTGTGGCAGGAGGGCAGGCGGCGCTTCGTGCGCCTGACGACGGCGCTGGTCAACCAGCGGGGCGAGGTGGTGCTGGAGGGGTTCCACGTCTACCGGGTGCTGGAGCCGCCCAGGCGGGCGAGCACCCGGGAGGAGGGCTCATGACGCAGCCCGCGCGCGAGGCCATCACGGCCGGGACGGCCTGGCCGGCCCGGTACACCTATGTGCCGGCCCTCCGGGTCGGCACCCTCGTGTTCATCTCGGGGACCACGGGCACGGACGACGACAACCGCATCGTGGCCCCCGGCGACATCGTGGCGCAGACGCGGCAGATCTTCCGGAAGTTCGAGCGGCTGCTCAACGCGGCCGGCGGATCCTGCGCGGACATCGTGCAGACCGTCGACTACATCACGACGACGGAGAACTACAAGGCGACGGCGGCCGTCCGGCGCGAGTTCTTCAAGGGCGCGCAACCCACCGCCACGGGCGTCCTCGTCGCCGGACTGCTGCGCGAGGGCGCGGTGATCGAGATCTCCGCCGTGGCCGCGCTCGCGGGCTGACCGGCATGTCCCGCTACTGGGAGGAGTTCGAGGTCGGCGCGCGCTATCCGACCTATGGCCGCACGGTCACCGAGGGCGACCTGTCGCTCTTCTGCGCCTTCGTGGGCTACCACGTGCCGCTCTTCATCGACGAGGAGGTGGCCCGGCGCACCCCCTACGGCGGGCGGATCGCGCCGAGCGCCTTCACCATGTCGGTGTCCACGGGCATGACCGAGAGCCTGTTCCGCGACACGATCATCGCGCTCCTGTCCGTGGACCGCGGGCGCTTCCTCGGGCCGGTGCGCGCGGGCGACACGATCCGCACCGAGGTGGAGGTGGTCTCGAAGCGGGAGACCTCCGACCCCGGCCGGGGGATCGTGGTCTTCCGCGACCACGTCCTGAACCAGCGGGACGAGACGGTGTTCCAGATCGACAAGACGACGCTCATCCGGCGTCGTGGCGGAGCGGCGTGACGCAGCCCAAGGCCGGGATCATCTACGGCCTGGCCGTGTCCATGGCCACCTTCCACCTCTATGCCGGGTACTTCGGCCAGCCGGAGGCGCAGGTCTTTCGCGCGACCCACGTGGGCTTCGCCATGAGCCTGGCCTTCCTGCTCTTCCCGTGCTCGCGGGGGCTCGAGCGGCGGGCGCCGGCGCGGAGCGAGGCGCTCGACTTGGGGCTCGTGGCGCTGGTGGCGGCGCTCCACGTCTACATCCTGCGCGACCCGCAGGGGCTGTGGCTGCGCACGGGCCAGCTCACCACGGCGGACCTGATCGTGGCCACCCTGTACCTCCTGGTGCTGCTGGAGGCCACGCGGCGCGCGGTGGGGCTCGCCATGCTGGCCGTGGCGGGGTTCTTCATCGTCAACGCCATCGCCGGCCACTGGTTCCCCGGGATCTTCTACGGACCCCCCCATCACTGGCGAGTGGTGGCCAATGCGCTCTTTCTGGGGGACGACGGGGTCTTCGGCATCCCGGTGGCCGCCTCCGCCAGCTACATCGTGCTGTTCATCATCTTCGGCCAGCTCCTCCAGAAATCGCGGGCCCTCGACTTCTTCATGAGCCTGGCGCTCACGCTGACGGGCCAGCAGGCGGGGGGGCCCGCCAAGGCGGCCGTCGTGGCGAGCGCCTTCGAGGGCACCTACACCGGCAGCGCCGTGGCCAACGTGGTGGGCTCGGGCACCTTCACCATCCCGCTCATGAAGCGGCTCGGCTACCCGGCCCACTTCGCGGGCGCCGTCGAGGCCGTGGCCTCGTCCGGCGGCCAGATCATGCCGCCGGTCATGGGCGTCACCGCCTTCGTGCTCGCGGAGATCGTGGGCGTCGCCTACTGGAAGGTCGCCATCGCGGCCCTCGTCCCGGCCATCCTCTACTTCCTGTCCGTCTACCTGATGGTCCACTTCGAGGCGCGCAGGCTCGGGCTCCGCGCCATCCCGCGCGAGGACCGGCCGCATCTCTGGCCCGCGCTGCGCGAGGGCGGCCACCTGCTCCTGCCGCTGGGCTTCGTGTTCTGGCTGCTCAGCGAGGGCTACTCGGTGGGGTACGCGGCGACGTCGGGGATCGCGGCGGTGTTCGGCCTGTCCTTCGTGTCGGCGCGCACGCGGCTCCGGCCTCGCGACGTCGTGGAGGCGCTGGAGGAGAGCGCGCGGGGGGTGGTGCCCGTGGCCATCGCCTGTGCCTCGGCGGGGCTCATCATCGGGGCCATCTTCCTCTCGGGCGTCGGCCATCGCTTCTCCGAGCTGGTGCTCACCGTCGCGCAGGGCCAGCTCTGGCTCGCGCTCATCCTCACCATGCTCGCCTCGTTCATCCTGGGGATGGGGCTCACGACGACGGCCGACTACATCGTGCTCGCCACCTTCGTGATCCCGGCCCTGGTCAAGATGGGGGCCGACACGCTGGGGGCACACCTGTTCGCCTTCTACTTCTCCTCGATCTCGGGGATCACGCCGCCGGTGGCGCTGGCGTCCTTCGCGGCGGCGGCCATCGCCCGGGCGGGGCTCTGGGAGACCGGCTTCACGGCCATGCGGATCGGCATCGCCGCGTTCCTGATCCCCTACCTCTTCGTCTACAGCCCGGAGCTGATGCTCAAGGGGAGCCCCGCCGGCATCGCGCTGGCCGCGGCGCGCGCGGTGGTGGCGACGGGGTGTCTGGCGGGCGCCGTGCAGGGCTGGCTCTTCCGGCGCGCGACCCCGCTGGAACGGCTGGCGCTCCTGGCGGCAGCGGTGCTCTTCGTCTGGCCCGATGTCCGCGCCGACGCCCTGGCGCTGGCGCTGTTCGCGGCGGTGGCCGTGCTCCACAAGCGGTGGGTGCCGACCCGCGCGGCCCCGGGCCGCGGCGCCGCGCGCTCCGCCGCCGTCGCGCTGGTCGACCGGTGGTGGCCCGCGCGCCGGCTCGTGCGGCTGGCCGAGGCCGAGCTGGCTCAGGAGATGGCGGCGCCGGCGGCGCCGCACGCGGCGCGGCCCGGGGCCGGGGAGTGGCTCCGGGGCTGGGCCATCCTGGCCGTGGTGGGCGCGATCTTCGTGTGGACCGGCTTCCGCCACATGCATATCCTCTCGTTCAACGTGTTCCTCGCGCTGACCCTGGCGCTGGCCTTCGGGACCGTCGCGTGCTTCCGGCGGCCCACTCCCCAGCAGGTTGCCTAGCGCCATCCGGAGACAAGAAAGGAGCCCATCATGACTCACCGAGTCCTCCCGCTGGCCCTGGCCCTGACGCTCTGCCTGGCGGCCGCCGCCCCCGCCGCGGATCCGCAGTTCATCACCGTGGGCGGGGGCGTCGGGACCTTCCCGATCATGGCGGCCAAGATCGCGGAGGTGATCAACAAGGAGTTCCCCGGGGTCAGGGCGAGCTCCATCCCGGGCGGCTCCGACCTGAACCTCAAGAACATCCAGTCCGGCGCCTCCCAGGTGGGGCTCTCGATCTCCATGACGTCCCACCAGGGCGTCAACGGGATCGCCCACTTCCCGCAGCCCCTCGACAAGGTGCGCCACGTCATGTCGCTGTACCGGGGCTACATCCACTACGTGGCCTCGGCGCGGAGCGACATCCGCTCCTTCGCCGACATCACCAAGCGCGGCTACCGCGTCTACGTGGGCAAGGTGGGCACACTCCACCATGTCCTCATGACCGAGATGCTCAAGGCCCAGGGCATCACCCCCGACGACATCCGCAAGGCGGGCGGCATCCCCAACCCCGTCGCCTACTCCGACGTGGTCCGGATGCTCCAGGACGGACAGCTCGACGTCGCGATGCTCACGGGGCCCGTCCCCTACGGGATGGCCATGGAGCTGGCCCAGAGCCCGGGCATCCGCCTGCTCAACGCCTCCGAGGAGGCCCGCGCGAAGGTGATCCAGGCCCTGCCCGGCATCGGGCGGGCGACGATCCCCAAGGGCACCTACAAGGGCCAGGACGAGGACATCCAGACCGTCGCCTACATGTCCCACCTGGTGGCGAGCCGTGAGCTGTCCGAGGATTTCGTCTACCGCCTCACGGCGGCGATGGTCAAGCACATGCCGGACATGCGCGGCCTCTTCGCCGGCGCCAGCGAGATCCGGCTCGAGACGGCGCTGCTGGACAACCCCATCGCCGTCCACCCGGGCGCCAAGCGCTACTACGACGAGAAGGGCGTGAAGTAGGCGGATGGACCCCGCGCAGAGCGCCTGGAACGTCGCCCACGGCCTCGTCTGGGCCGCGCGGCGGGAGCCCGGCAAGCTCGCGGTCCGGCAGGGCCGCCGCGCGCTCAGCTACCGGGCGCTCGACGAACGCGTGAACCGGCTGGCCCATGCCCTCGCGGGCCTCGGGCTCCGGCCCGGCGATCGGCTGCTGCTGCTCCTGGCGGATCGGCTGGAGCACCTCGAGGCGCTGCTGGCGGCGGCGAAGGCGGGGATCGTCGCGGCGCCCGTGGACCACCGGTGGCGCCCGGACGAGATCCGGCATGCCGTGGACCTCTACGAGCCGCGGGCCGTGCTCTGCGAGGAGGCCACGCGCCCGCTGCTTCCCGCCATCGACGGGCCGCGGCTGTGCCTGGAGGCGGATTACGAGGCGCTCCTGGCGCGAGCCGACGCCGGGGAGGCCCTCCGGCCCGTCCCCATGGAGGCGCCCTTCGTGATCGGCTGCACCTCGGGGACCTCGGGGCTCCCCAAGGGCATCGTTCTCAGCCACCGCTCCATGCTCTGGCGCATGCCCATCTACGCCTTCGACTTCGGGATCGGCCCCGCCGACACCTTCCTGTCCAACACGCCGCTGGCCCAGGGCGGCGGGCGCGCCTTCGCGCTCGCCCATCTCATCCGGGGCGGCACCGTGCTCATCGATCCCGACTTCGACCCGGAGCGCACCCTCGCCACCATCGCCCGCGAGCGCATCACGACCTGCTTCACGGTCCCGACGATGCTCCGCCGGCTCCTGGCGACGCCCGGGGTGGCGACGGCCGAGACATCGAGCCTCCGCTGCCTCATCTCGAGCGGTGCGGCCCTGCCCGCGGAGACGCGGCGCGGGGTCCTCGAGCAGGTCACCCCGAACCTCTACCAGTTCTACTCCTCGACGGAGTCCGGCGGCATCACGGTGCTGCCGCCCTGGCTTGAGGCGGCCAAGGGGGACTCCGTCGGGCTCAGCGTCTTCGGCAAGGAGCTCCGGCTCGGGGAGGAAGGCGAGATCCTCTCGCGCGGCCCCGCGCTGATGACGGAGTACTTCCGCAACCCCGAGGCGACGGCCGCCGCGTTCCACGGGGACTGGTTCTGCCCCGGCGACCTCGGCCGCTTCGACGAGGACGGATTCCTCTACATCGTGGGGAGGAGGAAGGAGATGATCATCACGGGCGGGCTCAACGTCTATCCCGCCGAGGTCGAGCGCGTGCTCTACATGCACCCGGCCGTGCAGGAGGCAGCCGTGGTCGGCTGCCCCGACCCGGAGTGGGGCGAGGCCGTGACGGCCTTCGTCCAGCTCCGTCCGGGGCATCACGCCTCGGCGGCTGACCTCATCGAGCACTGCCGGGCCCACATGGCGAGCTACAAGAAGCCCCGGGCAGTCGAGTTCCTCGCCGTGCTGCCCCGCACCACGAGCGGCAAGATCGCCCGGCAGGCGCTCATGCGGTGGGCCGTGCGATGAGGCTCCGCACCCGCATCTGCGATCGCCTGGGCATCGAGCACCCGATCTTCGCCGCCGGCATGGGGGGCGTCACGCTGGCCCCGCTGGCGGGCGCGGTGTCGGCGGCGGGCGGCATGGGGGTGCTGGGCGCCACCTTCCTCACGCCGGAGGGGCTCCGCGAGGAGATCGCCGCCGTCCGCCGGATCACCGACCGGCCCTTCGGCGTCGACCTCCTCGTCCCCACCGACATCCCGGCGGAGGTCGGGGCGCGCGCCATCCCGCGGTTTCCTTCCTTTCTCGCGGACCTCCTGCCCGAGGTGGAGGGGCTGCGCGGCAATCCGCCCCCGCCGCTCACCCTCGATCTGGCCCGGGCTCAGGTCGAGGCGGCGCTCGGCGAGCGGGTGCCCGTCCTCGTCTCGGGGCTCGGCACGCCCGAGTGGCTGGTGCGCGAGGCCCATCGCGCCGGCACCATCGTCATGTCCCTGGTCGGCACCGTGCGCCAGGCGCGCCGGCTCGCCGACATGGGCGTGGACGTGATCATCGCCCAGGGAGCGGAGGCCGGCGGGCATGTGGGCGCCGTGACGACCTTCGTGCTGGTCCCGCAGGTGGTCGATGCCGTGTCGGTGCCGGTGCTGGCCGCCGGCGGCATCGCCGACGGGCGCGGGGTGGCAGCCGCGCTGATGCTGGGCGCGGAGGGGGCCTGGATCGGCACGCGCTTCCTGGCCACGGTGGAGTCCTCGGCCCACGAGGCCCACAAGAAGAGGATCCTGGAGGTCACCGAGGAGGGCACGGTGGTCTCCCGCTCCTATACCGGCAAGCCGAGCCGGGTCCTCAAGAACCGGTTCACCGAGCGGTGGAAAGGGCACGAGGCCGAGATCCTGCCCATGCCTTGGCAGCGGATCTGGGTGGAGCCCCTGGTGGCCCCCGCGAAGGCGGCGGGGCGCGTGGACATCGCCAATTTCCCGACGGGACAGGTGGCCGGCGGGATCACCGACATCCCGCACGCGGCCGAGGTGGTGGCGCGGCTCGTGGAGGAGACGCAGGCGGCGCTCTCGCGATGACCGACCTCCTCCGCCAGCCCCTCGAGGCCATCCGCCGCGTCCAGGACGAGAAGCTCGTCCGGGCGCTGGCGCTCTGCGCCCGCGGCCACGCCCATTACCGCCGGACATGGGCCGAGGCCGGCGTGGATGTGAGCCGGATCCGCTCGGTGGCCGACCTTGTCCTGCTGCCCTTCACCTCCAAGCACGACCTCATGGCCGATCCCGAGAGCTTCCGGCTCCACTGCCCGGACCTGCCGCTGCATGAGCGGGCGCTGTGGGAGGTCAACTACACCACGGGGAGCACGGGAGAGCCGACGCCGCTGTACGTCACCACCCACGACTATCAGGCCTATCTCTTCCAGGCCCGACGCGTCGCCGAGATCGCGGGCATCACCGACCGGGACATCCTCGCCAACCTCTTCCCCCTGACGCCCGCGGCCATGGGCGCCTTCGTGCGCTCCGAGCCCAATGCCTATGCCGCCGGGGCCGCGCTCGTGGGGGCCCTCACCGGCGCCCCCCACGGCGAGTTCGGCGTCCACCGCTCGCTGGACGACGCGGTGCGCATGGTGGAGCGCCACCGGGCGACGGTGCTCTGGGGGGTGACGAGCTTCGTGCGGCGCGTGATCATGCGGGCGGCCGAGCTTCACGCCGACTTCACGAGCGTGCGCATGTGCGCGGTGACCGGGGAGGCCTCCTCGCCGGCCCTGCGCGAGGACATGCGGGCCCGGCTGCGCGCGCTCGGCGCGGCGAAGCCCGTCATCTTCGACCGCTACGGCTCCACGGAGTCCGGGGCCCACGCCCAGTGCCGCGAGGAGGGGGACTGGCACAATCCCGCCCCGGAGGTGATCTTCCACGAGGTCGTGGATCCCGACACGGGGGCGAGGCTGCCCGACGGCGAACGCGGCATGCTGGCGCTGACCCACCTGAACCGGCGCGGCACGACGCTCATCCGCTACCTGGTCGGCGACATCGTGAGCCTCACCCACGAGCCCTGTCCGCATTGCGGGCGCACCGGGGACCGCATCGTGGGGCCCATCGTTCGAACCAAGGACCTCATCAAGGTGAAAGGCATGCTCATCAACCCTGCGGTGCTGCTGGACAGGCTGCGGGCCGTCCCCGGCGTGGACGAGTTCCAGGTGGTGCTCACGCGCCAGGACCTCCGCGACCCCTTCTCCATGGACGAGATGCTGGTGCGGGTGGCCACGGAGCGGGCCGACCGCGACGCCCTGGCGGCGATGGTGGTGGGGGCCGCGGCCGACGCCGTGGGGGTGCGCCCCCGCGTGGAGTTCGCGGCCCTCGACGACATCTACGATCCCGCGCGGCAGGCCAAGGCCGAGCGGCTGGTGGACAGGCGATGAGCGCCGGGCCCGCGGGGGCGGGAGGCCTCGGGTTCCACCTCACCGAGGAGCAGGAGATGCTGCGCCGGGTGGTCCGGGACTTCGCCGCGAAGGAGCTCACGCCCGAGTACCTCCGCGAGCTGGACGCCACCGGCCGGGCGCCCCACGCCGAGCTGCTGCCCAAGATGGCCCGGCTCGGCTTCACGAGCCTGGCCGTTCCGCCGGAGTACGGCGGGGCGGGGGGGAGCACCGTGGACGCGACCGTGCTCCTGGAGGAGATGGGGCGGGCGTCCTTGTCCATCGCTTCGCTCCTGAACTTCGCCATCGGCTTCGGCACCCACACGATCGTCCGGTTCGGGACCGAGGAGCAGAAGCGCCACTTCCTGCCCCGGGTGTGCGCGGGGGAGATGGTCTTCGCCTTCTCGCTGACCGAGCCCGGGGCCGGCTCCGATGCGGCCTCGCTGCAGACCCGCGCGGTGGCCGAGGGTGACCACTTCGTCATCACGGGCACGAAGATGTTCACCACCGGGGCCGCCGAGAGCGGCTGCCTCCTCGTGGCGACGCGGACCGATCCCCGGGCGCCCAAGCACAAGGGCATCAGCCTCTTCCTGGTGGACCCGCGGACGCCCGGCATCACCTACAGGAGGATCGAGAAGCTCGGCATGCGGGGCGCGGGCGGGCTCTACGAGGTGCACTACGACGGCGTCCGCGTGCCGCGCTCGGCGCTGCTGGGCCCGCTCCACGGGGGCTGGGCCGCGATCAAGGCCACGCTCGAGCGGGTGCGGCTCTCCCAGGCCGCGTACTGCGTCGGCTGCGCCCAGCGCGTGGTGGACGATGCCGTCCGCTACGCCCAGGAGCGGGAGCAGTTCGGCCAGCCCATCGGGGCCTTCCAGGCGATCAGCCACATGCTGGTGGATCTCCAGGTCTCCACCGACGCCGCCCGCCTGCTGCTCTACCGGGCCGCCTGGCTCGTGGATCAGGGGATCCCCTGCATGAAGGAGGCCTCCATGGCGAACCTCTACGCCACCGAGGCCCTGGTCCGCGTCACCTCCGACGCCATGCGGGTCTACGGCGGCTACGGCTTCACGCTGGAGTTCGACATCCAGCGCCACTTCCGCGACGCGCGGCTCTTCGTCATCGGCGACGGATCGAGCCAGATCCAGCGCAACCTCATCGCGCGCATGATGGGCCTCGGCGAGCGACGGCGGGAGGGGACATGAGGGTCAAGCGGATCGAGCACGTGGGGATCGTGGTCAAGGATCTCGCGCAGAGCCGCGCGGTGTGGGAGGAGTGCCTGGGGCTGCGGCTGGCGGAGGTGGAGGAGCTGCCGCAGTACGAGGTCAGGATCGGCATGTATCCGGTCGGCGAGTCCATGGTCGAGCTGCTGCAGGGGACCAGGCCTGACGGCACGTACGCGAGGCTGGCCCGCGAGGGGAAGGAGGGGCTCCACCATCTCTGCCTCGAGGTCGAGGACCTCGAGGGGGCGCTGGCGGAGCTCCGGGGCAAGGGGGTGCGGCTCCGGGACGAGACGCCGCGGCCGGGGCATCAGGGCAGTCGCATCGCCTTCCTGGACCCGGCCAGCACCGGGAACGTGCTGGTCGAGCTGGTCCAGCGCGCGGGCGAGGGGTGAGCGGCGGCGTCGCATCCGAGTCCGGACACCTCCGGCCGCCCGCCCTCCGACGACACCACCCTCGAGCGCGAACCCCGCCCCCGCGGCGCCAGCTCTACGCGCGCCTTGACCCGGCCGGCGTTGATGCGCCGCGGGTTCGACGTCGACGTCCTCGCCTGTCCCCGCTGCGGCGCCCGGCTGGGCGTCATCGCCCCCGTCCAGGATGCCCCGTCGTACCGGCCATCCTAGTCCCCCTGGGCCGCGCCGGCGCCGCAGCGCCCCTGCCGGATGCCTCCGGGGCCCGCGCCCGATCACGATGCCCACGCCCGCCTCGGCCCACCCGGCCCGGGCGCTCCTGGGTGCGGGCCGGGGTTCGCCGGGGGGAGGCCGGACCTGGCGCGGCGCCCGCCACCCCACCCGAAGCGGCGCTGATCGTTCCGATGCCCCGGCCCTACTCGGTCACCGCGATCCCCGGATGACCCTCCGCTACCAGCCCGTCTCGCCGGAGCACCTCCGGGGTGCGGTGCGCGCGCTCGACCAGCGGCTGGCGGTGGCCCAGGCGGAGGCGGTCAACGCCAGCCCGTAACGAGGCCGAATAGCCGGGCCGCATCACGAGATCTCGGCACGAGAGGCCTGGCCCCAGGGCGGCCTCGCGTGAGACACTACCGGAGGGTTCCGGTGCCGCGATGCCCCGCGCACCGGGAGGAGAGACCTCAGCGCCATGACGGTCGGAACCGAGCACCGCTACATCGTTCGCGACGACGAGATCCTCGGCGGCGAGCCCATCATCGTGGGCACGCGGGTCCCGGTGCGCGCGATCGTGGAGCTCTGGCGCCTCGGCCTGAACCCCGAGGAGATTCCCACTCACCTCTCGCATCTCACCCTGGCCCAGGTGTTCGACGCCCTGAGCTACTACGCGGACCACCAGACCGAGATTCAGCAGTACATCGACCGGAATCAGGTCCCGGACGACATCGTGCACCCGCTCGCGCGTCCGGATGCCTAGCCGTCCGCCAGCCCTCTACTGCGACGAGGATGTCTCCGTGGTGCTCGCAGCTATGCTGCGCGGCCGGGGCTTCCCGGTGACCACAGCGCGGGATGCCGGGCATCTCGGGCGTGCCGACGAGCACCAGCTGCGGGTGGCCGCCGATGCAGACCGGATCCTGCTGACCCACAACCGGGCCGACTTCGAACGTCTGCACCGCCAGTGGATCGAGTCCGGTCGGCGGCACGCGGGTATCATCATCGCCCGGCGTCGTGTCTCGGGCGAGCTGACAGTCCGACTTGGGCGACTCCTTGGCCGGCTCACGGCGGACGAGTTCACCAGCCAGCTCTTCTACGCCTGAACGCGACGCCGGCTGGACCACTCCGCGGCACCGGGCGCGTGCGCACGCCATTTCTTCACGTGCCGTCAGAGACCCAGTTCCCTGCCGAGGATCCGGGTGACGAACCTCTTGCCGTAGGTTTCGCTCGCGACCAGCGTCCTGATCCGCCCCGCACCTCTTCGGCCCGTCCGGCCTTCTCGGCCGCCTTCACCGTGCTCCCGTAGGCGGCCCGGCCCCTCGACCTACCCCATGCGCCCGCAAGCCGATTGTTGCTCGATGGCGCCGCCTCTCTCGGCACGCTACGGCCGCCAGGCCCCCACCCGATGAAGCTGTCCCGGAGTGATCCCCCCGCGCGCGTCGAGAATCCTCGGGATGAGCGGCCGGAGGTGCAACAGCCGGTTGGACGGCGCGTGGACCAGGATGACGCCGAAGGGCAGGGCCGAGAGGTTCTGCTGGAACTCCAGGTTTCGGTCCATGGTGACGAGCACATCTTGGGCGCCGCGCATCAGGCGAAGCAGCTCGTCAAGAAGAACGCGCACCGCCCAGGAGCGAGTCGCGTGCGAGGTCGAGCGCAGCGACGGCCTGCTCGCGCCTTACCGACGGGAACTGCCGGAGGAACTCGTCAAGGGTTTCGCCCCGCTCGAGGTAGTCGAAGGGGGACCGCACCGGGACACGGGGGCCGACGAAGACCGGCGTTCCACCGAGGATGTCGGGATCGCTGTGGAGCACTTGGCTGAGCGGCGTCACGCTGACAGGCCCCCTCGCATGCGCATATGCGCGAGCCAGGCGGGTGCCCGACCCTGGCATCCCGCCGACTACGCCTCCCCGCTGTGCCGCCGCGGCTTCGCCCCGGTCCCGCGCGGTGCGTTCTCCGCCGAGCTGTCTCAGCCTTGACGATGGCCAGCGACACGGCCGA
>MGBV01000277.1:0-5248 GCA_001788415.1 Candidatus Rokubacteria bacterium GWC2_70_16 | reverse complement strand
GAAGCCGAGCGCCGTTTCTCGAGCCTCGTCCGGCAGGCCGCATCATCGTGGCCGATGGCTCCGCGTGTCGTCATCGTGCGGAACAACCTTGCCGCGACGTGGGAGGCTCAGGGGCGATCCGGCGACGCGGAGCGTATGTATCAGGATCTCGTCGAACTCTGGCCGCGACTCGCGCTGCTTGCCGACCAGCCGGAGCCCGTCGTCGTCGAGTTCGCCGCCGCCAGACTCCTTGCGGCACGCGGCGCCCACGATCCCGCGGAAGCGATCGTCCGCCGAGTCCTGCAGGAGGCCTCCGATGCCTCCCGGTTCTTTCCGCCTGCGACTGCCGACGTGGTCGAGGCGCTCGACGTCCTGGCGGACATTCACGTGGGACGGGGTGAGGCCGAGCGGGCCTGCCTGACGGCCCGCTGGGCGCTGGGCCTCCGGGAGACGGTGTTCGGGCCGGACCATCCGGCGCTGCTCGGCGCGCTGCGGCGCGTCGCGCACCTCCTCGGTGTGCTTGGCGAGAGCGCCGCCGGCGACTGCCACGAGGCGCGCGCCAGGCGGATCGAAGGAGCGGCCCTCGGGGAGGGCGCCGCGGGGACGGTGACGGGCGCGCCGCCGGCGGGCATCTGGGATTCGCGGGGGCGCTGGATCCCTGCCGGTGCCGTGTGCGAGCGGGCGGTGGCGATGCGGACGAGACGGCTGCGCCGCTCCTCTGGCGATCTGGCCGAACGCCTGGACCAGCTCGCGGCGTCGCATCAGTTCTACGCCGACCGCTGGCTCAATGTCAGCAAGGATTGGCGGAGGAGGGAGCACGAGCACGAGGTGCAGCGGCTGTATGAAAGGGCCTTCCGGATCCGTCGCATCCACCTGGGGCCACGGCACCCGGACGTGGGGACGAGTCTCGACCACCGTGCCGCGGTGGAACCACGTACGTACGCGATCCGGTTCACCGTCCCGCCCGTCAGCGATGCGTCGGGCATCAGCGCCATGCCGCGGCGGCTCTACCAGCAGGCCCTGGCCATCCGGGAGGCGGCGCTCGGGCCCGAGGATCCCGCGGTGGCGGTGAGCCTCCACAACCTCGCGAGCCTGTGCGGGGACGACGAGCGAGTCGCCGCGGCGGAGGGGGGCCGGTCCGAGCCGGCGCGCTGTCCGCTGTACCGGCGCGCGCTGGCGATCCGGGAGGCGGCGCTCGGCCCGGACCATCCGGCCGTGGCCGAGGCCCTCCTGTGCCTGGCGCGGGAGTACATTGCCGATGGGGGGAAGGCGGAGGCGGACGCGCTCGTGAGACGCGCGCTGTCGATCCAGGAGGCCGCCCTGGGGATCGATGACGTCCGGGTGGCCCGGACGCTCCATACCCTCGCCCAGCTGGCGCATGATCGTGGGCGGTTCGCGGAGGGTGAGGAGCTGAGAGGGCGGCTGCGCAGCCTGCAGCAGCAGGTCTTCGGAGAGGTCTTCCCGCTCGCGTAGCCCCCGCGCTCTCGCGATGGCGCATCAGCCGCCGAGCGCATCGCACGCCTCGAGACAGCGAGTTCCCTTCCTCCGCCAGCCTCCGTCGACATCTACACGCTGACGGGTCGACCTCGCGCAACGCCTCACTGGGGAGGTCCGCCTTGGCATCCTCGGGCCTCACCCAGGGCATGAACGCCACGCCCCACGGGCAGGCGACGGTGAGCGTGTCGCCCTCCACCGTGGGCTCCGGCGGGTCGCCCGTCAGCAGGCCGTGCGGGCGCTGGTCGGGGATGCCCCCTTCGACGTCGGTGGAGATCGCCCCACCGGATCCCGCTCGCGCCGGCAACGATGGGAGATGCGTCAGCGTGGCGTCGGTGGCGCTGGCCGAGGCGGTCGTGGCTGCCGAGGCGGCCGCGCCGGCTGTGTCGCAGGCCGAGCCGGGGCGGGCTTGCGCCGGAGCCAGCCCTCGAGATTCTGGCGGGAGCCACGCTCCCTCACTCGATGACCTCATCCGCCCGGACCAGCAGCGAGGGCGGGATCGTGAGCCCCAGGGCCCTGGCGGTCTTCAGGTTGATGACCAGCTCGAACTTCCTGGGCGACTCGACCGGAAGGTTGGCTGGCTTCGTGCCCTTGAGGATCTTGTCCACGTAGCCAGCGGCACGACGGAAGATGTCAGGCGTGTTCGCTCCGTAGGACATGAACCCCCCGCGGTCCACCGCTTCCCGGAACCAGAAGGCACTCGGCAGCCGAGCGCCGGTCGCAAAGTCCACGATGAGACTGCGATCACCGTAAGCCGCTCCACTTCCTCCGACGAAGAGGGCATCGGGCCGCGCCTGTCTGATCAGCGTGAAGGCCTCGGTGTACTCATGCGGCCTGAACTCCGCCCGCAGCAGCGTCACACCCAGGGCCTCCGCAGCCGTCCGGACGCTCCTTCCTTCCGGGCTCTCCCAGGCGTTGTCGTCCCTGTTGACGAGGTACGCGACGCGAGAGAGGCGGGGGGAGGGCCTCTTTCAGGAGTTGCAGGCGCTTGGCCGCGATCTCCGGTCCGACATGGGTCCCGAGCCCGGTGATGTTCCCACCGGGGTGCGCGAGGCTCCGAACGAGGCCCCCGCGGACGGGATCGCCGGTGGCGATCATGACGATCGGGACGGTCGTGGTCACCGCCTTGGCCGCCAGGGTCGTCACATCAGTCACCGTCACGATGACGTCCGCCTTGAGACGGACCAGCTCGGCGACGATGTCGCCGAGTCGCTCGAAGCGTCCCTCGGCCGACCGGCGCTCGAGGATGAGGTTCTGCCCTTCCACATAGCCGAGGGCGCGCAGGCCATGCACGAACGCCCTGGCAAGGGGATGGACGGGCTCGGGTCCCGCCATCTCCGAGACGGGAGAGGTGGTCAAGATGAGGCCGACGCGGTAGACCTTCCCTGCTGGCTCGGCCTCGGCGGCGAGCGGTGCTGCAAGGAGAGCGAACGCGAACAGGACCGGCGCGACACGGTGTCTCATGGTGCTCCCCGCCAGGGCGTCGAACGACTGGAGCGTAGGGCATCTTCGACCGAGCCGTCAAGGGCGCAGAAGGCATGAGGGCTGTATCCGCTCCAGCGCGCGGGCTCGACCCCGGTGGCCGGGGTCGAGTGGTGACGGATCTGGTCTGAGTACCACGCGCGGCGGGACGCGGTGGTCGCGTCGCTCAGGCGCCCGCCGCGCACGCCCGTCTGCGTGGCGCGCGAGCGGCCGGGTCGTCGCTCGGCGCCGGGGCCACCTGCGCTGTGCGCTTGCTTCCTCCTCCACGCTGCTCCCGTTCCCACGCGTAGGGCGCTCGGCTCGCTCGGCTCGCCGCGATCTGATCGGGTCTGGTCTGGGGGTGAGCCACGGGCGAAGGGAGGTGGCACCGCACCCGCCCGTCCCCGATCACTCCCCCACGCAGAGAAAGGAGCAGGCGATGAACAGCGTGAATCTCGTCATGTTGCTGGGGCGGTTGACCCGCGGCCCGGAGCTTCGCTCCACGCCCTCGGGCGCCACGGTGTGCCAGATGGGCCTGGCGCTCAACCGCCCCTGGACCTGGCCGCCCGCCCGCCGCTCCAGGAGCACCGGTGTCCAGCAGGCGGCTGGGTGTTCCGATGCACCGGGCCTATGCCCTGCCCCCGGGGCCCCCGGCGTTGACAGGGGGGTCCAGCCCTGCTAGTTATCTCGCACCAGCGCAGGCCGTTGTTTCGACCCATGCCGGCCTTCTCGAACGGGAGCCGTCGCCCGGGGAAGGCGCTTCGAGCGGACAGCGACGCTGGACACCGGGGGGGGGCCGGGAGGCATCCCATGGACAAGTACGAGTACTTCACCGGCATTCCCGAGGTGGGGATAGTGCCCCGGGCGCCGCATGCGGGCCCGCTGCTCCGCCATGTCTACGAGCAGGAGCATGGGCGCGGCGGCTTCTCGGGCAAGGTCAGCCACACCTATCACCTCTACCCGCCCAACAACTGGCTGCCCGACGAGACGCGGCAGCTTCCGGCCGGCGCCTTCGCGCCTGACTGGGACTCCCCCATGCAGCCCCTCGGCGGAATCCACCACGCGCTCGAGGTGATGGCGCCCACGGCGCCGCGCGATGTCTATCGCGGGATGGCCCGCCTGGTGGCCAATGCCACGGCGGCGATGAACGTGACGGCGCCGCGGCTGTCCATGGACTACTTCTTCGAGCACCACTCGGCCACCTTGGTCTACTTCATCCACCGGGGCGGCGGCACCCTCGAGACGACCTTCGGGCCCGTGGCCTACCGGGCGGGCGATTTCCTGGTCGTGCCGAAGGGGATCACGCATCGCTTCGAGCTCGCGGCGGGATCGCAGTACTACTGGGTGTACGAGAGCCTCACCGGCGATCCCGAGAAGGCCGAGGCGCCCACCACGGGGCAGTTCATCCCCCACAGCCGCAGCGACTACCGCTTCCCGCGCTCGCTGGACACGCGCAACGAGGCGGGCCGCTTCGAGATCGTCTCCAAGGTGGGCGGCGCGTACACGCGCCGCGTGCATCCGACGCACCCCTTCGACGTCGTGGGCTGGCGCGGCACCTACCTGCCGTACCGGCTGGCCGTGGAGGACGTGCGCCCGCTGGTGGCGGACCGCTCGCATGTGCCGCCCTCGGGGCACACGGTCTTCATCCTGCCCGGCTGCTACCTCTGTGTCTTCACGGTGCGCTCCGTGGAGAAGGAGGGCATGTGGGTCCCCTTCTTCCACAAGAACCTGGACTACGTGGAGACCATCGGCTACCACGCCGGCGAGTTCTTCAGCCGGGGCGGCGTCTTCCGCGCAGGCATGGTCTCGGTGCATCCGGTGGGGCTCCCTCATGGTCCGCACCCGCCGGCGCTGTCGGCCTTCCTCGACGGCCGGCGCCCCGAGACGTTCGACGAGGTGGGGATCATGGCGGACTTCGCCACCCCGGCCGAGATCTCGGAGCTGGCCCTGCGCCTCAGCCGGCCGGACTACATGGCGAGCTGGGCGGCCTATGCCTCCGACCCGCGCTTCCGCTTCGCCGAGACACGCCTGCGGGAGGTCCGGCACCTGGCCGACCGGCTCGCGCAGGAGCGGGACGGCCTGCGGCCCATCCCTCCCGACCACGAGCGCGGGCAGTGATGCGCTTCGGCGTCTTCTCCGTCGTGGACCACTACCCGGCGGAGCTCGGGCGCAGCGCCGGGGCGCTCTACGGCGAGCTGCTGGAGCAGGCGGAGGCGGCCGACGCCCTCGGCTTCGAGTCCTTCTGGGTGGCCGAGCACCACTTCCACGAGTACGGCGCCATCCCGCGCCCGCCGGTGTGGCTGGCCGCCGCCGC
>MGBV01000276.1:12709-12975 GCA_001788415.1 Candidatus Rokubacteria bacterium GWC2_70_16 | reverse complement strand
GACCGGCACCGTAACGGTGATCCAACGCTTCGGCAGCGGCCTCCAATGAATGTCCACTTCCATACGCTGGCGCTGGACGGCGTCTTCAGCGACACCCGACCCGGACCACCCGCCCCCGCCGCCCTCGCGTAGCCCGCCCCTGAGGGCCTCTCTCGACGCTGCCCCTAACACCCGTCGACGGCCCCCGGCCCCGCCCGCGCCCTCTCCGCCCACTTCTTGACCGCGAGCCCGCGACCGTGCGGGACCACTCGGGGCCCGCGCGCGCG
>MGBV01000276.1:1147-12640 GCA_001788415.1 Candidatus Rokubacteria bacterium GWC2_70_16 | reverse complement strand
GGTGCCGGGGTTCGCGGGAGGCGGCCGGACCTGGCCGGACCCCCGCCGCCCCAGCTCAAGTGGCGCTAATCGTTCCTATGCGCCCGACCGGTCAAGGCACCCATTAGAGCGGAGTCATGGTCTGGCTTTCCCCCTTGTGCACATCGATGCCAATGTAGTAGGGTACTGCCGCGGCTCAATACCCGGCCTGCACGTTCCCCTGTCAACGCTTCACGCCCGCTCTCACGGGCGGGCGTGCATGACTCGGGGCCGGTGTGGGTCCCTGGCCCTTCCCGTATGACTCTGTCATTCACTGCACCTCGCCGGTTTAGCCCGGCGCACGGAGGGACACGTCATGCGCAAGCACAGGCTGCTTCTCTTGACGGCGTTCGCGGCGGCTGCCAGCCTCGCATTTCTCGACGTCGCCGGCGCGCAGGAGCGCACGGTGAAGTTCGCCGGCTTCGGCGCGAAGTCAGGCGTGGTGCGCTCCTTCGGCCTGAACAGCGAGGCGGCGCTGAAGGCGGCGGTCGATGCGATCAACTCCCAGGGCGGCGTCAAGCTCGGTGACGGCACCAAGGCGAAGATCGTCACCGAGTACCTCGACGACCGCTGCAACGCCGAGGAAGGGATCTCGGTGGTGCGCCGCATCGCCTCGGGCGACGCGCTGGTGGCCATCGGCCCGAGCTGCTCGAATGTCGCCGAGCCGCTGTTCGGCATCCTGCAGAAGAAGGTGGGCGACGCCAGCGATTCCGGCCTGCAGTTCCCGATCTTCACCGATGCCGCGATTAAGGGCGGCCTGGCGAAGATCTCGGAGTGGGCGTTCCGCAACACGCCGAGCGAGGCGACCATGTACGACTCGCTCTTCAAGTGGCTGCGCGTCGCCCGACCGGAGCTGAAGACCGTGTTCGGCGGCGTCGAGGAGGATTTCGCCCACAGCCGGGCGAGCTGGCACGCTGTCATGAAGGAGGTGGCACCCAAGGCCGGCTTCGAGGTCAAGGGCGAGGCCAAGTGGCTGTTGAACGACACCAACTTCGCCCAGCAGGTGCGCGAGATGAAGGCGGCCAAGGCCGACGTCATCGCCATCGCCGCGCATCCGTTCACCACCTGCGGCGTGGTGAAGGAGATGCGGCGGCAGGGCGTCAAGCCGAAGCTGCTGGTCGGGCTGACCAGCTCCTCCAGCATGGAGACGCTGCAGGGCTGCGCCAAGGAGGTGGACGGCATCGTCATTCCCACGAGCTTCGCGCCAGTGACGCCCGAGGCGGAGAAGGCGGCGGCGCAGACCGCCAAGTTCAACGGCAGCCTCGACCTGCACAGCGCCGGCGCCTATGAGAACGTGATGATCCTTCGCCAAGTGATCGAGTCTGAAGGCGTGCTGGCGAAGCCCGACACGCTGCAGGCGGACCGGGCGAAGATCCGCGCCGGCCTGGCCAAGCTGACCGAAACCGACAGCCTGATCGGCAAGGCCAAGCGCACGGCCGAGCGCGAGGCGGTGAAGCCGTACCTGTTCGTCCACGCCAAGGACGCGAAGTGGGTGGTGCTGCACAAGCCGCTGCCGAACTAGGAGTCGGCACCCTCTCGAAGCTCCGCTGGAGAGGGCGCCACGCGAAGCGAGGCGGGTAAGGTGGTGGCAGCAGAGTCGCGGGCTCTCCACCACTTCACCCCGTCGCGGCTTCGCTGCGCCGCCCCTCTCCAGCTCCGCTGGAGAGGGCGCCACGCGTGAAGGGGGCCGCGTGACCGATTACATCCAGGCGATCCTCGACGGGCTGCTGTTCGGCACCACATACTCACTGATCGGCATCGGCTTCACGCTGATCTTCGGCGTGATGCACAAGATCAACATGTCGTTCGCGGCGGCCTCGGTGGCGGGCGCCTATTGCGGCCTGCTCGCACTTTATGCAACGAGCGCGCCCTGGGCGATTTTTCTGCTGGCGGTGCTGGCTTCGGGCGTCATCGGCTTCCTGATCTACCTCACCTGCTTCCGCTTCGTGCCGCTGGCGAGCCCGCTCGCGCCGCTCATGTCGACCGTCGGCATGCTGCTGCTGGTCGACGAGATCGTCGTGCATCTGACCGACGGCATGCCGAAGACCTATCCGGCGCTCTACGACGGCGATCCGCTGGAATTCGGCACGTTCATGCTGCGCGCCGACCTGATGGGCGTGTTCCTGGCCGCGGTCATCGCGATGGCGGTGATGCTGGTGCTGCTGTACCGCACCCGGCTCGGCCTGGCGGCGCGCGCCGTGGCGCAGCAACCGGTGGCGGCGCAACTCTGCGGCGTCAGCCTGCAACACGTCAACGCGCAGACCTTCATCATCACCGGCATGCTCGGCGGACTGGCCGGCGTCATGGCCGGTGCCTCGGTCGGCGTGCTCTCGCCGCTGCTCTCGCTGCCGCTCACCACCAAGGGGCTGATCGTCACGGTGATCGGCGGGTTGGGCTCGCTCCCCGGCGCGATCGTCGCCGGGCTGATGGTCGGCGCCGCCGAGAACCTGTTCCAGGCCATGCGCAACGTCACCGAGCGCGACATCTACGTCATGCTGCTGCTGTTCGTATTCCTGGTGCTCCGGCCGAACGGCCTGTTCGCCGCGCCGGGCAGCCGGACCTAGGGCGCGCCGTGGATTTCTACTTCGGCCTGGCGCAGATCCTCGGCGTGCACACTCTGCTCGGGCTTTCCGCCTATGTGGTGATCCTGACCGGCCAGGTGTCGCTCGCCCAGGCCGGCTTCGCGGCGATCGGTGCCTATGTGGCGGCGATGCTGACCGTGCTCGCCGAGTGGGCATTGTCGCCGGCGCTGATCGCCGGCGGCCTGGCGGCCGGTCTCGCCGCCTGCCTGGTCGGCTTCCCCGCGCTGCGCGTCAAGGGACTGATGCTGGTGATCGCCACCTTGGCGTTCGGCGAGGCGATCCGCTTGTTCTTCTTCAACTTCGACTACCAGATCGCCAAGGGTAACGTGAAGGTCGGGCCGCTGGGCGGCGAAGGCTTCCGCCAGATCCGCTACTTCAACGAGCATGGCTGGTCGACCTTCGAGGTCATGCTGTTCATCTGGCTCGTCGTGGCACTGGTCGCCGCCGGGCTGTGGTGGATGGACCGCAGCCGCGCCGGCGCGGTGTTGCGCGCGGTCGGCGAGGACGAGCTCGCGGCACAGAGCGTCGGCATCAACCTGATCGCGGTGAAGGTCTCGGCGATGACCGCCGGCGGCTTCATCGCCGGGCTGGCCGGCGGCATCTACGCGCACTACACCACGCATATCGAGCATTCGAACTTCGGCATCCTACCCGCCACCTTCGCCATCGCCTACCCGATCCTCGGCGGGCTCTCCAACGTGTTCGGCACCATCGCCGCGGTGATCTTCGTGCAGGGCTTCCTGATCGAGGGCCTGCGCTTCATGGGTGACTGGCGCAACCTGCTGTTCGGCGCGCTGATCGTGCTCGCGATGAATCTCCGGCCGAACGGGCTGTTCGACGCCGCGGCGACGCAGCGGCTGCTGCGCCTGTTCCGGCGCGCGTCCGGTCGTGCTTGAGGTCTCAGGGCTCAGCAAGCATTTCGGCGGCCTGCGCGCCGTGCACGAGCTCGATTTCAAGGTCGACCAAGGCGAAGTGTTCGGTCTGATCGGCCCGAACGGGTCGGGCAAGAGCACGACGGTCAACCTGATCTGCGGCTTGTTTCCCGCAACGGGGGGCCGGATCACCTTCGAAGGCCACGACATCGGCAACCTGCCGACCCATCGGCGCCTGGAGGCCGGCCTTGCCCGCACCTTCCAGAGCATCCGCCTGTTCGGCCAGCTCACGGTGTGGCAGAACCTGTGGATGGCGCAGAACGCGCCGGAGGACCGGGCGCGCCGCGGCTTCCTGAAGCGCTGGCTGGGCGGCTCGAGAGCGGCGCGCGAAGAGCTCGGCCAGGTGCTGGCGTTCTCCGGCCTCGCCCACCGCCGCGACGATCTCGCGGCCAACCTGGCCTTCGGCGAGCAGCGGCGGCTCGAGCTCGCCCGCGCGCTCGCTGCGCGGCCGAAGCTCCTGCTGCTCGACGAGCCGGCCGCCGGCATGAACGCCGAGGAGATCGAGCAGCTCGACGCGCGCATCCGCAAGCTCAAGGCCGACGGCTACACAATCCTGCTGATCGAGCACCACATGGAGCTGATCATGGCGGTGGCCGACCGCATCTGCGTGCTCAACTTCGGCCAGAAGATCGCCGAGGGCACGCCGGCCGAAGTGCAGGCCGACCCGAAGGTGCGCGGGGCCTACCTCGGCTCGGCCCGCGAGGGCTGAACATGCTCGAGGTCGCCGACGTCGTCACCAGCTACGGCAAGATCGAGGCGCTGAAAGGCGTCACGCTGTCGGCGGCCGAGGGCCGCATCACCTGCCTGCTCGGGCCGAACGGCGCCGGCAAGACCACGCTGATGTACTCGATCGCCGGCATCCTGAAGCCAAGACGGGGATCAATACGTCTCAAGGGCGAAGAGATCCTCGGCCGCGCGCCGGACCGCATCGTCGCCTCGGGCGTCGCCCTGGTGCCGGAGAACCGGCTGATCTTCCCGCAGATGACCGTCCGCGAGAACCTGGCGGCGGGCGCGTACCTCAGGCGCGACTCCGCCGGCATCGGCCAGGACGTGGAGCAGCTGTTCGAGCGCTTCCCGCTGCTGCGCGGGCGCGCGAGCCAGCTCGGCGGCACGCTGTCAGGCGGCGAGCAGCAGATGCTGGCGGTCGCCCGCGCGCTGATGTCGCGGCCCAGGTTGCTGCTGATGGACGAGCCGTCGCTCGGCCTGGCGCCGCTCGTGGTCGAGGAGATCTTCCGCATCATCGCCGAGCTCAACCGTGACGGCACGACGATTCTCCTGGTCGAGCAGAACGCGCATATGGCGCTCAAGGTCTCGCACCGGTTCTACCTGATGGAGCAGGGCCGCGTCAGCTTCGGCGGCACGCCGGGCCAGCTCGCCGAGGACGAGGTGATCCAGCGCGCCTATCTTGGCTCGCGCCGATGAGCCTGCTCGTCGACTTCGTCCAGACCACCTTGGACGGGTCGATGGCGGGCAGCGCCTACGCGCTGCTGGCGCTCGGCTTCACCCTGATGTTCGGCGTCATGCGCCGGCTCAACCTGTCTTTCGGCGCGGCGCTGATGCTCGGCGCCTATGTGGCGGCCTGGCTGCACCTCAACGCCGGGCTCGGCGCGCTGCCGGTCGCGATCCTGACCGTCGCGGTCGCGACGCTGGCCGGTGTCTACATCGAGCGCCTGTGCTTCGCGCCGTTGCGCGGCCGCGACGCCGTCGCCTCGCTGGTCTCGAGCTTCGCCGTGTGGATGCAGCTCGAGGAGCTCGCGACCCTCATGCTGCCCCGGCACACCAACGCCTTCCCCGGGCTGATGGACGGCGACCCGCTCCTCATCGGCCCGTTCCAGCTGCGCCCGGACCAGCTCGCCATGCTGGCGATTGCGGTCGCCTTGATGGCCGTGGTCTGGCTCGGCCTCCGCCGCACCCGTGCCGGCCTCGCGCTGCGCGTGCTGGCCGACCAGCCGGGCGCCGCGATCGCGGTCGGCATCGACATCCGCACCACGGCGCTGCTGACCTTCGCCGTCGCCTCGGCGCTCGGCGGTCTGGCCGCCTTCCTGATCCTCGCCGGCGACCGCCAGGTGACGCCGATGTTCGGCATGTGGGCGACGATGAAGGGCCTGATCGCCATGATGCTCGGCGGACTCGGCTCGCTGCCGGGCGCCGTCGCCGGCGGCCTGCTGCTCGGCGTGATCGAGGCGCACGCGCAACTGCGCCTCGGCCCGCAGGCGCGCGACCTGATCGCCTATGGGCTGCTGTTCGTCTGCCTGGTGTGGCGCCCGGGCGGCCTGTTCGGCCAGACTCTGGTCGACACCGAGGCGACGGCGCGGGCGAGGCTCTAGCCGTGAGCGACGCCGCGCTCAGCGTGCTGACCAATATCGGCATGATCTCCTTCGTCGGGCTGTCGGCCTGGGTGCTGCTCACCGTCGGCTGCGTGTCGTTCGGCCAGCAGGCGTTCTTCGGGCTCGGCGCTTACACCGCCGGCATTGCTACCGTGGTCTGGCAATTGCCGCTCGCATTGGCGCTGCCATTGGGGGCGGCGATCGGCGCCGGCGCGGCAGCGGTGCTCGGCCTCGCCACCTTGCGGCTGCATGGCCTCTACTTCTCGATCGCCACCTTCGCCTTCGCCGAGCTCTGCCGCATCGGCATCGAGCTATTCCGCTACCGGACGACGCGCGACGGCCAGCCGGTCGGGCCGGACGGCGTCGAGGGCTTCGGCGACATCCGCGCAGTGTTCGAAGCAGGCCTCCAACCGGTGGACCAGCTCATGCTGGTCTGGTTCCTCCTCACCGCGGCTGTGGCGGTCCTGATCGGGCTCGAGCGCACGCGGCACGGTATCCGCGCCCGCATGGTCGGCGAGGATTCCGTCGCCGCCGCGCTGCACGGCGTCGACGTGGCGCGGGTGAAGCTCGCGGCCGCTGCGCTCGCCGGCGCGCTGGCGGGCCTAGGCGGCGGGCTCTACGCCCATCTCACCACCTACATCGAGCCCCGACTCTTCGACGCCATGCTCGGCGTGCACGCGCTGGCCTATGGGCTGATCGGCGGGCTCGGGACGGCGATCGGCCCGGTGCTCGGCGCCGTGCTCGACATCGGCCTCCTGGAATCGACCCGAATCTTCGTCGGCACGCGGATGATCGTGTTCGGTGGCCTGGTCGCCGTGCTGATCATCCTACGGCCGCGCGGCATCCTCGACGAGGCGTTGGTGCGCCGCTCGGCCTGCCTGTTCCGTCGGCATGCTGACGCTCGACCGCGTCACGGTTGAGTTCGGCGGGCTGCGAGCGCTCGACGCGCTCGATCTCTCGATCGGTCCCGGCGAGATCGTCGGCCTGATCGGCCCGAACGGCTCGGGCAAGACCACCGTGCTGAACGCGATCGGCGGGATCACGCCGCTCGCCGCCGGCTCGATCCGCTGGCACGGCAATCGCATCGACGGCTTGCCGCCGCACCGCGTGGCCCGGCTCGGCATCGCACGCTCCCTGCAGCATCCCCGGCCCTATCTGCGCATGACCGTCGCCGAGAACCTGCGCGCCGCCTGGAGCGGCGGCGACGGCGATTGGCGCGCGCCTGTGGAGCAGGCGCTCGAGCTGGTCGAGCTGACGGCGCGCCGCGACGTTCCGGCCAGCGATCTCACGCTGGCCGATCGGCGCCGGCTCAATCTGGGCCAGGCGATCGTGCGTCCGCCCGCGCTGCTGCTGCTCGATGAGCCGGCCGGCGGGCTGGATGCGGGCGAGGACGAAGCCGTGGCGGCGCTGCTCGCGAGGCGTGTGCTGCCCGGTCGCGCCTCGCTGCTGATCGACCACGACACCGACATGCTGGCGTGCCTGTGCAGCCGCTTCGTCGCGCTCGATGCCGGCCAGCGCATCGCCGAGGGCACACCCGCCGAGGTGCTCAGCGATCCCGGAGTCCGCCGTGCCCTCTTCGGCGCTTGAGGTCCGCGGCCTCGTCGTGCGCTACGGCGCGATCGACGCCGTGCGCGGCGTCAGCTTCGTCGTCGGCACGAACGAGAGCGTTGCCCTCGCCGGCCCGAACGGCGGGGGCAAGAGCTCGATCCTGAACGCGATCTTCGGCTCGCTGCGCACGACCGGCCGGAGCTTTGGCGCGATCACCTCCGGCGGCACGGACATCCTGGGCCTGCCGTCGCACCGCGTGGCGCGCCTGGGCATCGCGCTGGCGCCAGAGGGCCGCATGCTCGCCGCCGGCCTGAGCGTGCGCGACAACCTGCTGTCTGGCGCGCTTGCGCTGCAGGGTGCGACCGACACGCGGCTCGCCGAAGTCCTGGCCGGCTTCCCCGTCCTCGCCGCTCGGCTCGACCGGCCGGCTGCCACCTTGAGCGGCGGCGAGGCGCAGCTCCTGGCGATCGCCCGCGGCCTGATGGCGCGGCCGCGCCTGCTGCTGCTGGACGAGCCGACGCTTGGGCTCTCGCCGCGCGCGCGCAACGAGATCGCCGCGGCGCTGCAGGCGGCGCGCGCCGGCGGCATCGCGCTGCTGCTCGCCGAGCAGAGCGCGCAGGTGGCCGCCAGCCTGGCCGACCGCGTGCTGCTGATGGCGGGCGGGCGGATGCGGCCCGATCCGCTATCGCCGCTGCAGTAGAGTCCGTGCGGCCAGCACCGCCACCCGCGCATAGCCGGCATCGCCGTGGATCAGCATCAAGATCATAGCGTCCTCCAACAGGTGGAACGAGGCCGCGGTCAACACCCATGCGGCCTGAGCATCGCTGTATACTCCGGCCATGCGCATCGTGGCGGCCGGTCTGCTGCTGACCCTCGCCTTGCCTGCCGCAGCGGCAGAGCGGTCGCGTGCCGACGTGGCCTGCGCGCCGATCCCCGACGAGAATTTGGACTACGCCTGCACGATCCGGCTGACCGACCCGGCGGGCAAGCCGGTCGAGGGCGCCGATATCAGCGTCGGCGCCGACATGCCGTCGATGCCGATGGCGCACAACGTCGCCCCGGTCAAAGCCAAGGCATCCGCGCCAGGGGTCTACGAGGCGCGACTGGCGCTGGAGATGCATGGGGTCTGGGCGGTCAAGCTCAGGCTCGGGCCTCCGCACAACGACCTGATCGTCCGCCGGCTGCGCTTCGGGCCGGGCAAGGTGGACGCCACCTCCCGCTAGGCGACTCGCCCGGATTCCCTTGGGGCTCTTCTGGAGATCGGGTGGGGAGCGCCCCCGCGCCAGGACCCCGAGGAGCTCGTGCGCCGCCGGGCCCATGGGGCGGTGCCGCTGGGTCGTCTGGGGCGGCCCGACGAGATCGCCAGCGCGGCGCTGTTCCTGCTGTCGGACGAAGCGTCCTTCGTGACGGGGGCCGCCCTGCCCGTGGATGGCGGGGTGACCGCGGCCTGATACGGTCTGACGTCGTGACGCTCCGGGGAGGGGCGAGCCATGGCCATTCGCGACATCTACCATGACGCCGAGACGATCCAGCGCTACCGGCAGGCGGGCGCGTGGTCCGACACCACCCTCGACGATCACCTGCGGGAGCACGTGCGCGCGCGAGGCGACAAGCTCGCCATCGTCGACCGCGGCTGGCGCCTGACGTTCGCCGAGCTTGACCGGCTGGCCCGCCGGGTGGCCTGCGGCCTCCGCGGGCTGGGCCTGGCCTCCGGCGACGTCATCTCCATCCAGACGCCGAACTGGGCCGAGTGGCTGATCATGCATTGCGCGGCGACCAAGATCGGCGCGGTCACCAACTCGATCGGGTCGGTGTATCGCCACCGGGAAGTGGGCTACATCCTCGACTACGCCGAGACCGCGCTGATGCTCATCCCCGACGCCTTCCGGGGCTTCTCCTACACCGCCATGGTGGCCGAGCTGTGGCCCAGACTCCCGAGCCTCCGTCACGTGCTGGTGATCGGCGACGACGTGCCGCCCGGCATGCGCTCGTTCCGGGAGTTCCTCGACACCCCCTGGGAGGACGAGTGCGCCGCGGGGGATCTCACGGCGCTCCGCCCCGATCCGAACCAGGTGGCCACCCTGATGTTCACCTCCGGCACCGAGGCGAATCCCAAGGGCGTGATGCACACCCACAACACCATTGGCCGCGGGACCTGGCAGGTGCAGGAGGCCTACGGGCTGACCGCGGACGACGTGATCTTCATGGCCTCGCCCATCGGGCACTCCACCGCCCTGGTCGTCGGGGCCCGGCTGCCCGTGATGTACGGCATCACCACCGTCTGGCAGGAGCACTGGAATCCCGAGGCCGCCGTCGATCTGATCGCCCGCGAGGGGTGCACGTTCACCCTGTCGGCCACGCCGTTTCTTCACGGGCTGGTGCACGCGGCCAACGCCAACCGGGACACGCTGCGGACCTTCCGGACCTTTTCGTGTGGCGGCGCGCCCATCCCGCGCGACCTGATCAGGCGCTCCGAGGAGCAGCACGGGTTCCTCGTCTCGGCCCTCTACGGCTCGTCGGAGGCCCTGGTCAACAGCACGATCACGCGGGCCGATCCCCTGGACAAGCGCCATGGCACCGACGGCAAGATCCTGCCGGACGTCGAGGCGCGCCTCGTCGACCCTGACACCGGGGTGCCGCGCGGGGTGGGCGAAGAGGGCGAGCTGCAGTTGAGGACCCCGGCCCTGTTCGCCGGGTACTACAAGGACCCGGCCCGCACCGGGGCGGTGGTGAGCCCCGACCGCTGGTACGGCACCGGCGACCTCTGCACGCTCGACCGGGAGCGCTACGTCAGCGTGGTCGGCCGCAAGAAGGACATGATCATCCGGGGCGGGGCCAACATCAGCGCCCGCGAGATCGAGGAGCTGCTGTTCACTCACCCCAAGGTGGCCAGCGTTGCCTGCGTGGCCATGCCCGATCCGGTCCTGGCGGAGCGCGTGTGCGCCTTCGTGATCTGCCAGCCCGGCCCGCCCCTCACCTTCGACGAGATGATCGCCTTCCTCAAGGGTCAGCACATGTCGGTCTGGAAGCTGCCCGAGCGTCTCGAGGTGCGCGATGCCTTTCCCATGACGCCGAGCGGGAAGATCCAGAAGTACCAGCTGCGCGAGGAGATCGCCCGGCTGGTGGGTCAGAAGGCGCTGATTCGGTAGAAGGTCCGGGGGGCCTCGACGGCCCCCGGAGGCCCCCCAGGACGGATTGCCCGGGCAAACCCCGCGCTCGAACGCGGTTGATCTGACACGCGGCACGGCATCGAGGGATGCGGCGGCTGCTCGCGGGGCTGGCCGTTCTCGGCTGGACATCTCGACGAGGTGCTGCCGCCGGTGCCGGTGCGCCCGTGGGTGCTCACGCTGCCGTATCGCCTGCGCGACCGCCTCGCCTGGGATCACGCCTTGTGCCGCGCGGTGCTGGGCGTGTGTGTCTGGACGCTGCTCGCCTTCTACGCGCGCACCGCGCGTGCCCACGGCATCCCCGACGGCCAGACCGGCACCGTAACGGTGATCCAACGCTTCGGCAGCGGCCTCCAATGAATGTCCACTTCCATACGCTGGCGCTGGACGGCGTCTTCAGCGACACCCGACCCGGACCACCCGCCCCCGCCGCCCTCGCGTAGCCCGCCCCTGAGGGCCTCTCTCGACGCTGCCCCTAACACCCGTCGACGGCCCCCGGCCCCGCCCGCGCCCTCTCCGCCCACTTCTTGACCGCGAGCCCGCGACCGTGCGGGACCACTCGGGGCCCGCGCGCGCGCACGATGCCCACGCTCGCCTTCGCCCACCCCGAACGGGCCCTCCCGGGTCCCGGGGCCGGTGCCGGGGTTCGCGGGAGGCGGCCGGACCCGGACCGGACCCCCGCCCGGACCTGACCGGACCCCCGCCGCTCCAGCTCAACTGGCGCTAATCGTTCCTATGCGCCCTGCCCAAGACCATCAGCGGCAAGATCCGCCGCACCGAGCTGCGCGACCTCGAGCGCGGACGCGGGCGATCCCAGCCGGGCTGAGGAAGAATCGTCGGCATGGTAATCCCTCTGCCATGAAGACCACCATCGATCCCGCCGGCCGATGGGTCATCCCGAAGCAGATTCGTCAGGAAG
>MGBV01000276.1:0-1127 GCA_001788415.1 Candidatus Rokubacteria bacterium GWC2_70_16 | reverse complement strand
CAGGAAGCGGGGCTCAAGCCGGGGATGCCGCTCGAGGTCCGGTGCCAGGAAGGGCGGATCGAGATCGAGCCCGCCCCCTTGCCCGTCAAGCTTGTCCGGAGGAAGCGCCTTCTCGTCGCTGTGCCGGACACGGACGTGGGTGCGTTGACTTCGGAGGCAGTGGAGCGAACCCGCAAGACGCTGCGGCGCGAGCGCGGCACCCGAGCCTGAGGGGCGATGGCCGGGTTCCTGTCTGACACGAGCTGTCTGGTGGCGGCGGTGTGCGCCTGGCGCGAGCACCACCACCGCGCTGGGGAGGAACTCGAGCGGCGGCTGGACCAGGGCGAGCGCATGCTCCTGGCCGCCCCGGCGCTCGTGGAGGCGTATGCCGTCCTCACGCGTCTCCCGCCGCCGCACCGGCTCTCTCCAGCGAACGCGCTCACGCTCCTGGAGACCGACTTCATGAAGGCGGGGACCATCGTGGCGCTCGACGGCCGGTCGTACCGGGCGCTCCTGCACGGCGCTCCACGCGCCGGCATCGCGGGCGGGCGAACGTATGACGCGGTCATCGCGGCGTGCGCTCTCAGAGCGAAGGCGGCAACGCTCCTCACGTTCAACGCAAGCCACTTTGCCATGTTCTCGCGGCGAGGGCTGGCCATCGTCGTTCCCGGGCAGGCGTGATCTGCTGAGGGCACCGCGATGTACCCGAGCAAGGTCTTCGTGGACCCCGGCAGCGATGGCCTTCTTTCTTACGGGCCCAGCTCGATCGATCTCGGTCGTCTCGCCGCCGCCTACGTGGACAAGATCCCGCGCGGCGCCCGGCCCGGCGCTCTCCCCGTGGAGCAGCCCACCACGTTCGAGCTGGTGATGAACCTCAAGACCGCCCGGGCGATGGGGCTCACGATCCCGCAATCCCTCCTGCTCCGCGCCGACCAGGTGCTCCAGTGAACCCACCGTCCCTGACGCCCGCGGGGGCTGATGCGCGTTCCCGGCTGGACCTGCGGCGGGTGGAGCTTCTGCACCCCGTGGTGGCAGAGGCGCTCCGCGCCAAGTCGGGGATGGAGCGGCTTCGGCTCGCGCACGAGGCCTGGGAGCTGGCGCGGGACCGGCTGACCGCGTTCCTCGCCGGCACGCACCCCGAGTGGAGC
>MGBV01000275.1 GCA_001788415.1 Candidatus Rokubacteria bacterium GWC2_70_16 | reverse complement strand
GGCTATGGGCCGACCAAGTCGCTGGCGGCGAGCCTCGATGCGGAGCGGCGCGAGAGCCTCAGGCGCGACTTCATCGCCTACCACGCGGGCTTCAAGAGCGACCTCGGCGTGGCGATGCCCCGCGACTACCTCGTCACCATCGGAGTTCGAAAGTAGAGGGCAGCGCAGCTCAAGAGCGAGGCCGCCGGCGCGCCGTGGGCCAGTCGGCGAGGCGGACCACGTGGCGCCGGCGGCCCGCGCGCTCGACATAGGCCTCGTCCGCCGTCACGTACACGCCCCCCTCCCTGATGGCGAGCACGTGGTACGAGGCGTCGTAGAACGAGACCCTCGTCACGTCCTTCATGAAGTCCAGGACGGCCAGGCAGTAGGCTCTGTCGAGAGCCGCTTCGGGGAACTCGTAGCCCAGGAGCGCCTCCATCGCCTGGCCCGCGATGTCCGGCCGCTTGAGGGCGAGGATGTTCCCGACCTCGTACCGCCACAGGCTCGGGAGCCGGATGTGGACGCGTTCGGCCACGCACTCGTCCAGCAACCGCAGCGCCGTGGCCGAATCCGGCTCGTCGTCCCGCTGGAGCACCCACTTGAGGACGACGGAGGCGTCGGGGACGACGACCGTCATGCTCGCCGCCGGTCGCTCCGCACCGCCGCGATGATTTCGTCCGCGGTCAGGGTCGCCGCGGCGCCTCGGAGCCGCCGCAGGCTTGCCGCCGCCTCCTCTCGCTTCAGACGGAGCAGCTCGCGGCGCAGCGCCTCGTTGACCACGCGGCTTCGCCGGCGAGCGGGGACGAGCCGATACAGTTCCGCCCGGACGTCCGGGTCGAGGGACACGTTCACCTTCGCCATGGGAGGCCTCCTATCAGGGTATCCACTCTATACGCCTTGAATATCCTCCCCTTTAAGGCCGCCAGTCAAGAGCGCCTCCATGCGGGCCGTGGCGCGCTCCCAGTCGAGGCGGGTGCGGATCCACGCCTGCCCTGCCCGCGCCAGCCGGACGCGAAGATCCGGTGCGTCCACCACGCGGGCGAGCGCCCGGGCCAGGGCGTCCACGTCGCGCCGCGGGGCCACCAGCGCTGTCTCGCCGTCCCGTGCGTAGTCGCGGCAGCCGCCATTGTCGTAGGTGACGAGCGCCGCGCCGCAGGCCATGGCCTCCATGGGCGGCATCCCGAGCCCCTCGTCCCAGGAGGGGCAGAGATAGATCGGGCAGCGGCTATAGAGCCAGGCCAGGCGCTCCTGGGGGAGGTTCTCGAAGAACTCGTCGTACGGGAGGAGCGGCGGGCGCGGCGCCTTGACCCCGAACCCTACCAACCTCAGGTCCGCGTGCCGGGCGCTCACCCGCGCGTAGGCCTCGAGCCCCTCGGGCACGCCTTTCCAGTCGTACTCGTGATGGAGCATCAGCACGCGCAGGAGCCCGTCCCCGCGCTCGGGCGGCGCCGGGTGGAAGAGCGCCGGGTCCACCGGCGTCACCAGCACGGGGGCCTCCTGCCCGAAGCGCTCGCGCATGATGCCGGCGAGCCACGTGGAGATGACGATCTTTCGGAGCGGCAGGCGGTACGTCTCGTCCACGCGCGCGGGCTCGCCGTGGTAGAGGCTCTCGTAATGCTGCACGAGATAGAACTTCCTGCCGCAGCGCGCCGGCGCCTCCGCCACGGCGGGCGCAGACTGCCAGGCCGTCGCGACCACCGCATCGCCGTCGGGCAGATGCCCCGGCTCCCACGAGGTTACCCAGCGCACCCGGGCGCGGAAGTCAGGCATCCACTCGGGGCCGCGCCGCGCGCGGTTCCGCCACCACGCCTTGACGTCGCTCCGTGCCGGCACGATCACCGACACCTCGTGGCCGCGCCCGGCGAGCCGATCGGCATAGGTGAGGATGGCCCGCACGCCGCCGGCGATGCGGATGTGGGGCGTCAGGAACGCGATCTTCAAATGGCCATCGAGACCTGGCCCGTGCGGCGATAGGCCCCCGGGTCCAGCACCACGTTGAGGCACCAGACCTCGTCCGACGCGAGCGCGCGCTCCAGCGCCGGGCGGAGCTCCTTCGGATCGGTGATGTGCGCGCCCCGGCCGCCGAACGCTTCCACCATCAGGTCGTAGCGCGTGAAGGGCAGCGAGGTGCCCACGGCCCGGTCCTCGCCGAAGAAGGAGAGCTGCGGGTTGCGGATCTGCCCCCAGCCTCCGTCATTGCCGACGATCACGGTCATGGGCAGCCGGAAGCGCACCGCCGTCTCCAGTTCCATGCCGTTGAGCCCGAAGGCGCCGTCGCCCGCGATGAGCAGAACCCGCTGCTCGGGGTGCAGCAGCTTGGCGGCGATCGCAAAGGACGGGCCCACCCCGAGACAGCCAAAGGGCCCCGGGTCGAGCCACTGGCCGGGGCGCTGGAGCGCCACGACCTTCGAGGCGCAGCCCACCACATCCCCGCCATCGCCCACCACCGTGGTGCCCGCGTCCACCACGGCGGCGATCTCGTGCGCCATGCGGTAGTGGCTGATGGGCACGCCATCCGACCGCCGCTCCGCCATGAGCCGCTGCTGGCTGTCGGTCTCCCTCTGCCTCACGGCGCTGCACCACGGCTCGACCCGGCTCGGGAGTCCCGCTGGCAGCGCGTCGGTGAGTTGTCGCAGCACGAGCCCGATATGGGCGCAGAGGCCGAGCGCCAGCGGCCGGTTGCGGCCGAGCTCCACGGGGTCCGAGTCCACCATGGCCACCGTCGCGTCCTCGGCGAAGCTCGGCGGGCGGCCATAGCCCAGGCGGAAGTCGAGCGGCGTGCCGAGCACCAGCACCAGATCGGCCTGGCCCAGCGCGAAGCCGCGCGACTGGGAGAAGGCCTGCGGGTGCTCGGCGGGCAGGCAGCCGCGCCCCGCGCCGTTCATGAACACCGGCACGCCGGCGCGCTCGGCGAAGCCCGCGAGGTCCTTGGCCGCCTCGTCCCAGTAGACGCCGCTGCCCGCCACCACCACCGGTCGCTCGGCACGGGCCAGGAGATCCGCCAGCCCCTGGATCGAGTCGGGATCGGCCGCTTGCCGCTCGCGGTGGACGTAGCCCATGGGGATCGGCGCCAGCCTGTCCTCGATCATGGTCATGAGGAGATCCACCGGGATCTCGACGAAGACGGGCCCCGGCCGCCCGGTGAGCGCGGTGCGGATGGCCGTGGTCAGCACTTCAGGGATCTGCCGCGTCTCGGGCACCGTCCACGAGCCCTTGGTGATGGGGCGGAGCAGCGCCACCTGCTCGGTTTCCTGCAGCGCCCCCAGCCCGCGCAGCCCCAGCGGGGCGGCACCGCCGATGAGGAGCAGCGGGCTCCGCGCCGAGTAGGCATTGGCCACGCCCGTGACGGCGTCGGTGACACCGGGCCCCGCCGTCACCACCGCCACGGCGATGTTCCGCGTGAGCCGCGCATAGGCATCCGCCGCATGGGCACAGGCCTGCTCGTGGCGCATGTCCACGACCCGGATCCCTTCCGTCACGCAGCCGTCGTAGATGGGCAGGATGTGGCCGCCGCAGAGCGTGAAGATGTGCCCCACGCCCGCCTGCTTGAGGGTGCGCGCGACCAGGTGCCCGCCGGTCAGGTCCGCCATCAGAGATCCTCCACTTACCAGAACTTTTCCCACCGGACGCTCTTGCGGTCCATCCCCTTCCGGACCAGCACCTCCCGCACCTGCTTGATCGTCGCCTCCCCGCCGCAGACGTAGACGAGCAGGCGGTCCACGCTGTGGACGAGCCGGTCCACCACCTCGTGCGCCTCGCCCTTCTCGCCGCGCCAGCCCGCCGGCGCCTCGCGCACCGCGGGGAAGTAGGAGAAGGACGGGTAGCGCCGGGCCAGCGAGCGGAACTCCGCGTCGTAGACCAGCCACGAGGGATCGCGGGCCCAGAAGATGAGCGCGCTGGGCCGCCCGTAGCCGGTCTCGTAGAGGTCGGTGAGGATGGAGCGGATGGGCACGATGCCGATCTCCTCCGCCACGAACAGCGCGCGCCGCGGGTCGGCGCGGGTGACGACGAAGCCGCCGGCGGGCCCCTTGAACTGCACGGGATCGCCCGGCCTGAGCCCCCGCACCCACTCGGAGCCCATGCCGCCGGGGGAGACGTCCACCGAGAAGGTGATGACGTGCCTCCGCGTGGGAGACGAGGCGAGGCTGTAGGCGCGGACGTTCTTGGGCCCGAACGGGACGGAGACCCACTGGCCCGCCTCGAATTCGAGGGCCTCGGGCTCCACCATCCGCAGCTCCACCTCGATCACGTCCGGGGTGAGCGAGCGGACCGCGATGACCTCGGCCCGGCACTGGCGCGGCCGCAGCGCCACCGCCTACCGCCCCCCCGGGGTCAGGTCTTGAAAAGCCACACTTTGTGCAACTCTTCCCAAACTGTCGTAATGCAAGACCTGACCCCGTCAGGGGAAGCGGGGGACGATCTCGGCCGCGAGGGCCTCGACCATCTCGGCCTGCTCCTCGGGCCGGCAGATGGGGTTGAGCACGAAGTAACGGCAGCCCGCCCGGATGAAGGTCTCGATCCGCTCGGCGCACTGATCGGGGCTCCCGATGAAGCCGTACTTGTCGGCCAGCGGGCCGAAGTCCTGGGCGTAGCGCCGGCTCAGCCGCTCCACCCAGAGGGCACGCGCCGCCTCGGGGTCGCGCCCCAGCGTGATGAAGGTGAGGTGGGCCGGCACGAAGCCGTCGAGCGAGCACCCGGCCGCCTCCGCGGCGGCGCGGATCTTCCCGAGGCTCTCGGCGTAGCGCGGCGCCTGGATCACGTAGGACATCCAGCCGTCGCCCTGGCGTCCCGCCCGCGCCAGCGCAGCGTCCGACCGCCCGCCGATCCAGACAGGCGGACCCGGCTGCTGCACCGGCTTGGGATCGATGCTCACCGAGTCGAATTGCGTGAAGCGCCCCTTGAAGGAGGCCGGGGTGTCGCGCCAGAGCGTCCGGATCGCCTCGATCCCCTCGGTGACCCGCGCGCCGCGCTCGGTGTAGGGGATACCGCAGACCTCGAACTCCTTCGGGTTCTCGCCGCCTACCCCCACCCCGAAGATCAGGCGTCCGCCGGAGAGCACGTCCAGCGTGGACGTGACCTTGGCCACCACCGTGGGGTGCCGCAGCGCCAGGAGGTAGACGGCGGTGCCGAGCCGGATCCGCGTCGTGAGGCCCGCGTAGGCCGCCAGGAGGGTGAGCGACTCGTAGAGCGGGCTGTGGAAGGAGATGTGGTCACCGGTCCACAGGGAGTCGAAGCCGAGACCCTCGACGCGCCGGGCGAGCGCAAACTGGCGCTCGGGCGGCTGCGGCGACAGCGAGACGCCGAACCGGATCGGGGACACGCCCTACCTCGGAAAGGCGTCCTTGACGCCGCCGTCCACGGTGAGCGTGCAGCCGGTGGTCTTCGCCGAGCGGTCGGAGGCGAGGAAGAGCACGGCCTCGGCCACATCCTCGGGCAGGATGGGCCGGGCCAGGATGTTGCGCTTCCGGTAGAAGTCCTCCAAGTCGTCCACCGCGATGCCCTGGGCGCGCGCCCGTTCGCGGCGGACCTCGGCGGACCAGAGCTTCGACTCCCGGAACACGGCGTCGGGGTTCACGATGTTCGAGCGGATGCCGTGCGGGCCGCCCTCGAGGGCGAGCACCTTGGCGAGCTGCGCCTCGGCCGCCTTGGCGGCGGAGTAGGCGGCGAAGTCCTTGCCGGGCGACATCACGTTCTTCGTCGCGACGAACACAAACGCGCCCCCGAGCCCCTGCGCCTTGAAGAGCCGCATCCCCTCCCGCGCCACCAGGAAGTGGCCGGTGGAGTTCACCGCGAACGACCGCTCCCAGTCGGCCAGCTCCATGCGGTCCACGGGCGCCGAATGCGCGATGCCGGCGTTGGACACCACGATGTCGAGCCCGCCATAGGCGAGCACCGCCTCCTCGAAGGCCGCCCGCACCGCCGCCTCGCTCGCCACGTCCATGCCGAGGCCGATGGCGCGTCCCCCTCCGTGAGCGGCGCAGAGATCGTCAGCGGCCTTGCGGGCGCCCGCGGCGTCGAGGTCGGCCAGGACCACGTGGGCCCCCTCGGCGGCCAGGCGCAGCGCCACCGCCCGGCCGATGGCGCCCGCCGCCCCCGTGACGAGCGCGACCCGGCGGGACAGCTCGCGCTCGGGCGGCGCCTGGGCCAGCTTGAAGAGCTCCAGCGGCCAGTACTCCACGTCGAAGGCATCCTGGGCCGACAGTGACACATAGGGCCCGAAGGACGATGCCGCCCCCAGCACCGAGACCGTGTGGTGGTAGATGTCGCTGACGATGCCCGCGGTGCGGCGGTCCTTGCCGGTGGTGAACATGCCGAGCCCCGCGATCACGATCACGCGCGGGAAGGGATCCGCGAGTGTCGCCCCCTCCCGGTCATGCGCCTGGAAGTAGGCGGTGTAGTCGGCGACGAAGCGCTCCACGGAGGCGCCGAGGGCAGCCTTCACCGCCTCCGGATCGGCGGGGCGGTCCACAGCCACGAAGCACGGGAGCCGCTTGGTGTAGATCGTGTGGTCCGGCGTGGCCGGTCCCACGTGGCAGAGCGCCTGGGCCTCGTGCGAGGAGGAGAACTCCAGCACGTCGGGCGCATCGTCGAAGAGCACAATGGCGCGGCGCTCCCGGCCCACGAGGCCTCGTAGATGCGGCGCCGCGGCGAGCGCCACGGCTGTCCGCTCCTCGGCGGCCGGCGCTGGCACGGCGACCCCCCCGAAGCGGACCCGCCCGCGGGCCTGCTGCGCGATGGCCTCCTCGGCCCGGCTGATCAGCTCCACCGTCGCCAGGTAAGCCTCCTTCGGCGTCGCGCCCCAGCAGATGGTCCCGTGCTTCTCGAGGAGGATGGCGCGGAGCCCCGGTCGCTCTTGCAGAAGCTCGGCCACCTCGCGCGAGATCCTGAACCCCGGCCGCCGGTACGGCAGCGCCGCCACCTCGTCGCCGTAGACCTCGCGAAGGACGTCAGCGGCGCGCGCGGTGTTGGTGAGGGAGACGATAGCGTCGGCATGGGTGTGGATCACCGCCTCGGCCGACAGGAAACCGTGCAGCAAGGTCTCGATGGAGGGGCGCGCCCCGCCGGGCTCCTGCAGCGCGAAGCGCAGATAGTCCACCATCTCCTGGTCGCCCATGTCCTCGCGGGCGAGGAGCGCCAGGATGTCGTCCATGCGGACGCCGGGGAAATCCTTCTTCTGGATGCTCTTGAGGTCCGAGCCGCTGCCCTTGACCCGGAGCACGCGCGCCTCGCGGCCGCGGTGGTCGCGCTCCGCGCGCTTGATGGAGGTGTTGCCGCCGCCCCAGACCACGAGCGAGGTCTCGGCGCCGACGAGGCGGGAGGCGTAGACGAGAAGATCGAGCTCGTCGAGGCCGCCGGCTGCTGCGTCGTCCCAGCGCGACTTCATGCCGTCCTCACCATACCCGAATCGGGCGAATCGGTAAAGGCGACGGTGACTTGTCCGGCCGCTGGAAGATCACTTGACGCATCATTTGATAGCATCGTACCATCCACCCTAATGAGCCCCAGCATCCGGCCTCTCATCAAGGAAATACGAGAACGGCTCCAGGTCACCCAGGAGCAGCTTGCCCGGCTCCTCAAGGTATCGCTGCCGACGATCAGCCGCTGGGAGAACGGCCGGAGCCAGCCCGACGCCATGGCGCTTCACGTGATCGAGGAGTTTCTCCGGGCGCGCGGCGCTCAGTGCGCCGATCTCCTGGCCCGCCACTTCGGCGAGGCGGGCGCGGCCAGGCCCGCCACGCGCCGGCGCCGGCGCACCCCCCCCCCAGGCGACGGCACCGAGGCCGCGCCGAACGCAGGCACCCTCGACACCCGGTCCATGGAAGGCATGCTGTGGAAGGCCGCCTGCTCGATACGCGGCGAGAAAGACGCGCCCAAGTTCAAGGATTACATCCTCCCGCTGATGTTCATCAAGCGGCTTTCGGATGTCTTCGACGACGAGGTCGCGCGGCTTGCCGAGACCTACGGGGACGAGACGACCGCCCGCGCCGTGCTCGAGGCCGACCACAGCCTCGTCCGCTTCTTCATCCCGCCCGAGGCCGCGTGGCCGGTGGTGAGCCGCCGCCGGACCTTCGCCTGGCCCGAGAGCAAGCGGCCCCGGGCGCTCGGCGAGCAGCTCACCTACACCGTCCGCGCCATCGCCCGGGCCAACCCGTCGCTTCAAGGCGTCATCGACATCGTCGACTACAACGAGACGCGCAACGGCGAGCGCGAGATCAGCGACAACGCCCTCTCCCGGCTCATCGAGCTTCTCAGCGATCCCCGCTACCGGCTCGGGCTCAAGGACGTGGAGCCCGACTTCCTGGGCCGCGCCTACGAATACCTCCTGCGCAAGTTCGCCGAGGGCCAGGGGCAGAGCGCGGGCGAGTTCTTCACCCCCAAGGAAGTCGGCTGGCTCATCGCCCGCGTCATGCGAGCCAGCCAGGGCGACGAGATCTACGACCCGTGCTGCGGCTCGGGCGGCTTGCTCATCAAGTGCCAGCTCGCCCTGCGCGAGCGCGAGCCCGCCCTCGCGCGCCCCCCGAGACTTCACGGCCAGGAGCTGACGGGAGCCTCCTTCGCCATCGCCCGGATGAACATGGTCCTCCACGACATGGAGGGCGAGATCGTCCGCGGCAACACCATGAGCAATCCGAAGTTCCTCGAGGGATCGAGCCTCAAGCAGTTCGACATCGTCGTCACCAATCCCATGTGGAACCAGGACAACTTCGACCCGGCCGCCTACGAGAGCGACCCCTACGAGCGCTTCGCCCCGCGCGGCGGCTTCGCCCCCGGCGCCAGCGCCGACTGGGCCTGGCTCCAGCACGTCCTGGCCTCCCTGACGGAGACCGGCCGGGCCGCCGTCGTGCTCGACACCGGCGCCGCCAGCCGCGGCAGCGGCAACCAGGGCGAGAACCGGGAGAAGGCCATCCGCCGCTGGTTCGTCGAGCAGGACGCGATCGAGGGCGTCATCCTCCTGCCCGACAACCTCTTCTACAACACCACGGCCGCCGGACTCATCGTCGTCCTCAACCGGGCGAAGCCAGCCGATCGGCACGGCAAGGTGGTCCTCGTCAACGCCAGCGCCGAGGTCCAGAAGGGCCGGCCCAAGAACTTCATCCCCGACGACGCGATCACGAAGATCGCCGACGCCTTCCATGCCGGCAACGACGTCGAGCGCCTCGTCAAGGTCGCCAGCGCCGAGGAGATCGCGAAGAACGACTACAACCTGTCGCCGTCGCGCTACGTCGAGACCGCCACCGCCACCGAGCACCGGGACATCCAGACCATCCTCGACGAGCTGGCCACCCTGGAGACCGAGGCCCGACGGCTGGACGGCGACCTGAAGGGCATCTTCTCCGGCCTCGGGTACCGCTGGCGTGGTCACGATTCGTGACCACCTCGGGATCACGGGGCTTTGACCGAGCCCAGCATCTAAGGTCACAAGGTGTGACCTTAGACGGGGAGGACTGCTGAGATGCCCAGCCTGGTGTCGGTCGAGCGAATTGAGACCCGGATCGTCATGGTACGGGACCAGAAGGTGATGCTCGATGCGGACCTGGCCACTCTCTATGGAGTCCCAACCGAAGTCCTTAACCAGGCCGTCAAACGCGACGCAAACCGGTTCCCTCCCGACTTCATGTTCGAGCTGACCATGGAAGAGCACCAGGCTTTAAGGTCACAGGCTGTGACCTTAAAGGGCGGCCGTGGCCAGCACCGGAAGTATCTGCCCCACGCCTTCACGGAGCAGGGCGTGGCCATGCTCTCGAGCGTCCTCCGCAGCCAGCGAGCCGTCCAGGTCAACATCGAGATCATGCGCGCTTTCGTTCGCCCGCGCGCGATGGTGTCGTCCGTGAAGGATCTCGCCCGCAAGCTCGACGCGCTCGAGCAGAAGTACGACGCGCAGTTCAAGACGGTCTTCGATGCCATGCGGCAGCTCATGGAGCCAGTCTCGGCCTCATCCCGGCGACCGATTGGCTTTGACCCACAGCGCTAATCCATGATCGCACAGCCTCTCTCGGAGAGCATAGGCCCGCCAACCGACTGGCGGGTCGCCCGGTTCAAGGATGTCGCCACCTATGCGCTCGGGCGAACGCCGCCGAGAAAGGCCGCCCAATACTGGGCCGACGATGGCGCGATTCCATGGGTGACGATCTCGGATATGGAACCGTTCTCGACCCTGTGGGCAACTTCCGAAACGGTTTCCGCGAAAGCGGCAGCTGCGATATTCCAGTCGCCCCCCGTACCCAGGGGCACGCTCCTCATGAGCTTCAAGCTGACAATCGGGCGAACAGCCGTCCTGGGCATCGACGCGTATCACAATGAAGCGATCATCTCGATCCACCCCAGACCCGGCATCGACCGGGATTTCCTTCACTTCTACCTTCCCACTATCGCCTTCGCGCAACACCAAGACCGGGCGATCAAGGGCCAGACGCTCAACAAGGGCAAGATCGACCTGCTTCCTGTTCTCGTTCCGCCCTTTCCTGAGCAGCGCCAGATTGCCGCCGTGCTGGCCATGATTCGGGCTGCCATGGAGGTGCTGGACAAGATCGTCGCGGGGCTCAAGGAGCTGAAGGCCGCGACCATGGCCAAGCTCTTCCGCGAGGGCCTGCGCGGCGAGCCGCTCAAGCAGACCGAGATCGGCGAGATCCCCGAGAGCTGGAGCGTCGCCCGACTCGGAGATCACGTTCTTATCACTTCCGGCGGAACGCCTGCGAGGGATACGCCGGAGTATTGGAACGGACGCGTCCCGTGGGTGAAGACAGGCGAGATCAACTACCGCCCGATCATGGAGACCGAGGAGTACATCACGGAGGCGGGGCTACAGAACTCCTCCGCCAAGCTTCTGCCACCGGGCACTCTCTTGCTCGCCATGTACGGCCAGGGCGTGACGCGGGGAAAGGTCGCGTTTCTAGGCATTCAAGCGGCCACGAACCAGGCGTGCGCGGCCCTCTTTCCAAGCGACCGCCTCGACTCCGGCTACCTGTACGCGTTCTTCGCGTTCGCATACGAGAGAGTTCGCAGTCTCGGGCACGGGGCAAATCAGAAGAACCTCAGCGCGGACATCATCCGCGAGATCCGGCTACCCCTCCCCCCCGATGTGGGAGAACAGAAGCGCATCTATGACGTGACGAGTGCGCTTGAAGCCGACTCCCGTGCCGTCGAACACAAGCGAAACGCTCTGGCGGCTCTCTTCTCCTCCATGCTGCACCTGTTGATGACCGGGCAGGTGCGGGTGCCGCTGGACCTGATCGGCCGACTCGGAGCGCCACCTCTGGCGGGGCAGGGCAGCTCGGCAAGCGGTAGGCAGTCGAGGGCAGCCGGCCAACACGGCAAGCCCGACGAGGCGATGCTCCAGGAGATCGTGCGGCGCATCGTCGCCGCGGTGGCGCCGGAGGAGATCATCCTCTTCGGGTCGGCGGCGCGGGGGGAGATGGGGCCGGACAGCGACATCGACCTGCTGGTGGTCAAGGCGTGCGAGCACCGGCGAGAGGTGGCCCGGGCCGTCCGGGACTGCCTGCGCGGGGTGGCGCCCGGCCGCGGGAAAGACGTCGTCGTGGTGACGCCGGAAGACGTCGAGCGGGACCGCGACACCATCGGCTACATCATCCGGCCGGCGCTCCGGGGGGGCCGCGTCCTGTATGCCGCCTGAAGGCCGCGCGCGGGAGGTCGCGCTCGACTGGATCCGTCACGCCCGGAGCAACCTTGCCCTCGCCCGGCAGCCCAAGCCGGCGGAGGCGCTGTGGGAGGATCTCGCCTTCGATGCCCAGCAGGCCGTGGAGAGGGCCATCAAGGCCGTCCTGGTCTTCCACCAGGTCGACTTCCCGCGCACTCATGACATCGGCGAGCTGCTCACCCTCCTCGCCGGGGCCCGGATGGCCTTCCCCGAGTCAGTTCCGCGAGCCGACCGGCTTACCGACTACGCGACCGGGGCCCGCTACCCCGGGCACCCGGACCCGGTCACCGAGGCGGAGTGCCGGGAGGCCGTGGCGCTCGCCGAGCGGTTCGTGCGCTGGGCGGAAGGCCTGATCCGTGAGTCCTAGTCTCGCCGGCGAGCGGCGAACGGTGACGTCGGTCTTGGATAGCCTCAGCATCTGGATGGCGACGAAGGAGGGCGAGCGCCTCGAGTTCAAGGAAGCCAAGAACCGTTATGACTTCGAGAAGCTCGTCAGATACTGCGCTGCGCTCGCCAACGAGGGTGGCGGCAGACTCATCCTCGGCGTCACTGACAAGTGGCCCAGAAGGGTCGTTGGAACCCTGGCCTTCCTCGATATGGAACACACGAAGGCCGCCCTCATCGAACGCTTGCGGCTGCGGATCGATGTCGATGTGGCCCAACACCCCAGCGGGCGTGTCCTGATCTTCGAGGTCCCGCCGCGCCCGATCGGGATGCCGGTCGGATACAAGGGCGCCTACTGGATGCGGGGCGGTGAGGATCTCGTCGCGATGACGCCGGATCGACTGAAACACATCTTCGCGGAGGGGAGTCTTGACTTCTCAGCCGAGGTCTGCCCGGGCGCAGCGTTGTCGGACCTCGACCCGGCGGCCATCAAGCGGTTCCGAGACATGTGGCGTCGCAAGTCAGGAAACGACGCCCTGAACCACCTGGCTGACCCCCAGCTCCTGATCGACGCGGAACTGGTCACGAACACCGGCATCACTTACGCCGCCCTCGTTCTCCTCGGTACCCCGGAAGGGCTCGGCAAGCACCTGGCCCAGGCCGAGGTCGTCCTGGAGTACCGGTCGGGCGAAGCATCGCTTCCTCATCAGCAGCGCGAGGAGTACCGGCAGGGATTCTTCCTTTTCGACGATCCTCTATGGAAGACGATCAACCTTCGCAACGATGTCCAGCACTACCAGGACGGCCTCTTCGTCTGGGACATACGAACCTTCAACGAGATGGTCGTTAGGGAGGCGATCCTGAATGCCATCAGCCATCGCGATTATCGCCTGGCGGGGTCCGTCTTCGTTCGGCAGTTCCCACGGATGATTGAGATCGTCAGCCCTGGCGGTTTCCCGCCTGGCATCACTCCGGAAAACATCCTCTGGCGCCAGTCTCCGCGCAATCGCCGCATTGCCGAGGTGTTCTCCCGCTGCGGCCTGGTCGAACGTTCCGGCCAGGGGGCCAATCGCATGTTCGAGGAGTGCATCAAGGAGAGCAAGCCTCGGCCTGACTTCACTGGCACCGACGAGCACCAGGTCTCGTTGACCCTCCGGGGGGACGTCCAGGACCCTTACTTCCTTCGGTTCCTGGAACAAGTCGGGAAGGAAACACTCGCTTCATTCTCGACCCGGGATCTCCTCATCCTGGACTGGGTGCATCGGGACGAAGCCGTGCCGCCGGAATTCCGGGAGCGTCTCAGGCTGCTCCGGGAACGCGGAATTGTCGAGACGACTGGCCGCGGAAGAGGCACCCGCCACATCCTCTCACGCCGGCTGTATACCTTCATGGGCCAGAAGGGGCTCTATACGCGGAAGCGGGGTCTCGACCGGGAGACGAATAAGGCGCTGCTTCTCCAGCATGTCGAGACCTTTGGGCGCGCGAGGATCAAGGAGTTCGAGGAAGCGCTTCCCGGCCTGACCCGGGGGCAAGTTCATTCCCTCCTCAGGGCTCTCCGCGGCGAGGGCAAGGTCCGCCGGATCGGAGAAAAGCGAGGCAGCGCATGGGAACGAGTCTGACCTTCCACGTTGTCCGCGGCCCCTCGATATCGGCCCTATGTCACAAAACTCTGTCACAAAAGCGACCGGTCGCTCGGTAACACAATGAGTTACGCCGACTCCAATTCAGCAAATCCGCCCCCCTCCAGCACAATCGCACCCGCACACCCGGGCGCAGAAATGGGTCATGTCTCCTAGTCTCGCCAGCGAGCGGCTGACGGTTCAGGAGCCGCTGATCCGGTACGCAGTCGAGATCGGCTGGGCCTACCTCCCTCCTGAGCAGGCTCTGACGCTCCGCCATGGCGAGGGCGGGACGCTTCTCTACGCAACGCTCCGCGACAGGCTCGTCGCGCTGAACCCAGGCATCGTCACGGTGGACGCTGCCGACGCCGTCATCGCCAGGATCGAGGGGGTCCGCACCAACATCGAGGGCAATGCCGAGGTACTGGCGTGGCTGCGGGGCGAGCGCTCGGTCTACGTCGAGGGGGAGAAACGAGAGCGGAACGTCAGCGTCATCGACTTCGGGCACCCGGCGCACAACCTCTTCCAGGTCAGCGACGAGTGGGAGTACACGAACGGGCAGCACACGAACCGAGCGGACGTGATGTTCCTGATCAACGGCCTCCCCGTGGCTGTGGTCGAGACCAAGGGCGCCGCCCGTAAGGACGCGATCGACGAGGGGGTGGCCCAGATCCGCCGCTACCACCGCGAGACGCCAGAGATGCTGACGGCGCCCCAGGTCTTCGACGTCACCCACCTGCTCGACTTCTACTACGGCGTCACCTGGAATCTCGACCGCAAGGACCTCTTCAACTGGAAGGACGAGGAGCCGGGCAACTTCGAGCGGAAGGTGAAGCGCTTCTTCGCCCGGGAGCGCTTCCTGCGCGTCCTCGGCGACTGGATCGTCTTCTTCAAGCGGGACGACGAGCTGCGCAAGATCGTGCTCCGCCAGCACCAGACGCGCGCCGTCGAGACAGTGGTGGAGCGGGCCCTCGCCCACGACAAGCGCACGGGGCTCGTGTGGCACACCCAGGGCTCGGGCAAGACCTTCACCATGATCTCGGCCGCCGAGCAGATCCTCGCCCACTCCGCCTTCGGCAAGCCCACCGTCCTCATGCTGGTGGACCGGAACGAGCTGGAGAGCCAGCTCTTCGGCAACCTGAAGGCCTACGGGCTGGACTTCGAGCAGGCCACCTCGAAGGTGCGGCTGCGCGAGCTGCTGCGCGCCGACCACCGCGGCCTCATCGTCTCGATGATCCACAAGTTCGACGGGGCCGACGCGAACCTGTGCGCGCGTGCAAACGTGTTCGTCTTCGTGGACGAGGCCCATCGGACGACCAGCGGCGACCTCGGCAATTACCTGGTGGGGGCCCTCCCCAACGCGACCTTCGTCGGCTTCACCGGCACCCCCATCGACCGCATCGCCTACGGCCGCGGCACCTTCAAGGTCTTCGGCAAGGATGACGAGAAGGGCTACCTCGACAAGTACTCCATCGCCGAGTCCATCGAGGACGGCACCACCCTGCCGCTGCACTACACGCTGGCCCCCAACGACATCCGCGTACCGCAGGATCTGCTCGAGGCCGAGTTTCTCGACCTGGTGGAGGCGGAGGGGATCAGCGACATCGAGGAGCTGAACCGGATCCTCGACCGGGCGGTGAACCTGAAGGCCTTCCTCAAGGCCCCCGATCGAGTCGCCCACGTGGCCGCCTTCGTGGCCCGCCACTTCCGCGAGAACGTGGAACCGCTCGGCTACAAGGCCTTCCTGGTGGGTGTCGACCGGGAGGCCTGCGCCCTGTACAAGCGGGCGCTCGACGAGCACCTGCCCGCCGACTACTCGGCCGTCGTCTACACCTCGGCACACAACGATTCCGCGCTGCTGGCGGAGTACCACCTGAGCAGGGATGACGAGAAGCGGTTCCGCAAGGCCTTCATCAAGCCCGATGTCCTCCCGAAGATCCTCATCGTCACGGAGAAGCTCCTGACCGGCTTCGACGCGCCGATCCTCTACTGCATGTATCTCGACAAGCCGATGCGCGACCACACCCTCCTCCAGGCCATCGCCCGGGTCAACCGCCCATACGAGGAGGCGGGCCTCCTCAAGAAGCCGGCGGGCTTCGTGCTCGACTTCGTCGGCATCTTCGAGAAGCTCGAGAGGGCGCTCGCCTTCGACTCCGACATCGTGGGCAGCGTGATCCAGAACCTGGACGTGCTCCAGCAGCGCTTCGCGACCCTCATGGCCGAGCAGGCCCCGCCATTCCTCACCCTCGCGCGCGGGCCCGTGGACGACAAGGCCGTGGAGCGGGCCATCGAGGCGTTCGGCGACAAGGACCGGCGCGAGGCGTTCTTCAAGTTCTTCATGGAGCTGCAGGTGCTCTACGAGATCATCTCCCCGGACGTCTTCCTCCGCGACCACCTCGAGGCCTACGGCAAGCTCTCCGTCCTCTATGAGGTCGTCCGGAACGCCTTCAGCAAGCGGACGGCGCTCTACAAGGACGTCGCGAAGAAGACGGAGTCACTCGTGCGGGAGCGGGTCCAGAGCTGGGGGGTCGCGGTGACGATGCCACTCGTCACCATCGACGAGAAGACCCTCGAGGCACTGAAGAAGACAGACGCGTCCCCGAGCGCCAAGGTCCTGAACCTCGGGAAGGCGCTGGCCCAGGCCGCCGCCGCGCAGGCCGGGCAGCAACCGTATCTCGTGCCGATCGGCGAGCGCGCCGAGGCGGTCCTCGAGGCCTATGACGACCGGCAGGTCGGCACCCAGGAGGCCCTGCGGGAGCTGGAGAGGCTCCTCGCCGAGTTCGTGCAAGCGGGCAAGGAGCGCGACAAGACCGGGTTCGACCTCAATACCTTCACGCTCTACTGGGTGCTCAAGCAGGGCGGCGCGCCCGGTCCCGATCGGCTCGCCCCCCTGCTCGACGCGGCCTTCGCTCGCTTCCCGAACCATGCGCACAACGCCGCCGAGCTGCGCCAGCTCAAGGCCGAGCTGTACAAGGTCCTTCTGCCCGCCGTCGGCAAGGACCGGATGGTCGAGCTGGCCGACCGCCTCCTGCGCCTTGAGCGGAAATGAGCCAGACCGCTCGACCGGTGGTGACAGGCCGGCGCCGGCGCCCAGCCGGCGGGCGGGCGGTTTCCCTGAAGGCCCTCGTGCATGACTGGGCTTCGCGGATCCGCGTGGAGCCCAGACGCGTGCAGGTCCAGCGCATGACGACCAAGTGGGCCTCCTGCTCTCCTGCCGGCAGGATCTGCTTCAGCCGCGATCTCCTGCGTGAGGAGCGTCCCTTCCAGGAGGTTGTCGTGGTGCATGAGCTGCTCCACCTCCGCGTCCCCAATCACGGCCGCCTCTTCACGAGCCTCATGACGGCGTACGTGCCCGGGTGGGAGCGGATGGCGGGATCGCGGATCGCGCGGGTGTGCGGCTCACGGCCATGAGGCAACTTCCGGCGGGCTGGGTGCCCCGGGGCCGGTGCGTTGACACTCCCGCGCCCGGCCCCTATCTTATGGAAGCCCGCACCAGCGCCAGGCCGCAGGACCCCGCGAGAAAGGACCGGCCATGAAGGGTCTCATGATGGACTACCCGCTCACCCTCACCCAGTTCTTCGAGCGGACCCGGCGGGTGTACCCGAAGAAGGTGCTCGGCACCCGCGTGCCAGGGGTGG
>MGBV01000274.1:11337-17346 GCA_001788415.1 Candidatus Rokubacteria bacterium GWC2_70_16 | reverse complement strand
CGACCTGCGGGTCCTGATGATCAAGCTCGCCGACCGGCTCCACAACATGCGCACCCTCGACTACCTCGCGCCCGACAAGGCGCGGAAGGTCTCGCAGGAGACGCTCGACATCTATGCCCCGCTGGCCCACCGGCTCGGCATGGCCAAGGTGAAGGCCGAGCTGGAGGACCTGGCGCTCCGGGCGCTCAACCCGGAGGACTACCAGGACCTCATGCGGCGGGTGGCCAAGCGCCGCCTCGAGCGCGAGGACGAGATCAACCAGGTCATCGCCTTCCTCCAGCAGAAGCTCGGGGAGGTGGGGATCGAGGCGCGGATCAGCGGCCGGCCCAAGCACTTCTACTCCATCTGGAAGAAGATGCACGAGGGCGGGCGCGAGTTCGACGAGATCTACGACCTGACCGCCGTCCGCGTGATCGTCAAGAGCGTGCGCGACTGCTACGGCGCCCTCGGCGTGATCCACTCCCTGTGGAAGCCCGTGCCGGGCCGCTTCAAGGACTTCGTCGCGATGCCCAAGGTCAACATGTACCAGTCCCTCCACACGACGGTGATCGGCCCCAAGGGGGACCCGGTGGAGATCCAGATCCGGACGTGGGACATGCACCGGATCGCGGAGGAGGGCATCGCGGCCCACTGGCTGTACAAGGAGAAGCGGAGCGAGCGCGACCGGTTCGACGACGCCTTCACGTGGCTCCGCCAGCTCATGGAGTCGCAGGACGAGGTCAAGGACCCGCAGGAGTTCATGGACTCCGTGCACCTCGACCTCCTCCCCGACGAGGTGTACGTCTTCACGCCCAAGGGAGACGTCAAGGCGCTCCCCGAGGGCTCGACGCCCATCGACTTCGCCTACGCCGTCCACACCGACGTGGGGAACCACTGCGTCGGCGCCAAGGTGAACGGCAAGCTGGTCCCCCTGCGGTACACGCTCCGGCAAGGGGACATCGTCGAGGTGGTCACCTCTCCAGCCCAGCACCCGAGCCGGGACTGGCTCAAGATCGTCAAGTCCAACCGCGCGCGCGCCAAGATCAACCAGTGGCTCAAGATCGAGGAGCGGGCCCGTTCGCTCACGCTCGGGCGCGAGCTCTTCGAGCGCGAGGCCAAGAAGTACCGCCTGTCGCCCGCCACCCTGCTCGCCTCCGACGAGATGCGGCGGCTCATCACCGAGCTGGGCTTCCCCACGGCGGACGACTTGCTGGCCTCCGTGGGCTACGGCAAGACCTCCGTCCAGCAGGTGCTGGGCAAGCTGGCCCCGGCGGCCGTGCACGACGCCGACAAGCGCGAGGAGCCCCGCGCCCAGAAGCCGGCGAAGCGGGCCGACGGCGCGGTCCGCATCCGGGGCGTGGACGACCTCCTGGTGCGCTTCGGCAAGTGCTGCGCGCCGGTGCCGGGCGACGGCATCGTGGGCTTCATCACCCGCGGGCGCGGGCTCACGGTGCATGCCCGCGACTGCCTCACCGTGGTGAAGAACGTCCTCGACCGGGAGCGCCTGGTGGCCGTGGAGTGGGAGGATGGCTCGCCGACCAAGCGGCCCGTGGGCATCGCCGTCCACATCGGCCGGGACCGTCCCGGGCTCCTGGCGGAGATCACCACGGCGATTTCCTCGCGCCAGGGGAACATCACGAAGGCCGACATCGTCGTGACCGAGGACCGCAAGGGCATCAACAACTTCGTGGTCGAGGTCGACGACCTCCGCCAGCTCCAGGCGATCATGCAGGCCATCCGCGAGGTGAGGGACGTGATCAATGTGGAGCGCGTCCGCGGCCTCTAGCGGGCGGCTGAAGAGGGTCCATCTGCGGAGGTACGGCGCCCTCGGCCGCACGCTCAACGTACAGGCAGTACGCCTCGCGTGCGGCCGTCGGGCGCCGCCTCGCATCTGGGCCCTCTTCAGCCGCCCGCCGCGTCGCTCGGCGTCCTGCCCGAGCCGGAGCAGGGGACGTCGCCCCGACTGAACGGGCGATGACGCGCGCCGAGTTCGAGAAGCTGGTGGGCGCCGCCCTCCGTAAGCTCCCGCGCCCCTTCCGCGAGAAGATGGCGAACATCGCCGTGGTGGTCGAGGACTGGGCCGACGAGGAGACGCTCGAGGAGATGGGCGTCGAGCCCCCGGATACCCTCTACGGGCTCTACCGGGGCGTGGACCTCACCCACCGTGACACCTCCTACGGCAATGTCCTGCCCGACACCATCCACATCTACCAGGGCCCCATCGAGGAGGACTGTGCAGACCGCGAGGAGATGGCCGATCTGGTGAGAGACGTCGTGATCCACGAGGTCGGGCACTACTTCGGGCTGGACGACGAGACCATGGACGACATCGAGGAGACCCTCTAGCACACCGCCCCGCTGTTCTACGCGCCTGTTTCAGCCGGTCTCGCGCAACTTTTTTTGTTGACACGAGTTTCGTTTGTTCCTATTGTTTCAGCACACGCTGAAACCTATGGGACAAGTGAAAGGATGTCTAAGTCTCGCGACATACGACGGCTGGCGGTCCAGAGGCTCCGCGATCTGTTTTCGCGAGCCAGCGACTGGCAGGAGCTCCCCGACTTCAGGGCCGGCGCCCAAGCCGTGGATCTGCTTGTCCGATTCAAGCTCGGGGCGGTTGACCAGGCCGTGATCCTCGAAACGACTTCCCTGGGGCAGCCCCGGCAGATCCGCGCTGCCATTGCTCGTCTGGGCGAGCTTCGCCGGGAGCTTCCAGGAGCCTATGCCGTGGCCGTGGCGCCCTATATCAGCTCCCAGAGCGCCGCACTCCTGAAGAAGAGCGGGCTCGGCTACCTGGACCTCTCGGGGAACTGCCACCTCTCCTTCGACAACGTCCTGATCGAGAAGGAGGGCAAGCCCAACGTCCGCCCCTCCACGCGGCCGCTCCGGTCGCTGTTCGCCCCGCGAGCCACGCGGGTGGTCCGGGTGCTCCTCGTGGACTCCCAGCACGCCTGGCGGCTCGAGGAGCTCGCCAAGGCAGCCGACGTGAGCCTGGGTCACTGCCACAACGTGGTGAAGCGGCTGGAGGAGCTGTCGTGGGTAGAGCGCCGGGACCACCAGCGCATCCATCTCGTCAAGCCCGGAGACCTGCTGGAAGGCTGGGTGGACTCCTACACCTACCGGCTGAACGACATCGAGGCCTACTTCTCTCCGGAGCGGATCACCCGCAAGCTCGTCGGCGAGCTCGGGCGGGTCTGTCACGCCGAGGGGCGCAGGTATGCCTTCACGCTGCATGCGGGGGCGGTGCTCGTCGCCTCCAATGTCCGCTTCCCCGCCATCCACTGCTACGTGGAGGGGAGCCACGAGCCCATCGCCCGGAGCCTGGGGTTCCGGGCCGGTGTGGGAGAGGGCAACGTCTACCTGCTGGCGCCCTACGACGAGGGGGTCTTCTACTCGCCGATCACGAAGAGCGGGCTCCCGGTGGTATGCCTGCCGCAGCTCTACGCCGATCTGTACCACTACGAGCCCCGGGGGCGGGAGCAGGCCACCCATCTCCGGCGCGAAGCGATGGGGTACTAGCGGGCCGGGCGGTGAAGCAGCGCCAGGAGGGGGGTGAGCCGAGCCGTGAAGAAGAAGGCCGTCAAGAAGGGCGGGAAGAAGAAGGCGGTGAAGAAGGGCAAGCGGAAATAGGGCCGCCCCGGGTGTTCGGGGCGATCCGGCAGTCAGCGAATGCTGACGAAAGGAGGTGACAAATCAATGGCGAAGAAGAAGGCGACCAAGAAGAAGAAGAAGTAGTGTCTGTGTTGCTGGGCGGTGGGGGGTGGCGGCCTCCCACCGGCACTCATGCTTCCATACTTCCCGCTGCAGAGGCACAGGGCGGGGGGCGGCGACGCCCCCCGCCCCTCCGGCTAGACGACCTTCGTAACCTTTCCGGCCTTCAGGCACCGCGTGCAGACGCGGATCCGCTTCACGCTCCTGCCGATCTTTGCCCGCATGGACACCAGGTTGGCGAGCCAGCGCCGGGTGGTGACGTTGTGGGCGTGACTGATGCGGTGGCCGACGGCGGGACCCTTCCCGCAGACGTCGCAGCGCTGAGCCATTCTGACTCCTTGGGGTTCGATTCGGTTGCCGGATGCGGCCCCCTCTTATAGCATGACCGCTGAGATGAGGCAACCCGTTGGCCGCTAGCCCTCGGCACGCCCGCGCGGCCGCGCGTACCACCCCGGATGCGGTTCCGGGGCTCGACACGCCGCTGCAGTATCTCAAGGGGGTGGGCCCCCAGCGTGCCCGCCTGCTCGCGAAGCTCGGGCTCGAGACCGTGGGCGACGCGCTCATGCACCTGCCGTCGCGTCACGAGGACCGGAGCCGGCTGGCGCCGCTCGGGAGCGCGAGCGTGGGACAGACGCTGACCTGCTCCGGAACCATCGCCGGCATCAGCCCGCCGCCCCGGGGCCGCTCGCGCGCTCCGCTCTTCGTCACGCTCCGGGACGACAGCGGCTATCTCACCACCGTCTGGTGGGGGCGGGGCTACCTCGAGCGGGTGTTCACGCGAGGCCAGCGGCTCGTCGTGCACGGCGGCGTGAAGCCGGGCCGTCACGGACGTCGGGAGCTGCACGTCGCCGACTACGAGATGGCCGAGGATGGCGAGGACGAGACGCTTCACACCGGGCGGCTCGTTCCCGTGTACCCGGCGACCCAGGGACTGCAGCAGCGCCCGCTCCGGGCGCTGATGAAGCGCCTGGTCGACGCCTGCGCCGGGGGCGTCCCCGAGCCGCTGCCCGACTCGATCCGGGTCCGGCGCGGGCTCGAGCCCCTCGGTCGCGCCCTCGCCCAGGGGCATTTCCCCGAGACCGAAGCGACGCTGGCGACGGCGCGGCGGCGGCTGGTATTCGACGATCTCTTTCTGCTGGAGCTGGGGCTCGCCATCCGCCGCCACCGGGAGGGCCGCCGGGCCGGTCTGGCGATGAGGCCGCCCGGCGCGCTGGCCAGGCAGCTGCTCGGCTCGTTGCCGTACCGGCTCACCCGGGCCCAGGAGCGGGTGTGGGCGGAGATGCGCGCGGACATGGCGCAGCCGTACCCCATGAACCGGCTCCTCCAGGGGGATGTGGGCTCGGGGAAGACGGTGATCGCCTGTCTGGCGATCCTCACCGCCATCGAGGCCGGCTTCCAGGCGGCGCTCATGGCGCCCACCGAGATCCTGGCCGAGCAGCACTGGCGAACGGTGTCGAGCCTGCTCGGCCCCCTCGGGATCCGGGTGACGCTGCTGACGAACGCGACGCGCGGCAAGCCGCGCCAGGCCCTCCTCGCCGCGCTGGACGCGGGCGAGACGGGCTGTCTCGTCGGCACCCACGCGCTCGTGCAGGAAGGGGTGAGCTTCAAGCGGCTGGGGCTGGCGGTGGTGGACGAGCAGCATCGCTTCGGCGTGGTGCAGCGGGCGACGCTCCGCAGGAAGGGGGAGAGCCCGGACGTGCTCGTGATGACGGCCACGCCGATCCCACGCACCCTGGCGCTGACGGTCTATGGCGACCTCGACGTGTCTGTGCTGGACGAGATGCCGCCCGGGCGGCAGCGGGTCGGGACGGCGATCCGCGACGAGACGGAGCGGCCGGGGGTCTACGCCTTCCTGCGCCGGGAGATGCAGGCGCGGCGGCAGATCTACGTCGTCTACCCGCTCGTGGAGGAGTCGGAGGCCACGGATCTCCGCGCCGCCACCGAGATGGCCCGGCGCCTCCAGCACGAGATCTTCCCGGACTTCAGGGTGGGGCTGCTCCACGGCCGGATGCGCGTGGCCGAGAAGGATCGGGTGATGGAGGAGTTCAGGTCCGGCGCCATCCACCTCCTCGTGTCCACGACGGTGATCGAGGTGGGCATCGACGTCCCCAATGCCACGATGATGGTGGTGGAGCATGCCGAGCGCTTCGGGCTCTCCCAGCTCCACCAGCTCCGCGGCCGCGTCGGGCGCGGGCCCTGGAAGAGCTACTGCGCCCTCATGAGCCAGGGGGCCTCCGAGGAGGCCAGGCGCCGGCTCCAGGCGATGGTCGCCACCAACGACGGCTTCCGCATCGCGGAGACGGACCTGGAGCTCCGCGGCCC
>MGBV01000274.1:0-11330 GCA_001788415.1 Candidatus Rokubacteria bacterium GWC2_70_16 | reverse complement strand
GGCCGATCTTCTCCGCGACGCCGGCATGCTCGAGGAGGCGCGGAAAGAGGCCTTCGCGCTCGTGGCCGCCGATCCGAATCTCCTCCGGCCCGAGCACCGCGCCCTGCGCGCCGCGGTGCTGGCGCGCTGGCGCGGCAAGCTCGACCTGGCCAGCGTCGGATAGGGGGAGCCCGGCATGCGGGTCCTCGCGGGCGACCTCAAGGGCCGCCGGCTCACGACGCCGACGGGGCGGACCACGCGCCCCACTTCAGACCAGGTGCGGATCGCCTGCCTCGACACGCTGATGCCGTACCTGGCGGCGGGCCCGTTCCTCGATCTCTTCGCGGGGGCGGGCGGGGTGGGGATCGAGGCCCTGTCGCGGGGGGCGCCCTCGGCTACGTTCGTCGAGCAGGACACCCACGCCCTCCGCGCGCTTCGCGCGAACGTCGAGCGCCTGGGCCTGTCCGGGCGCGCGCGGGTGCTGCGCGCGGATAGCGCGCGCGCGCTGGAGCGTCTGGGGGAGGCGGGCGAGCGTTTCGCCGTGGTGTTCCTCGATCCGCCCTACGATTCGCCGCGCGCCCTGCCGGCCCTCGAGCGCCTCGCCGAGGGGACCTGTCTCGTCCCCGGCGCGGTGGTGGTCGTCCAGCACGCGACCAAGTCGCCGCCGCCCTCCACGCCGGGCGCGCTCGCCTCGTGGAAGTCGCGCCGGTTCGGGGAGACGACCTTGACTTTCTTCCGGGGCCCTGCGTAGACTCAGCGGGGCTTCTCCCCTATCTCTGACCGCTCGAGGGGGCCGTCGTGGGCAAGCGCGCTGTCTATCCCGGCATGTTCGATCCCATCCACAACGGGCACCTGGATCTCATCGAGCGGAGCCTGCGCATCTTCGATGAGCTGATCGTCGCGGTGGTGGCCAATCCCTCCAAGGAGCCCCTCTTCACCGTCAAGGAGCGCCTGGAGCTCATCGACGAGGCGACCCACGGGCTGTTGTTCATGCGCATCACCTCCTTCGACGGGCTGCTCATCGACCTCGTGCACCGGGAGCAGGCCGACTGCATCGTCCGCGGGATCCGGGCGGTGTCGGACTTCGAGTACGAGTTCCAGATGGCCCTCATGAACCGCAAGCTCCGCAGCACCGTCGAGACCGTGTTCATGATGCCCCACGAGCGGTACACCTACATCTCGTCCCGTCTCATCAAGGAAGTGGCCGCGCTGGGCGCTCCGGTCACCGGCCTGGTCCCGCCGGTGGTGGAGGAGCGCATGGCGGAGAAATTCTCCAGAAAGTAGGAGCTGCCCATGCTCGCCGATCGGCTGAAGACGCTCGCTCCCTCTCCCACGCTCGCCATGCAGGCCAGGGCCAAGGCCATGCGCGCCCAGGGGATCAACGTGATCTCGTTCGGCGCCGGCGAGCCGGACTTCGACACTCCCGCGCGCATCAAGGAGGCGGCCATCCGGGCGCTCCAGGGCGGCCAGACCAAGTACACGGAGGTGGGCGGGATCCCTGAGCTGCGCGCGGCGGTCTGCCACAAGCTCAAGCGCGATCAGGGGCTCGACTACACGCCCGACGAGGTCGTGGTCTCCTGCGGGGCCAAGCACACCCTCTACAACATCGTCATGGCGCTGGTGAACCCCGGAGACGAGGTGCTGATCCCGAGCCCGTACTGGGTCTCCTATCCCGAGCAGGTACGGCTGCTGGGCGGCGCGCCGGTGGCCGTGCCCACCCTCGAGTCCACCGGCTTCGATCTCGACCCGGCCGAGCTGCGCCGGGCCGTCACGCCGCGGACGAAGTTGATCATCCTGGACAGTCCCGGCAACCCCACCGGGGCCGTCTTTTCGCCCGAGGCCCTCGGGGAGGTGGCGCGGTTGGCCGTCGAGCGGGACCTCTGGGTCGTCTCGGATGAGTGCTACGAGGCGCTGACCTACGAGGGCCGCCACGTCTCCATCGCCACGCTCACGCCCGAGGTCAAGGCGCGCACGCTGGTGGTCAACACGTGCTCCAAGGCCTACGCCATGACGGGCTGGCGCATCGGCTACGCGGCGGGCCCGAAGGCCATCATCAAGGCGATGACGGATGTGCAGAGCCAGGTGACCTCCAACCCCACGTCCATCGCCCAGTGGGCCGCCGTCGAGGCCCTGACCGGACCCCAGGACGAGGTCGCGAAGATGGTGGGCGAGTTCGACCGCCGCCGGCGCGTCATCGTGGAGGGACTCAACGCCGTGCCCGGCGTCTCCTGCGTGATGCCCAAGGGCGCCTTCTACGCCTTCCCCAACGTCTCCGGGCTCTTCGGCCGGCGCCACAAGGGCGGCGTGCTCCGCGGGTCGGCGGACGTCTGCGCCTTCCTGCTGGACGAGGCGCGCATCGCCACCGTGGCGGGCGTGGACTTCGGCTCCGACGCCCACATCCGCCTCTCCTATGCGACGGGCCTCGAGACCATCAAGGAGGGGCTCTCCCGCATGGACGCCGCCGTCCGATCGCTCGAGGGATGAAGCTCGAGGGAACGACCGACATCGCGGCGCCCCGCGAGCGGGTATGGGCGGCCTTTCTGGACCCCGCCGTGCTCGCGGTAGCCATGCCGGGCTGCGACCAGCTCGAGGCCATCGGCCCGGGCCAATACCGCGCCATCCTGAAGGTCGGCGTGGGCGCCATCAAGGGCACCTTCGAGGGGAAGGTGCACCTGAGCGACCTGGACCCGCCGAACCGCTACCACATGGCCGTCGAGGGCAAGGGCGGGCCGGGGTTCGTGCGCGGCCAGGCCGCCATGGAGCTGTCGGACGTGGAGGGCGGCACCCGGGTTCATTACAGCGCCGACGTCCAGGTCGGCGGCCTCATCGCCAGCGTGGGCCAGCGGATGCTGGGCGGCGTCTCCAAGCTCATGCTGGACCAGTTCTTCGCCAAGATGACCGAGATCCTCGCCGCCCAGCCCTGAGGCGGGGGACCGATCAGGGCGTGTAGCTTCTTCGTGCTGGCCGCGGTCGCGCTGACCGCTCTGCCGGTCCAGGCGGCCGATCCAACGCCGGGAGAGTGCGCGGGGGCGGGGGGCACGCTTCCCTCGCGCTGCCTGTACCGCTCCATGCTGCCGAGCGCGGGGCTCGTGGCCGAGTGCGAGTCGGACGCCCGCTGCCGGGTCGGCTACTACGCGGGCAGCCTGACCCGGGCGACGTGGCTCACGCCGCCAGCCGGACTGGCGGCGTTTCCCAAGCCCCAGGTGATCTGGCACAGCGCCACGTTCGCCGAGGCGCGCTTCGACTGCGGACGCCCCTGCTCGGTCAGCTACTTCTTCGAGGCGCGGCGGCACCTCGTCTCCCAGCCGCGCTGGTCCGTGCGCGACGTGGACCTCCGGCGCCAGCTCCTGGTGGCCGCGGAGGAGCGGGCTCTCGTGGTGCGCCAGATCTTCTCGGGCCGCGAGGTGGCGCGCATCGAGCGTCCCTGGGCGCCCGCGCCGTCGCTCGGCGACGTGGTGGTGTCCCTGCGCTTCGATCCGGACGGGCGGCTCTCGCTGACCTGGCTCCGGGGGCCGGAGCGCACCCCGGTCAGCGAGCGCCTGTCCATCCGCTGAAGGGGTCAGGTCTTGCATTCCAACAAGCGCCCGTTCGGCGAGTGCGCGAATGTGTGATTGCAAGACCTGACCCCTAGCGGAGCGCGAGGGTGAGCGGCAGGGTGGCGAAGACCACGACGCCGACGATCCCGAGGGTGAGGGTGACCCCGCCCCAGTCGCTCAGGAGGCCGTAGACGAACGGGGACAGCGCCGAGGCCCCGATCCCCACCGTGTAGAAGATCGCGTAGCTCCGGCCGCGGCGGTCGGTATGCACGAGGTCCGCCACGCTCCCGTACAGCACCGACGAGGTGCCGTTGAGCGCGATTCCCAGCGCCGGCAGGATTGCCAGGCAGGCCGGGAGCGACAGAGGCAGGAGCAGCAGGATGCCGATCCCGGTGGCCGCCTCCGTCACCACCACGGTGCGGATCACGCCGATGCGCTCCGCCAGGGCGCCGCAGGCGAGCTTTCCCGCGGCCCCGCCCGCGAAGGCGAGCATGAGGGCGAAGCCCACCGCCTGGACCGTGGAGCCCTTGGCGATGAGGAGGAAGGGGAGGAAGGTGAGGAAGGCGGTGCGCGTGGAGTTGTCGATGATGTGGATGGCCGACAGCGCCCGGAAGCCGCGCGGATCCCTGATGCCCCAGCCGGAGGCCTCAGTCACGGTGGCCTCCCCGCGACTCGCGCGCGCGGGCGCGCCCCCTCCGACGCGGAGGCCGGAAAGCCCCAGTAGGAGCAGCGCGGCGGCGCCCACACCCACCAGCGCATAGCCCCGCGTGGCCCCGCGCCAGCCCATCCAGGTGGTGGCGAAGGCCACGGTGGCCGGCACGATGACCTTGCCCAGATCGCCGGAGAAGTTGTAGGTGCCCAGCGCCACCCGCCTCGGCCCGCTCTCGTAGGCCTTCGACACCAGCGACGAGGAGAGCGGGTGCTGGACCGACGAGCCGAGGCCTCCGAGGAGCAGGCAGCCGAGAAGCGCCGCGAAGCTTCCCGCCGTCCCCGCCGCCAGGTAGGCGAGCGCCGTCACCACCGTGCCGGCCACCAGCAGCCGCGCCTCGCCCCAGCGCTCGGCCAGCAGGCTCGAGGGCACCTGGAAGCCGGCCATCCCGCCGCTGTAGGCGGTCTTGAGCAGCCCCACCTGGGCGAAGGAGAGGCCGAGCTCGCCGCTCCAGATGGGGAGCAGCACGTACAGGATGTCGGAGAAGCCGTCGTGGACGAAGTGCGCGGCCGAGGCCAGGCCGAGCACGGCTGCCGGGCGGCGGGTCATGGACAGGACCTGGCCATGGCTGGCTCGGCCTCGCGCGCGAGGGCCTCGAGGGCGCGGCGCAGTCGCGGGAGGCCCTGCATGTGCCGCACGTAGGCGGCCTCGCCGGGCTCGCCCTTGGCGCGGATCATCCGGGCGACCCGCCGGCGCTCCGCTGCGGGCCAGCGGGAGAGACCGGGCACCAGCGCGAGCACGAGCGCCCAGCGCTCGAAGGCCCCGCGCGCGGCCGGCTGCCACCGGCGCCAGCCCGCAGCGCCCAGGGCCCGCGCGACGCGGCCCGTGGCCTCGCGGGTGGCCGCGGCGCGGTCTCCTGCGAAGCGCAGCCCGATGTCCCGGGTGACGAGGGTCGCGAGCTGTCTCGCCCTGATCCGGCCCTCGGGCCGGCGGCTCGCCCCGGGGAGCCGCAGGCACATCTCGCCGCGCACGAGCCGCCGCAGCACGGGCAAGGGCGAGCGGTAGGCGCGGTCGCGGGCGATCTTCTCCTGCTCCTGGGCCGCGAGAGCGAGCACCTCCGGGTCGTGGGGCCGGAAGCCGAGGCGCGAGTAGAAGTAGAAGGCGCCGGAGCGGAGGGCTTCGGCGTTGTCGTGACCGATCTGATAGGGATCCACCACCACGGTGCGGATGCCGAAGACGCGGTGGAAGACGCGGAGCACTTCCCCCAGGACGATGCGCGACTCGCCCTGCCTGAAGGACTCGAAGATGTTGAAGCCGAACTCCATGGTCTCGAAGAGGCACCAGCCGCCCCCGTAGCCCACGGGCACGCCATTCCTGAGCGCGAAGAAGGCGTAGTAGCCCTCGAAGGGCAGTCGCCAGGCCGGGCGGAGCCCGATGAGCGCCACCGTGAGCCCACGACCGCACTCGGCGAGGAAGACGTCGTCCGCGTTCGGATGGGAGAAGGCGTGCAGCTCCCGCGCCCGCGTGGCCATGGCCAGGCGCGCGGCCTCGATGAGGGCCTCCGCCTCGGGGCGCGGCACGCGCCGCAGAGGGGCCAGGTGGGCAGTGGCCGCGCGGACGAGATCGAAGCCCGTCGGCGACGGGGCGGGAGGTCCGAAGAACGGCGCCGGGCAGGGCAGCCGCGCACCAGTGCGCGAGGCCGCCAGGTTGCGGAGCCTCCACCGGATGGGAAGCCCGAGCCCCTCGAACAGCCAGTCGCGGACCTCCTCGGGCAGCGCGGCCCGGCTGAAGAGCGTCGCGAGCACCTGCAGATCGCTCACGCGGCGGCCGCCCTTGGCGGAGCGGATCCACGGGCGCCAGCCGAGGCCCCCCTCGGTGAAGGTGTCCTCCTCGGCCTTGGCCACCAGGAGCGTGAGGATGTCCTCCAGCCGCTCGTCGTCGGCGAGGCCGGCCCACGCGATCTCCGCGTCCCGCGGGTGGCGCGCCGCGAGCCACCGCGCCATGGGCAGCCCGAAGGGATACGCGAGGGTCGTGCCCACGATCCCCGAGTCGCGGAGCTGTGCCCGGGCGGCCGCGCCGAGCCGCCGCAGCCGGTCGGGGAAGGTCGCCAGGGCGCGGTCCACGCGGGCCAGGATCTCGCGGTCGTCCGGGTAGGCCTGCAGCAGGCAGAGCGTCTCGTGGAAGCGCAGCAGCGCGTCCGGGTGGCCGATGCGACGGCCGGCGAGGCCATCCAGCAGGCGCAGCTTCTCCGCCCGATCGTCGGGAGAGGATCGCGGAGCGACGGCGGCGAGGGCCTCGACGAGCGCCCGGGCCCGCGTGCCGTCAGGCGCCGAGGCCGGCAAGGAACTCGAGGACCGCGCGGTTGAAGGGCTCCGGCTGGTCGCGGTTGGCGAAGTGCCCCGCCGGCGAGAGGAGCACGAACTCCGCGTGCTTGACCGTGGCGGCCATGACGCGCATGGGGCCGAGGGAGGGGTCCTCGTCGCCGCAGACGAGGAGGGTCGGGACGGCGATCTCGGGGAGCCGCTCCGTGATGTCGTCCATCCGCGTCGTGGTGACGTGCGCCATGCCCCTCCCCCTCCCGGCGCTGCCGGCCTGTGGTACAAAGGGACTCCTATGGAACGGTCCTTCGCCGCCGAAGTCAAGCAGCTCGCCCTCTACCCCATGCGCGGCGCCGTGAGGTGGCGGAGCTGGCCGCCGTGGTGAAGGGCTACGGGGAGGTGCGGCGCCGCCTCTTCCGGGCCCTCGAGCGCTTCCTCGACGAGCCGCTGCCCGGCGCGATGGCCGAGGACCGCCGGGCGGGCGCCGACCATCAGCGGTGCACCGCCATGGTCAGGGAGCGGCGCCTGGCGCTCCTGACCGAGGAGCAGGAGAGCCAGTCATGACCGACAATGTCCGCCTCGAGCGCAGCGGCCCCATCGCCACCGTCACGCTCGACCGACCCGACCGCCGCAACTCGCTGAGCGACGAGATGCTCGCCGAGCTGGCCGCGGCCCTGACCGCGCTCCGCGACGACGCCGGCACTCGCGTCGTCATCGTCACCGGAACGCCGCCCGTGTTCTCCGCCGGCGCGGATGCCCCCTTCAAGAAGGGCATGTCGGAGGAGGCGCGGCGGCAGATGTTCCTCGCCAGGAAGAGCCAGTTCAGACGGCTCTTCGAGCGGGTCAACACGCTGCTGGAGGGGCTGGAGCAGCCGACCATCGCCGCGATCAATGGTCATGCAGTCGGCGGAGGCTGGGGACTCGCCCTCGCCTGCGACTTCCGCCTGGCGGCGGCCGAGGCGGAACTCTGGATCCCCGAGGTGGATCTCGGCGTTCCGCTCGGCGTGGCCTCGACGACGCGCTTCGTGCGTCTGGTGGGCCCCGCCCGCGCCAAGGAGATCATCATGGGCTGCCGGCGCTACTCGGCGGCCGAGGCGGGAGCCTGGGGCCTCGTCCACGAGGTGGTGCCTGGCGCCCAGCTGGAGGCGACCGTCCAGGCCTTTGCCGGGCGCCTGGCCGCCAAGCCCTTCCGCGCGCTCGCCGAGGTCAAGGCCCGCATCAATGCCATCGCGCGGATCGGCATCCCCGAGGTCAACGCGATGACCGAAGCCTTCCTCGACCGGGGCTGATGCGCAAGCGCCCTCGCGGGAATCCCAGTGGCGGGCGGTATAATGCCTCGACCGGAGCGATGGCATGGACACCCAGCGGCTGGAGGAGATCGCCCGCAAGCACGGCATCGCCCTGATGCTGCGCTTCGGTTCCACGGTGTCTGGCCGCACCCACTGCCGGAGCGACCTGGACATCGCTGTGCTGCTGGCGCGGCCGGCCGGCTCCCTCGTGGCCCTGGCCGATCTCACTCATGACGTCCAGACGCTCTTCCCCGGACAGGACGTGGACCTGGCGGTCATCAACCATGCCGACCCGCTGTTCCTCAAGCAGGTCACCGAGAACTGCAGCCTGCTCTACGGGCTTCCGCGGCGGCTCCTGGAGCTGAAGTGCTATGCGTTCAGGCGCTACCAGGATCATCGGCGCTATCTCGCCATGGAGCGCGACTACGTCGCCCGGGCGCTGGGCCAGGTTCCCAGCCCGTGATCGATCGCGACCTCGTGACGCGGAAGATGACCCTCATCGCTGCAGACCTCGCTCCTCTGGAGTCCCTGGCGAGCAAGGACAGGGAGAGCTACCTCGCCAGTCCCACCGACGAGCTGGTGGCGGAGCGGCTTCTGGAGCGGATGATCGGCCGGATGATCGACATCAACTTTCACCTCATCACCGAGGCGGGAGAGGCTCCTCCAGCCGATTACTACGAGTCGTTCACGCGGCTGGCGCGGGTGGGCGTGCTGGAGCATGACTTCGCACCGCGGATCGCGGGGTCGGCCGGGCTGCGCAACCGGATCGTCCACGAGTACGACGAGATCGATCCCGCCAGGGTCCACGAGGCCCTGCAATCGGCCGCGCAGGATATCCTCGCCCATCTGCGCCAGATCCACGACTACGTAGGGCGCGCGTCGCGCCCATGAGGCCCACGGGACTCGCGGGCTCCCGCGTGGCACCCTCTGGCGCGGTCCCCGCCCGATCCTCGGTCGTGCCTACGCCCCTTGACGTCTGACCAGCACCATCTGGGTCTGGGTGGTCATCGAGAGGAGCCGCCCGGACTCGTCGGTGATCTGCGTCTGCCAGACCAGCGTGCCGCGGTGCTTCTCGTGGAGCAGGGCGGGGTCGATGGACGGCGCCGGGTGGGGATCGTTGGCCACGATGCGGGTCTCCGGGGGCTCGGGGATCAGGGCCGGGCTGCCGGCCCGGCCTGTCCCCTGAGCTGGTGATAGATGTTGAGGCCTCGGGTTTCCTTGAGCAAGAGCGTCATGAGCATGGAGAGCAGGACGAAGCCGGCGCAGACGCCGAGGGCGCCGCGGTAGGCGGAGACGGGGTAGACGCGGGCTCCGCCGGCCATCGCGCCGGCCCAGCCCGCATCCAGCACGGCGCCCACCGGGCCCTGGGTGAGCGCCGCGCCGAGGAACCCGCCGAGGTTGGTCACGGCGACGGCGATGCCGGCGAGCGCCGGGGGATTGACCTCGCGCCCGAGGGGCCAGGTGAGCACGAAGGCGCCATTGGTCATGCCGAGCGCGAAGAAGAGGACGGGGACGGCCCAGAGCGGGAGCGCCCCCAGCGTCATCACCATGACCAGCCAGAGCGTCAGGTAGGAAGCGGTCAGCACGGTGTAGGGGAGCTTCCGCCGCTTCAGCACCTGGTCGGAGAGGTAGCCCGTCAGCGGGCCCGAGACGAGAAGCGCCACGGAGGTGGCCGAGAAGTAGAGCGCCGCCTGCGTGGTCGAGATCCCGTACACGTCCTTGAGATAGGGCACGGCCCAGAGCATCAGGTTGCCGGTGGCCGAGTAGAGGAAGAAGAAGGCCAGGAAGGGGGGCCAGGTGTGGGGGTTGCCGAGGACCTGGGCCATCCCGCCCATGACGGCCCGGAGCCCGGGGACGGGGGCATCGGCCCCGGCGTGCCCGGGGGGATGGTCTCTCACGATGAGTAGACAGCACGCGGCGCCGGCCATGGTCAGGACCCCGATGATCCAGAACGAACCTCGCCAGCCGGCCAGCCCGATGAGCGCCGCCAGCGGCAAGGTGCCCGCGAGGGCGCCGAGGACGCCCACCGTGGCCGTTACCGCCGAGAGCGTGCCGAAGTACGAGGGTGGGAACCAGGTCGCCGCGATCTTGAGCGCGCCGATGAAGGTCACCGTGGCGCCCAGCCCCACCAGGAAGCGGCCGGTGAAGAGCGCGCCCGTGCCGGGCGCCGCGGCCATGGCCATGGCCCCCAGCCCCATGACGGCGCTGCCCGCCGTCATGACGAGCCTGACGCCGTAGGCGTCGAGGAGCAGGCCCGCGGGGACCATGAAGCCCGCATAGGCGTAGAAGTAGGTGGCCGAGAGCAGCCCCACGATGGCGCCCGAGGCGTTGAAGGCCTGCATCAGGTCCTTCGCCATGACGCCCGGGGCCACGCGGTGGAGGAAAGCGAGCAGGAACAGGAAGGCCGGGATCCCCCAGACGATCCACGCCAGGCGCGGCAGCGGAGCCCGATGGGTGGTCACGGGAGCGGCCACCGGCTCAGCGCGCCCAGGATCCAGACCTCCTGACATGGGGTGCGGGAGTCCGCGTCCCGGTCACCCGCGCGCGGGCAGGCGGGCCGGCCGTGTCCGCTGGGACGCGTACACCACCACGAGACAGGCCGCGCCGACCAGGTCGCCGAGCGCCCCCGGGAAGATCAGCAACGCCGCGCCCGCGAGGAGCAGCGCGCGCTCCCAGAGCCGGGTCGGCCCCCGGAGGTAGCCGATCAGGCCGGCGCCGAGCATCACGATCCCGAGCGTCGCCGCCGCCGTGCGCAGGACGATGTGGGGCACGCTCGCGCCCAGCATCATCAGCGCCGGGTCGTACGCGAAGCTGAACGGGATGATGAACCCGGACAGCGCCAGCGCCATGGCCGTCCACTGCGTCTTCCAGACGTCCGACCCGGCGATGGACGACGTCGCGTAGGTCGAGATCGCCGTGGGCGGCGTGAGGTCGGCGAGGATGCCGAAGTAGAACACGAACATGTGCGCGACGAGCTTCGGGACCCCGAGCTGGACGAGCGCCGGGGCCGCCATGATGGAGGTGATGATGTAGGTCGCCGAGGTCGGCAGCCCGGTGCCGAGCACCAGCGCGGCCACCATCGTGAGGAGGAGCGTGAGGAGCATGCTCCCCTGCGCGAGCCCGACGATCCCGCTCGCGAGCTTGAGCCCGAGGCCCGTCGCCGACACGACGCCGACGACGACGCCGACGGTGGCGCAGGCGAGGGCGACCGGCAAGGCGCTCTGCGCGCCCTCGACCAGGACGCCGGCCGCCCGCCGCGGGCCGATCCGCGTGTCGCGTCGCACCTGGCTCGCGGCGAGTGCGGTGACCAGCGCCCAGAACCCCGCGAAGAGCGGCGAGCGGCCCTCGACGAGGAACCAGACGAGGAGCGCGGGGCCGGCGAGCAGGTGGACGTCGCGCCTGAGGATGGGGCCGAGGCGCGGCAGCTCGGCGCGCGGCAGCACCGGCAGCCCCTGGCGCGCGGCCTCGAAGTGCACCATGACCCCGACCGCGACGAAGTAGAGGACGCCGGGGATCGCGGCCGCCAGGGCGACCGTGCCGTACGACACGCCGAGGGTCT
>MGBV01000273.1:19268-21809 GCA_001788415.1 Candidatus Rokubacteria bacterium GWC2_70_16 | reverse complement strand
GAAGGTCCGCTTGCGGTCGACGGGCTCGACCTGATCGAAGCGCCCCACGCCGAGCAGCGGTGTGCCCGCCGGCAGCGCCCCGTCGAGCAGGGTGAGGCCGATCCGGTTGGTCAGTCCGCCTTCCTGCATCATCAGCGCCCCGAGCCACCACGCGATCTCGTCGAGCAACACCGGCGCCACCGCCGGATGGAGCGTGCCGGCCTTGGTGCTCCAGGGCGCCCGCGGCGTGAGCCGCGCCCAGACGCCTTCGTCGTCGAAGGCGAGCCCCACCTGGAGGCCCAGCGGGTTGCGCGCGCCGCAGGCGAGGCAGTCCTCCGACAGGGGCAGGGGCCATCCCGCCCCACCGCCGCGCCAGGCCGGCGCGGTCGCGCGCCCGCCGTCGCGGAGCGGCGCGACGGAGGCGGAGGTGAGCGTCTGGCCGTCCTGGAGCACGGTGAGGGTCATCGCGCCATCGCGCTCGCGCGCGTCGAGCTCGAGCTCGGTCTCGAGCGGGACGGAGGAGGTGAGGCGCCCTTCGAGCACGCGCGGCGCGCCGGCGAGGCCCGCGCGGGCCGCCGCGTCGTCGAGCGCGGCGAGCAACCCGCCGCCGTGGACGATCCCGGGCCAGCTCTGCAGCGGCTGCGGGGCGTGGAAGCGCCCGCGCCCGGCCCGCGGGAGCGAGACGGCGGAGGCAAGGACGCCGCCGATGGTGATCACGCGCGAGCCCGCGTGCTATACTGTTGCCGTCTCATGTCGCACGCCATTCTACTGCGGCGCTCGGTCCTGCCGCCAGTCCGGTGACCTCCGCGCTCCAGATCCTGCTGAGCGGTCCGTACGCGCGGGCCATGCTCACCAACTTCCTCTTCTTCCTCGCGCTCAACGGCTTCCTCCTGCTCCCGCTGTACGTCAAGCGGCTCGGGGGCAGCGAGGCGGATGTCGGCCTCGTCCAGAGCATGTTCAGCGTGGCGGGCATCCTGTGTCAGCCGCTGGTGGGCGTCTGGGTGGACCGACTGGGCCGCCGCCTCTTCATGCGGCTCGGCGTGGGCCTGCTCACGCTGTCCTCCGCGGCCTTCAGCGTCGGCGTGCCCATCCCGGTGGCGGCCGCGCTCCGCGGCCTGCACGGCATCGCCTTCTCGCTGTTCTTCGTCGCCAACTACGTCCACATCGTGGACCTCGTGCCCGTGGCACGGCGCGGCTGGGCGCTGGGCATCTTCGGGCTCTCGGGACTCGTCTCCACGGCGGTGGCGCCGCTGATCGGGGAGGTCGTGATCCGCCGGCTGGGCTTCGGCTGGTCCTTCGCCATCTCGTCGCTCGTGGCGGCCGTGGCGCTGGTCCTTGTGTTCCGCACCCGCGACGTGCGGCCGCCCGTCATGGGGGCGGGGCCCGGCGCCGAGGCATTCCGCGTGGGGCTGCAGGAGCTCCTGCGCCTCCACATGGCGCTGGGTTTCTTCTTCGGGCTCGGGACGGGGACGCTGTTCACCTTCCTCCCGACCTTTGCGGAGCACATGGGGGTGACGGGGCTCGGCCTCTTCTACACGGGCTACTCCGGCTCGGCCATGGCGGTGCGCGTCTTCGGCGGGACCCTGATCGACACGCGCGGCCGCCGCGCTGTCATCGTCCCCTCGATGTTCGTGCAGACGGCTGCCGTCGGCGTGCTGGCCCTGCTGGGCGGGCTCCTGGGCCCCACCGTGGACGTCCCCGTCCTCCCGCTGCTCCTCCTCGCCGGCGTGATGGCGGGCGGCGCTCACGGCTTTCTCTACCCCGCGCTGTCCGCCCTCGTGGTGGATGTGACACCCGAGTCGCGGCGCAGCAGCGCGGTCGGGATCTTCAGCTCCGTCTGCCTCGTGGGCAACGCGCTCGGCGCCCTGACGTTCGGCTACGTGGCCCACGGCCTTGGCTACGCCGTCATGTGGACCGGGCTCGGCCTCTGCCTGGCGCTGGGGCTGCTCGCGAGCCTGCGGCTCCCGCCTCCGGCGTCCGCGGGGGGCACGGAGCACCTCCGGACGGCCCGCGCGGACGGTCGCGGGCATCGCTGAGTTGACTTGGTCGTCCCCCCGGGCTGATACTGCTGGCGCGCTGCGGGTTCCGGCGCGCCGGGGAGGTCAGCCATGAGGGGACACGGGGGGATCGCAACGCTCGGCCTGGCGGTCGTGTGCGGCGCGGCGCTCCTGGCGGCCGGCGGCAAGAGTGAGGCTCCGTCCCCGAAGCCCCTGGGCCCCCAGGAGGTGGAAGTCGTCGGGCTCCTGCTGAGCCCGAACACGCGTCAGCCCACGGTGGTGCTCCAGGGCAAGCGTGACCGGCGCACCTTCGCCATGGCGATCGGCGCCGCCGAAGCCACCGGCATCGCGTTCCCGCTGCAGAACGTCACGCCCCCGCGCCCGCTCACCCACGACCTGTTCCTCACGCTCTTCGGCCGCCTGAACGTGTCGGTGAAGAAGGCGGTGATCACCGATCTCAAGGACGACATCTACTACGCGACCGTGTTCCTCGCGGCGAGCGGCGCGGACATGCAGCTCGACTCCCGGCCCTCCGACGCCATCGCGCTGGCCATCCGCGCCAAGG
>MGBV01000273.1:18937-19250 GCA_001788415.1 Candidatus Rokubacteria bacterium GWC2_70_16 | reverse complement strand
CGCCGAGGATCTGACCGTGGCCGCCGAGGAGGTCAAGGAGGCCCCCGAGCCGCCCGGGGACGGCGGCCAGCAGTGGGCGATCCAGCGCCGCATCGAGGACGTCTTCGCGAAGCTCGGAGAGAAGTTCGGCGACCTGAGCGGGCGCGTCGTCGTCGTCATCAAGCCGGAGACCTCGTTCGACCACATCGGCGGCCTCGCCCAGGCCAAGGCGGCGGTGCGCGCCTTCGCCACGGCGCTGACGGATCCCGAGCTCTACCGCAAGTGGGGCATCACCCCGCCCAAGGGCCTGCTCCTCTACGGCCCGCCCGGCACC
>MGBV01000273.1:14229-18925 GCA_001788415.1 Candidatus Rokubacteria bacterium GWC2_70_16 | reverse complement strand
CTCGCGCGCGCGCTGGCCACGACTGCCGGGGCGATCTTCTACCACCTGAAGCTCATGAACCTCACCTCCAAGTTCGGCCCGAACACGGGCGAGCTCCTGCAGGAGATCCTGGGGATCGCCAAGGGCGAGGGCAAGGCCGTGGTGTTCCTGGACGAGGCCAACGCGCTGTCGCTCGAGCACCTGCTCTCGCCCGCCCAGGCGCGGGAGGCGAGCGCGCGCCTCGTGGCCGCGCTCTGCGAGAAGATGGACAGCCTCGACGACTTCTCGCCCATGATCATCGTCGCCGCCACCAACCGGACGGATTCGGTGGATCCCACCCTGGTCGCCCCGGGGCGGCTCGACCGGCTGGTGGAGGTGAGCGTGCCCGATGGGCCCGCCCAGCAGGAGATCCTGCAGCTCGCCAAGGCGCGCGCCGAGACCGCCGCCGGCCGCGCGCTCTTCGAGGGCCTGGACTTCCGCTCGCTCCTGCCCCCCATGGGCGGCATGAGCGGGGCCGAGATCTCGGAGGTGCTCCGGCGCGCGCTCGAGCAGAAGGTGTCCGCCGCGGGGGAAGGACGGGACGCGGGGCTCGTCACCACCCAGGATCTGCTCCAGCAGATCGACGCCTACCGCCGCATCCGCGAGGTCGTCGAGAAGATCCGCTACGGCCAGTATTTGTAGCCGGCCCGCGCCCAGCCTCGATGCCGGCCACGACCCACGTCCGCGTGCGCTACAAGGACACCGACACCATGTCGGTGGTCTACTACGGCAACTACCTCACCTACTTCGAGGTGGGGCGCGTGGAGTACCTGCGGCAGGCGGGGCTTCCGATGGCGCAGGTGGACCGGCGGATCCACATGCCCGTGGTCGAGGCCCTCGTCCGGTACGTGAAGCCGGCCCGCCTCGACGCCCTGCTCGCCGTCACCTGCCGGGTGAGCGAGCGCAAGCGGGCGAGCTTCACCTTCTCCTACGAGATCCGCGACGAGGCCGCCGACCTGATCGCCACCGGGTACACGCGCCACGCCTGCTGGGACCCGACGACGCGGAAGATGATCGCCCTCCCCGCCTGGCTCCGGGAGATCATGCCCGATGCCGACCTCGACCCCGCCCCGGCGCGACGCTAGCCCTCCGCGCCCCATCGCGGACGTGGCGCGGGAGCTGGGGCTCGCCGACGCCGAGTGGGTGCCCTACGGGCGGTACGCGGCGAAGGTGCTCCTCCCCGCCATCGAGGCCCGCCGCTCGCGCCCCGACGGCCGCCTCGTGGTCGTCTCCTCCATCACGCCGACGCCGGCCGGGGACGGCAAGACCACCATGGCCATCGGGCTCGCCCAGGCGCTCTGCCGGACGGGCGCGCGCGCGGTGGTCGCGCTCCGCGAGCCGTCCATCGGCCCCACGCTCGGGCTCAAGGGCGGCGGCACCGGCGGCGGGAGCTCGCAGGTCCTGCCCGGTGACGACATCAACCTGCACTTCACGGGCGACCTCCACGCCATCACCTCCGCGCACAACCTGCTGGCGGCGGCGCTGGACAGCCACCTCCATCACGGCAACGCCCTCGGCATCGATCCGCGGCGCGTCCTCTGGAAGCGCGCGCTCGACGTCAACGACCGGGCGCTGCGCCACATCGTGCTGGGCCTCGGCGGGCCGGCCGACGGCGTCCCGCGCGAGGGCGGGTTCCTCATCACCGCCGCCTCCGAGATCATGGCCGTGCTCTGCCTGGCCGAGGGCCTGGCGGATCTGCGCCAGCGGCTCGCGCGCATCATCGTGGCGCTCACGCACGAGGGCCGGCCCGTCGCCGCCGAGGCGCTCGGAGTCGCGGGCGCCATGGCGGCGCTCCTCCGCCACGCGATCCACCCCAACCTGGCCCAGACGCTGGAGGGGACGCCGGCCCTCATCCACGGCGGCCCGTTCGGGAACATCGCGCATGGCTGCAACTCGGTGGTCGCCACCCGGATGGCGCTCAAGCTGGGGGAGATCTGCCTCACGGAGGCTGGCTTCGGCAGCGATCTGGGGGCCGAGAAGTTCTTCGACATCAAGTGCCGGGCGGCGGGCCTCCGGCCGGACGCCGTCCTCCTCGTGGTCTCGACCCGCGCGCTCAAGTACCACGGCGGGGTCCCGGTCAAGGAGCTGGCGGCGGAGAACCTCGACGCGCTGGGGCGAGGCCTCGACAACCTCGACGCCCATGTGGAGGGCCTCCGCCACTTCGGCGTGCCGCTCCTGGTTGGCCTCAACCGCTACCCCACCGACACCGGGCGCGAGCACCGGGTCGTGATCGATCACTGCGCGGGCCTCGGCGTGGCCGCCCACGTGGCTGACATCTTCGAGCAGGGGGGCGAGGGCGGCCAGGAGCTGGCGCGCGGGCTCCTCACGCTGCTGGCGTCGGAGCCCTCCCGCTTCGCCCCGCTCTACCCCCTCGACCAGCCGGTGAAGGCCAAGCTCGACGCGATCGCGCGGCGGGTGTACGGGGCCGACGGGGTCGTGTACCCGGCCCACGTCGAGCGGCAGATCGCCGAGATCGAGGCGCTCGGCCACGGGGGGCTCCCGGTATGCGTGGCCAAGACGCCCCGCTCGCTCTCGGACGACCCGACGCTGCTGGGCCGGCCGCGGGGCTTCCGGATCACCGTCAACGACGTCGAGGTCTCGGCGGGGGCCGGGTTCGTCGTGGCGCTCACGGGGGACGTCCAGACCATGCCGGGCCTGCCGCGCCATCCCAACGCGGAGGTCGTGGACGTCGCCTCCGACGGCTCCATCACCGGGCTGTCCTAACCCGCACTGTTGGGGAGCCCGTGCGCGGCCTCTGGCGAGGCCCGGGATCAGCGCCGCTCGCCGGGGCGGGGGGTCCCGGCGGGCTCGGCCGTGGTGACGCGGTCCCGGCCCCGGCGCTTGGCGCGGTAGAGAGCGGCATCCGCGGCGTGGAGCAGCGCCTCGCCCGTGATGCCGTGCTCGGGGAAGGTCGCCACGCCCAGCGACAGCGTCACGGGGCCGACGATGCGGCCGCGGTCCGAGACCCGCATCTGCTTCACGCCGTCACGCAGGTCCTCGGCCCGCTTGGCCGCGTCCTCCAGCGAGGCGTCGTGCAGCACCAGCACGAACTCCTCGCCCCCGTAGCGGCAGGCGATGTCCTCGCGGCGCAGGTTGCGCTGGAAGAGGGCGCCCATCTCGCGCAGCATCGCGTCGCCGGCGTCGTGGTCGAAGTTGTCGTTGATCAGCTTGAAGTGGTCGATGTCGGCCATGATGACGGCCATGGGCCGGCCCGCGCGCTGCGAGCGGCGGACCTCGCGCTCCAGCGTCTCCTCCATGTAGCGGCGGTTGAAGAGCCCGGTGAGCGGGTCGCGGATGGACTGGCTCCGGAGGACCTCCCGCAGCTTCACGTTGGCGAGCCCCAGCGCCACCTGCTCGGCCACCGCCTCCGCGAGCCGGCGCCGCGCCTCGCTGAGCGGCCGCCCCGCCGGCGTCCCGGCGGGCGGGGCGCCGATGTAGAGGAGACCCAGGGCCTCGCCCTGGGCGACCAGCGGCACGCAGATGCAGGCGGCAGGTGGGGGGCTCGGCAGATGCGTGCAGAGCGGGCCCGAGCGGGTGTCCTCCACGAGGTGGGGCCGCCCGCTGCGCAGCGCCCAGCACTCCTCGATGGCGAAGACGCCGCCGCTCCCGCTGGCGGCGGCGCCCCAGCGCGCCACGGCCTCGATGAGGCTGCGCGAGGTGCTGCACGCGAAGACCGCCCCGCTCTCGAAGCGGAAGAGGTCCTTCAGGACGCGCTCGAGGACGGCGTAGGCCTCCTCCAGCGTGAGGCACGCCTGGAGCAGCTCGCCGAGGCGGTTCAGGAGATCCAGCTCGCTCACGCGCTCCTCGAGGTCCTCCTTGGCCCTCTGCTCGCCCTTCACCATGGCCGCCAGGCGATCGGCCATGGCGTCGAAGGAGCGCCCGAGCACGGCGATCTCGTCGGCACCCTCCACGCGGGCCCGCGCGCCGAGGTCGCCCGCGCTCAGGAGCTCGGCCGCCCGGACCAGCGTCCGCAGGCGGCCAAAGACGATCAGGTGCCCTCCGAGAGCGGCCACGGCCAGGGCCACCGCCCCGACGAGCGCCAGCGAGAGCAGGGTGCGCAGCAGCACCCGGTTCGCCTCCACGAAGGCCGCGTCCCTCGAGATGCCGACGCTCACGTACAGGCGTTCCGCGGGAGGCAACCCGCGCACGGGCGCCCAGCCGAAGAAGCGGGGGACGCCGTCCGCCCCGGTGACCTGCGCCTTGCCCTCTCCCTGCTGGCGGTGGATCGCCCGCATGAGTGCGGGCTCGGGCACCGACTGGCCGATCCACCCGGCGGAGTCGGGATGGCGGGCCAGCACGAGCCCGGCGGCGTCGGAGATGAGAAAGGAGGAGCCCGTCGGCAGCTGCGCGGTCTTCACGAGCTGGGGGAGCCACGCGAGATCCAGTCCCACGAAAACCACCGCGCGCAGGGTGCCCGCGCCGTCCACTGCGGGAGAGGCCAGGGTGAGGGCGGGCTTGCCGCTGACGCGGTCCACCACGTACCCGCTCACGACGACGTCGCGCGTCTCGAGGGTGCGGCTGAAGTAGCCGCGGTCCGCGAGGCTGACCGGGCCACGCAGCGGGACGGCGCTGCAGAAGACGTCCCCGGCCGGAGCGATGGCGCCGAGGTTCGTGTAGACGGGGAAGCGCCGGTGGATGGCGGCGGCCTGCGCGCTGCACGCTCCCGCTGCGGGCGCCT